>JANNOF010000280.1:0-17130 GCA_031398925.1 Gloeobacteraceae cyanobacterium SOY_34_metabat_371 | reverse complement strand
CGTGTAAAGCCCTCAAGATCAATACGGGCCAAAATCGGGTCTTCGGTAGTGACACTGGTAAAGACCAAGTCCGCTACCTGGACGACATCTAATAGTTGATCCCAACCCCAAACGGTGATCGATTGCTGAAACTGGGCAGCCAAAGCCTCTGCCCGGTCAACGGAGCGATTGAGCAAGCTAATGCGGTCCGCTCCCTTGGCGATCAGGTGACGGACAAACTGTGCGCCCATTTCCCCGGCCCCGATCACTAGACTATGACGGCCCTTAAGGGTCCGGTTTTTAGCCAGGGCTAATTCGACGGCCGCAGAGGAAATAGATACGGCCCCAGTGCCAATGTCGGTTTCGGTGCGGACCCGTTTGCCTGCGGTGATCGCGACTTTAAACAGTTCATTGAGGATGCGTCCAACGGTTTGGCCCTGTTGGGCATTTTGATAGGAGACTTTGACCTGGGCGAGGATCTGACCTTCCCCGAGGATCATAGAGTCCAACCCCGCCGAGACCCGAAATAAATGCATGACGGCATCGGCATGGAGCAATGTAAACAGGTGGGGCTGTAAATCCGCTAAGGCTATTTGCTTGACCTTAGCGAGATAGTGAATGATCTCGCGCACCCCGTCTTCAATATCAGAAACCACCGCATAGACTTCAAGGCGGTTACAGGTGCTGAGTACAGCAACCTCTTGGATATGGGCACAAGCCAAAAGCCCGTGGGTAACTTCGGTACTTTGGTTGTGCACTAAACTGAGGCGTTCACGGAGTTCAACGGGGGCGGTGCGGTGACTAAGCCCTACAACTGCGATATACATCGACCGATCCTTGCTGGGGGATAAACCCCGCTGTTGCGCTCTTTAATCCTACCAAGGTAGGTGACTGTATCATACATCCCGCGCTGATCTGTGGCGCTAAGCCTAGGGAGATTATTCCTAAGTGTGCCAACGGACTTTAGCCCGGTCTAAGGCTTGACGCACTTGGGCAAACCCGGTGCCCCCATAGCTATTGCGGGCACTGACCACCTGTTGCGGCGCGATGGCTTGATAGATATCTTGATCAAAAAGCGCATGGGCGGTTTGCCAAGAGCTGAGGGGTAAGTCCTGGAGTAATAGCCCTTGGGCGCTGGCTTCCCGCACGATGGTGCCAATGACATAGTAGGCTTCTCGAAACGGAATGCCTTTGCGGACCAGATAATCCGCCGCATCGGTGGCGTTGCTATAATCTTCGGTAACCGCCTGGGCTAGGCGCTCAACCCGGATTTCAATGCCCTCAGTTAAAAAGATCCGCATCGCTTCTAGACACCCTAAGACCGTCTGGAGGCTATCAAAAAGCGGCTCTTTGTCTTCTTGGAGGTCTTTGTTATAGGCCAAGGGTAGCCCCTTAATCACCGTCAATAGACCCATTAAATGACCATATACTCGGCCCGTTTTGCCCCGGATCAATTCGGGAATATCGGGATTTTTCTTTTGGGGCATGAGGCTCGACCCGGTGGCGCAACGGTCGGTAAGACCAATAAAGCCAAATTCCTGGGAACTCCACAGGATCAGCTCTTCACTAAGGCGACTTAGATGGGCCATGATCAGACTTAGACCATTGAGTAATTCAACGACATAATCACGGTCACTGACAGAATCCAAAGAATTTTCAGTGGGTTGACGAAATTCTAAAAGTTGGGCACTCAAGTGGCGGTTAATGGGCAGGGTAGTTCCCGCTAAAGCCCCGGCACCTAGAGGACATTGATCCATACGATCCAGACAATCCGTGAGGCGGGTCCGGTCGCGGTCAAACATCTCAAAGTAGGCCAAAAAATAATGCCCTAAGCTCACCGGTTGCGCCCGTTGGAGGTGGGTATAGGCCGGGATCAGGGTTTCCACATGACCCGTAGCCAGATCCAGCAAGGCCCCTTGTAAAGCCCGTAGGGCCAGATCAAGCTGTTGCATTTGATCACGGGTGTAGAGCTTTAGATCCGTGGCCACTTGATCATTGCGGGAGCGGGCGGTATGGAGCTTTTTACCCACATCCCCTAAAAGCGCGGTGAGCCGGGTTTCGACAGCAGAATGAATATCCTCAGCATCCTGGGGATCAAAGGCTCCCGTTTGCCATTCTCGACGGATTTGAGCCAGGCCTTCAAGGAGCATCAGCCCCTCTTGGTCCGTCAAAATGCCCACTTGGGTCAGCATTCTTACATGGGCCTCAGATCCGGTAAGGTCATAGGGCAAAAGCACACGGTCAAAGGAAAGACTGGCATTAAACCGCGCGGTAATGGGATTTAGGGGGTCTTGAAAATTTCCTTGGCGCATTAGCTGGTAATGCTCTTAAGTAAAAATCCCAGCACAAATCCCACGATCCCAGCCCCTAGCTTTCCGGTTTTGAGGAGGTCTTCCCAAAAAAGCTGAATGTTTAGCATGACATCTTGATCAGGTCTAACTTTGGCGAGGAGCCACCACACGTCAATAGGTATCAGATCCACAATTAAACTCCTTCAGGTTAGTTTGCCTTGATCACCATCATGGTCATATCATCGCCACTGCGACCCCCACAAAATTCATGGATCTGTCCATACAGGTACTCAAGGATCTCGTTGGGGGTACTTAAGCAGCTACAGGCCCATTGGACCTGTTCGGCTAACAGTTCTTCCCCGTAGCGGCGGTTGTACTGGTTAGCAGCTTCCGTAAACCCATCGGTGTAACACACGACCACATCTCCCGGTTGAAGATAAATCGTGTCTTGAGGGTAGACCGTATCCCCTGCCAACCCAATTAAAGTACCCGCTAAATCTAGGGGATAAAACTTTTGGCTATCGGCTTGCCAATAAAAAGGACGGGGATGGGCGGCATTGCTATAGATCAGTTGCCTGGTTTCAGGATTGTACTCCGCATAAAAGAGCGTTACAAATCGTTTAGAGTTTTCTAAATCTGCAAACATAACCCGGTTGAGATGGGTCAAGATCTGCGCCGGAGGCTCTTGGCGGAGTACTTCGGAGCGCAACATCCCACGGGTCATCATCATGATCAGTCCCGCCGGTACGCCTTTACCCATCACATCGCCCAAAGCTAAACCCCAGCGGGGGGTATCTAGGATCTCAATAAAGTCGTAGTAATCCCCGCCGACTTTAGAGGCATTTTCACAACGGGCCGCTACCGCCAAACCAGCAATATTGGGGCAATCACTGGGCAATAGCCGGGCTTGGATCTCAGAACCAATATCTAGCTCCAGAGTCAATAATTTCTGATGCCGTAGTTGGGCACTGAGGTCTTCATTTTCAATGGCAACGGCGGTTTGATCGGCGACTAAGCGCAGGAGTTTTTGACGGCTTTCCGTCCAACGATACTGTTCCTGTTCACTCAAAACCCATAGATGGGCGCGGGTATTGCCCTTGACTAAAATTGGGGTATGAAAGAGTTTGAGCTTGGGGCTGAGGTGCTCTTTGAGCCAGGTATCCAGGGTATCCGGGGAAACCGGAGCTTCGCCGAGGGCTAAAAAAGCATCTTGAAGTTCTTGTAATGTTGGACCTTGGGGGCAATAAAATTTCTCAACCCGCAGGCGTTCATCTTGAAATAAAACAACGATCCCGGCATCGGCGTCGGTGACGCGACAGGCCATAAAAGGAACCAGCTCTAGCAATTGATTAAGATTCAAACTCCGCAGGGCATACCCTAAAGAAGCCAGTAAGTCCTGGATCTTACGTTGCTCCCGGTTGAGTTGCGCCACCAATTCCTTTAGGGTAAAGGTAGCCTGCTGCGGCATAACCTCCGGCTGGATCGGCGGCATCGAAGACATAGGGCAGGTGCGGGTTGGGATACACCTATATAATCCCAGTTTTGCCCATTTGACTAGGGCAAAGTACGGGAATTCAGAAAAGGGCACCTGAGCATAGCCTTTTGTGATAAAGCCAAAACCTATCAAACGATCTGAGGACCTAATCTGAGGACCTAAAAAGATCCTAGCCGCGTAATAGCACTGCACCGACGGCTAAGGCTAAGGCCAAGCTATAAAAAAAAGTTACTATGTGTACTTCATTCCAGCCGCTTAGTTCAAAGTGGTGATGGAGCGGGGCCATACGTAAAAGGCGTTTACCTTTACCATCTGGGCCTTTGGTGGCTTTGTAATAGCTGATCTGGGCCATAACGGAACAGGCTTCGATCACAAAAACCCCCCCAGCAAGGAGCATCGCTAAAAGCTCACCGCTCAACAGGGCAACGCTTCCCAAAAATCCCCCCAAGGCTAAGGACCCGGTATCGCCCATAAAAACCTTAGCGGGATTGTGGTTGAACACTAAAAAGCCCAAACAGCACCCCGTCATGATCCAGCAAAGTGGGGCTAGATCGGGGCCAACCAATAGCCCTAGACACGCCGCAGCAATCGCTGCTGTTCCGCTTGCCAAGCCATCAAGCCCATCAGTGAGATTGACAGCATTGCTCGTCCCGACTAAAACAAAAAGTGCTAGGGGCCAAAATAAAAGCCCCAGGGGGATCCAAGGCTGGGCTTGCCAATCGAGGACCATCGTATGTTGATCTAATATTCCTGACCAAAGGACAAACGCCAAGTAAAAACAAAATAAGATTCCAGCAGCACTTAGAAGTAAAAGCTTTAGACGTGCCGACATACCCCGTTTTCCCCCTGGTTGACTGGTGATTACGAGCCAGTCATCCCAGAAGCCCACCAGCCCATAGCTTAGGGTCAGGACACACACTGCTTGAGCCGAAGGGTTGGCATTCCAGATAAAACCCAACACTACCGCCACTGGAATCCAAAAAGCTCCTCCCATAGTTGGGGTCCCGCTTTTAATGCGATGGGAAGTTGGACCCTCAACCCGGATCACTTGCTGGATCTTGAGTTCCCGCAAAAGGGGTAGGGCCAGCCACCCGGCTAAGGTGGTTAGAGCTAGCCCTAATCCTAAGGGGAACCCGGTTCCCTGTATTAGGGCTAGGGCCACGAGTAGACCGCTAAGGCCCAAAGCCGTCAGCCAACCAAAAGGCGACCTTTTTTTTTCCATAAATCTAGATTACCTGTCCAATGGTCAGGGCTGACTAGGGAAACGCACCTTGAGTTGCTGGGATGATCGTTGCTGAGAATACTGGGTTTTAACCTGTGTCTTCTTCATTTTGACGGTACGTACCTGTACAGGAGTCGCTGGCGCTGAAGTCATAAAGGTACTGCTCGCAAACAGCTTGGTGGTATAGCTCAACGGATTAGGGGTAGGATTCTCAAACTCTAGGGCTATGGTTTGCGATGCACCCCCGGCAAGATCCTGAGTACTTAAAGGAACCAGTGGAATTCCCGTAGGACTTTGACCGATAGTGTTGACTAACTTTACTCCCGTCGCTAAACCTTCTATGCCAACAAATAAGGGGCCTTTTAGGATTTGACTGGTTGGGTTGGTAAGGGTGAGCTGTTGAACACTACGCGTAACCGATACTACGCCACTTTTGACAATGTTGGCTTCGACCGCTAAGAGATCTTGATCTAAAAGACGTGGTGTGTAGCTGATTAAGTTGGGAGTTGGGTTATCAAATTCTAGGGTAAGCACAGGGGACGGGTCTGAGGCCCGAAGATAGACGCCTGAAGAAAGGGCTGGAATGAGTACTAAGGATTGATTGGATACACCCAAATTCTTACCTGTAATGCGTACTCCAGGGGTAAGTTCATCAAGGACAAGAGACATGGGCCCACTCCAAGTAAGTCCACTGCGATTATTGAGGGTAACTTGCTGCCGAAGGCGGGAAGTTTGTACAAACCCACTAGCCGTAATCTGAACTTTATTTGTGATGTCGGTGAGGTTAGGAGGGGGATTAACCACTAATGTGACCGTTAAGGGGGCAATGCGGTATCCCTCAGGGACCGAGCCATTGATCTGAAGGGTATGGGTCCCTATGGGCGTACTACCATCGGTATAAAAAGTTAGGGTTGCCGTAGATCCGGTTACCACCGTGGGTCCAAAAACCGCCTTGACCCCAGAGGGCAAGCCCTGAGCACTAAGGGTGATTTTCTCCGTTACGTTAGTACGATTAAGGGACAGACTATAGTTTGCAGCGGCACCTTGGGCAACGCTAACAGTTGGATGGGGTGATGTGATCGCAGCAAACTTAGTGCTGTAATAAAACAAGGGGGATGGCCCAATGGAATATACCCCAGGGTTCAAATTGAGCGTACCCCCATAGAGATCCTCAAGGAGTTGATAGCCATCTTCTTTCTTAACCTCGAAATTGAGGGTTTTGTCAGGGTTCCAAACCACAATACCCCTAAACCCATCCTCCCGAAAAACCCGACAGGTCCAAGTCTTGCTATCGTCAATAGAACAGGGTTCAATCCTACTGCCGATCATCCATTTTTGCGTGGCCATATAGGATTGGGCCGCATCGGTCAAGGTTGATTTATCCTCTGCATCAACCATTAAAATCGTGACCCACCAGTCGTTATCCCAGGCATACCAGTAATAACTGCGGATCCCTGCATCCCAATTAATGAAGTGCGAGCGGGCTACGTAGGCAACACCATCATCAGCAAAAACTTTTCCTGATCCACCGCCCTGTTCCGTTAGCCAAAGGGGTTTATCTTTGATGCTGTATTGGAGCATTAGATCCTTAACATCATCCACAATTACACTCAGAATAGTTTCTGGGGGATTGGCATAACTGTGCATAGCTACAACATCAAGAAAAGACCCACCTCCAGCCTCAAAATAATCATCTAACCAGGGGATTCCGACTTCCCGAACCACCCCTGGCCCAACTAAGATTATCTCAGGATCAATTTCTTTAAGAATTGGATAGGCTTCGCGGGCCAGCTCTACTAACTCCTGAGGCGTTCCAGCATAGTAAGCCGTTAGATTCGGTTCATTCCAAATTTCATAACAGCTAATTTGTCCTTTATAGCGGGTGGCAATTGTCCGCACATAATCCCGCCAGTCTTCGATATCAGTCGGAGGAAAGGCGGCCCCCCAGCCATAGGAAGAGGAATAATCCGGTCGGGAAGAAGCCCACGTGGGTGTTTGGCCAAGGACATAACAAATATTGACATTGTTTTGCTTTGCCAGCTCCAGATAATGGTCAAGCTTCTTAAAATCCCATTGATCCTGCGCTACTTCTAGCATGGACCACTGTACCTGAGCATCCCATAGGCGCCAAGAATGAAAAGGTGTTACGGGCCAAGGAACCGATGTTGAATTGTGAATATGCATATTGAAATATTTAAGCGAAACTTTATCATCTGGATGTGCAGAGGGCTGTGCAAAGATAGGATACCCAACAAAAAACGTGCATAACAATGCAACAAAAAAACGCAGACAATTCATTGAGGGTGTCCGGGGGTAGGGTGAGGATGGAAACTAGTTATGGAGGGGTTTTAAGCCACAAAAAGTTTATTAGCCATGCCAAAATTACATTTCCTTAGATTAAAGGAGAATGATCTGGATTACTATCAGCGTTTCTGCCCAGATATCTGTAATTAGGATTGTGTACTAGAATACAACTAACTTTTTAAGATCTTGTTGCTCAACCACTGAAAAATAAATAAAACAATAAAACGAGGATTGTTGTACACATAACGACGCCATAGTCTTTGAGGTTCAACCAATAGTCTGAAAAGCCACTCCAGACCGATTTTCTGCATCCAAAGAGGGGCTTGACGTACCCGCCCTGAATGGAAATCAAAGGCTGCACCTACGCCGATCATCACCCCAGGAATCTGCGTTTGATGGGCTGCCATCCAATACTCTTGCTTCGGACAACCGATCCCTACTAGGGTGATCCGTGCCCCAGAGTTGCGTAGTTGCTCCGTGTAAATACTGTTTTCCTCGGGAGTTAAGGCTCGAAAAGGGGGAGCAATCTGACAAACAATTTGGATCTTAGGATAATTGGTTTGAAGAAAAGAAGTAAACCCTTGAAGGCTTTCTGGAGTTCCCCCGTAGAGGGCTAGGGGAACCCCTTGCTCCGCCGCTGCCGCGCAAACATATAGGGTCAAGGTGGGACCATAAACCCGTTCGGCTTGGGGGACCCCTAAAGCCCGCAAAGCCCAAACAAGCGGCATGCCATCAGAAGTCACCAGGTCCGCCCGAGCTACAACCTGGGCAAATGCGGCATGATCGTAGGCCTCCATAGTCATGTGTACATTGGCGGCGCAGACATAGCGCGATCCATTTTCCTTAGCCCAGCCCAAGATTTGCTCTGTTGCCTGGGGATAGGTCGTAGCGTCAACACGCATACCTAGAATATGACGATGCATCGGTCATCCAGTGCAATTAGTTGAACAGATCGACATAGTTCACCTTGTTAAATACCTGAAGCTTTCCCCCCACCGTAGCATCGAGAATGCGCCGACCAGCCCGTTCATAGGACTCTTTTGCTAATTGATAAGCAATTTCTGAAGTATTGAGGTCAGGAAGCTGCCACCGAAAACCAGCGCCAAAATATCTGCTGTCAAAATGGTTAGGATCACTACCTTCAGAAAGCACAACTTTATGGGGAGTACCCTGAGTAGTAAAACTATGATCTACGCCAATTAAAATCACTTCATTAAAGCCCATATAATAAGCTAGCTGCATAGTGGCATAGGTTACCGTAGCTCCTCCCCATATGCCCTGGGTTATATCTGTAGAGAAAAAAGGTTTAAACGTAAGAAACAAATACGCTAAGTCTTTGTGGTGCATAAATCTAGCCCGTTGGTTCCAATTCACAAATCGAAAAATATTGAGTTGTTCAATATCAACTGCACATTGCTCGATTACTAATTCATTGATGGCCACATAGTAGGTCATAGCAAAACCAAGGGTATCAAACATTAGGTAGATGCGATTCATACCAAATGTGATCTCGTTTTTTAAAAAAGATAGATCCATATTCTTTAAACTAGGTCCATTTCCCACAATGAAACAGCGTTTGCCTTCATGTCGGTTATAACACTGACGCAATTTCTGAAAATTGTCAGAGCTACTCCCAGCTTGGGTTTTCCAGGCAAGCCAATGGGGGAAATGGGCTGTACGGCGCTTCAAACCACCGACAACACGTCCCAGGTCAATTTCATTGTTTTCGAGGGCGGTTTTGAAGCGTTGCATAGGATCCTCTTATTATTTCCGCGTCCAAGAAAGTTGACGCCCCTGGTCTGCTTGGGTTTTTTGAAAGTCAACCCAATATAGCCATGTTTGTGCCCACATGTAGGTGGGGGCAGTGGACCACCGCACCGCAGTATTATAAACGCCCCCAATTCCCTTTAAAGCTAGTTGAACAGCTTTAGGATAGTTTTGGTAATTAGGCAGATCAAAAGGGAGCCAAAGGGGTAACGATTCCTGCATAGCCGCTTCAATACGACGGACTTCAGCGTAGCCTACGGTTGTCCACAAACGCGCTGATTTCGTATCCTCATAGATCCTAGCGGCACTCAAATATTCATCCATATGCCGTGGCCGCGTGATGCGGGACATGCGCCAGAAAAAATCGCGGTCCATCAAACAATGAAAATCAGGATTCAACCCTCCGGCTTTTTCCCAAATATGCCGACTCCAAAAAGATGAGGGTTGCTGGATTCCTAGACGTAATTTAAAGATAGCGTCTTGAAATTGGGGCATCAACGCATAACGGATCAAACGCGAGTCTTGATCAACCCAAACTGCATCGCCGTAAACAAAATCCGCTTTACTTGATTGTAAAAAAGCTACCGCTTTACTAATGGCGTGCGGCATATAAAAATCGTCGGAATTTAGCCAAGCCAAAATCGTGCCTTTACTTCTTTGAAAGCCTTTTTCAATGGCAGAGGCTTGTCCTCCGTCTGGACCTGAATACCAGGTCAAGCGTGGATCATGGGCATATTCAGCAATGATCGATAGACTCTCATCCGTTGATCCACCATCCATGATGATGTATTCAAGATTGGGATAATCTTGACTCAATACACTCTCAATGGTTTCGCGCAGAAAACAACCTTGGTTAAAAGAAGGAGTAATTACAGAAACAAGGGGGAAGTCCATGGAGCTCCTAATGCCTTAAAAATTGATGTAGATCCATTCTGGGACAAACCATCCAAAAGTTCTCCTTCCGTGGCGTTAACAATGGCTCGTCCTTCAGCATGCAAAACATCCCTTACCAAAGTATAGACTAACTCACTTTTAAGCAAATTTGGAAGTCGCCAGGGCATGCCTCCAGCAAAATAATTAGGATCAAAATGGTTTTCGTCTACGGCTCCAGATTTTACGACCTTATTCGAGGGACCTTGCGTAGTGAAATTGTAATCACAACCCACAAGGGCGATCTCCTTAAACCTCATGCGAAAAGCTAATTGCCTGGACGCAAAAGTTATGTCCGAAATCGTGTACCATCCATAGAGAGCCGGATTTACAGCGACATAATAGCCAAACTGTAACATTTCTATCTACCAGATAAACGACTAACCATTCCCTCAAGAATAAGCCGATCTTTAGAATCTTCCTCCTCTTCTTCATTCTCCAGATTTTCTTCACTAGCAACAGAAATTAGCGTAAACAGAGACCATAGGAATGGGTAATGAATCAGCATGTTTGTAGGTGTATTAAAACTTTCCACGGAGCTAATCAGTATTATTGTAAATAATATTGGAGCACAGTAGCCATAACGAGTAGATTTTGCCAAGCGCCCCATTTGTAGACTAATAAAATAGATCAGTATAATCCAAAACAATGCTCCGACAATACCTAAGGTGTAAAGGTGATTCAAAAAGGTATTGTGGGACGTAACAATACTAGTAGTCCAAGAACTGAATAACGCCTTCACTATATTTGATTCTTGAAGTAAGGTCGGCCCCCGTCCAAAGATCCATTGTTCTAGGTTTGAAGACTGAATGATAGTAATTGACTCTGCCCAGATTATGTTTCTTCCTGAGGTGATTTCTCCTTCTCCACGGTTAAAATTAGATCCCGTGATATCTATACTGAGTAAAACAAGCGGCGTGATTAGGGGTAAGACGAAAAATACGATTACTGAAAACATTCTAGATGAGGTAGCAGATAGACTCCTTAAAACCCACAAAAGTATAGGGGTTAAAATCATCAATGCATAGGCACTCCGAGTATCAGAAAGGAAAATACAAACAAGCCCCAACAGAATAGAAGCATAGGTATTAAATCTACCTACGTAACTTAGAGATCTATATTTAAATAAAGTATTTCCAGAGATAGCCATTCCAACACCACCGCCAAAAAGAATAGCGCCTAAAATACCCAAAGAATTGAGTCCAGAGAAAAATGGAAACTGTGCTCGTTCAAAAAAGCTTCCAAAAAAAGAAGACAAGACTAAAGACTCTTGAAAACTAGTGACATATTCACTTCTCAGCCCCAAGACAAAATATCCAACTAAATTAATAATTACTAAAAGGTTAATCCCACCTAAAAAACTATGGGAGGCAATAAATGCTGATTTACCACCCAGCTTAGCTCGGTCAGTCACTATATATATACTTGTCAGAATGCCCCAAGGTATAAGCAATTCTTTTATTAGGTTGTACAACGATCCTTCACCAGCAGTTATATTACTAACAATAATTGAATAGGAATTAAAAAGGCCAATAAGAAACACACCAACGACGATATAGGTAGGTTTAGGATTTTTTAAAATACGATTTAGGATTACGGGCAGACCTAGTAAGGGAGCAATTACACTAACAAGTACCGTCAATGCAGGAAATATTATTTCCTTTGAGTAGTAGATGCTTAAGCCTATCAATGAGGGCAATAAAATAAAGCAACAGCAGGCTAGAGAAAAAGATGCCTGAAACTCTAAATCACTGTTCTTCTTCATTTCATTTTCCCTTTAAACTAACGAAGAAAAAATGATTGAACATGGTAGATCCCCTTGGCGTTTTGCCGATAACAAAGAGGGAAATTGCAGGGTTTTCAATTTTGATGTGATGAGACACAGCTTCATTGTTTTGCAAAAATTTAATTATTGATCAAACGTATAATATCATGCTTTTCCACAAGTTGACATTAATTTAAGTAAATGGTTCAGAATTTATGTTTTCTTCAAAAATCGGTGTGCTTAAATTTTTTCTCTATCAGATTAAAGCATCCTAAAGACAGTCTTTAAATCTTGAAATGCAAATTTGGAAGAGAGCTGGGGATGAGCAAGACAAAAATAATAGGTACTAAACCGTCTAAGATTCTTCTTATGTCTGGTAATTTCATCTGTATAGGGCTGTAATTCATTATAAAGATTAACCCAATACTGAGGTGCATAGGCATTAACAATGCGAAGAAGCTCCTCAGATCTTGCCAAGCGATTACTTCCAGTCTTATGATCTTTATGTAATCGATAAGAGGAGAATGGTAAAGAAATATAGGACATGGGAAAATTATGGGCAACCCGGATAAAAAATTCCCAATCAAAGGCAAAGTACATAGACTCATTAAGCAGTCCAATTTGATCGACTACCTTACGGGTCCAAAAGGTAGAAGGTTGTTGTATTGGATCGCAAACACAAAGTTTATCCAGACTTATAGAACCGGGCTTGATATATTTGCGAAAACTACTGCCATCCTTAAAAGTAAATCCATCTCCATAGATGAAGTCAGCTTGGGTGTTCATATAAATTTCAGCAACTCTATTCAGGGTATTAGGTTCATATAAATCGTCTGAGTTAAGCCAACAAATTAGATCACCCGTAGCCCGTTGCATACCAGCATTGATTGCTTGAGCTTGCCCACCATCCTTTTGAGAAATATAATAATCTAAGTATGAACTATACTTTTCAATTACGTCTTGTGAGCCATCTGTACTCGCTCCATCAAAGATCATATACTCTAAGTTCGGATACTTTTGATCAATAACAGACTGAATAGTTTCTCCAATAAATGCTGATTGATTATAGGAGGGTGTAATTACTGTTATCTTGGGCAGTTTTGGCATTATATTTTCTCTGATTTCGTGAATAAACTATCAAAATTTACTCTGGGGAAGACTTCTAGCATACCGCCGACCGTTGCATTGAGAACAGAAACACCTAGTTCATCACAAGCTATTTTAACCATTTGGTAACCATAGATCATGCCATTGACATTGGGCGCATGCCATCTAGAACCTGAACCGAAATATCGACTATCAAAATGGTTTGGATCATTGTCAAATAAGGATTTTAGCTCATAACCAGAAATAATTTCTCCTGTGCCTGGATCCTTTGCTTGCCCTTTAGCTTCAACACCATTTGGAATAATGTAATTAGTATCACAGCCAATTAGATATATTGGATTAAAGCCTAAGTGGACTGCTAATTGTAAAGCTGTAATAGTAACAGTATTCGGAGTTCTTAAAAAGGAGTTAGGTGTCGTTGAGAAATAACCATTTACCCCTAATTTAGAATTGATCGGCAATTGTCGAAAAAAGATCACTCTATCGTTAAAATGGAGGATCTTTTTTAAGTAAAATTCCATAGGAAAAAAATACATTGTTTGATCAGCTTGAGCAGTTAAAGCATTGATTTCGTTTGCAATATCTGGAACTACCAATGAATCAACAGAAGTATAAAAAGATGGACGCCAGTTGATTCGATCATAAAGTAAGTAACAGCGATTAGAACCCCATACAAATTCATGTTCTAACTTAGTCAAGTCAGTTTGGTTTAAACTTGGACCGTTACCCATAATAAAAATCCGCTTTCCAGCGTAACGCCCCTTTAAGCTAGTCAGATTTTTTAAGCCAAAGCTAAGATTTGAATCGAAAACTTGTCTTATCTTGTGATAGGAAGGTCTCATAGAGCTTTTCATTTTTTGAAGCAACTCAACTTCCTCATAGTTGTTTTGATCACCATTTAATAATAGCCTAAAAACCTATAAATGTAAATCTTGTTTCACGCAATTTAATTAAAATCTACGTTGCATTGTGTTGAAGTATAAAGCCAATACACAATATCAATACTGCCAATGGAGGTAGCATTACTTTTTTTTCGTAATCCCAAAATGTGAACTTGAAGGTTTTATAGGAATAATAGGCTGAGTACCATGTGTAAAAACTTAGGTAGCTAACCAGCATACTGATTGGAAAGGCGTAAATCCCGACATAAGGAAATAAGATCAAGGCACCAGCAATGTAAATAATCCCCGTGATCCCATTGGCAATGTGCCAAAGAATATGATTTGTAATACTGTATAGTTGAAGATGCATAGCCCCATAGCGTTCTGCGAAAAAAGCCAAGCCCATCATTGACCAGAGCGCAGGGTCTACAAACGTTGCCCTACTACCAATTAATACGAGTATTTGGGGAATTAACAGCCCCCCTGCGACAAAACCTAAAGTAAAGGTCCAATGGGCTAATTGCATTCCCCTTTGAGCCATTTGGATCTGCTGGATCAGATTGCCCTCAGCTCTCAAGCGAGCGAGTAGAGGAAGTTTACTATAAAAAGGAGCTGTGGAAAAGTCTTTAATCACTTGCATTAATCTTAATGCAAGCAGGTAGGAAGCAACATTCGCAGCCGCTCCAACTTGAGCATAAAGAATGCCACTAATCTGAATTAATCCATAGCTCATAAAAATACCCAACCCACTACGCCATGCACTGGGCCAAACTGCATCAAATATGGACTGTGTAATGACTCCCTTTTCCTTGAATTTTGTAAAAATGCCGTCTTCAACTTGGGTACATAGCCATCGGTTACGAAGGATATTGAGCATGGCCCAGCCTTGATTGGCGATCACAAGACCAAGGATACCACCACCCCACAGGAGCACTAAAGTACTGGTGATAATTGCAGCGGATGATGTAAATATTTCCCAACGTCGCAAGAGGGCAATATGATTTGTCCCCTGTAGATAGCAACTATAGCTATTTCCTTTAAAGGTTACTGCCGTTGTTAGTAAAATCACGGCCCAGGCTGACCAGCCAATTTGTGGATCTGGAATATTTGAAATAGGTTTGATCAAGGCCCAAGTGCCCAAGATTCCTAACAAAAATATAAGTCCAAAGGTAAGTCGGGTATAAATAGCTCCCATGGTAGAACAGATCTGTTCAAGAATGGGATAGTTAGGTTTACCTGCTGATAATTTAGCGTTTTCACGGAATCCCTGTAGTTCTGTGGCTCCCCCCATACTGTAGGCAATAACCCGTGTAAACGTAGTACCAAAGCCAAAATCAGCTAATAACTGCATGCCAATAAAGCTACTAAATAGATACCAAAGTGCAATTTCTTCCGTAGTGAATTTCGTTAGGATCAAAGGAAGTACTAAAATTAGGCTGAGGGTGCGCGAAGCAAAACTTCCCCAAGTTGTAAAGGTGGGTGATTCCCAAAGACGTTTGAACAAGGGTATGTTTAGCATCTTGTTAGCGCACCATGCCCACAGGTATGTACTTGGGGTCCCAAATCCCCCAAGGCATACCAAATTTTCCTGAGGTTTTATAGAAGTCTGCTAAATTATTTTCTAAATATTTACAACTACGGTACTCGTTTAAAATTTTAGACGCATCTTGAAACCCTCTTGGTTGCGCTCTAAATCGGGCTTGCAAATCACTTTGTGAAAAACAATATCCTTGGGATGGTTCGTGGAACCAGCTTGTAGCCTGTTCCGTTGCTGACGTAGTCAATGCCCATTGGGCATCGGGGGTGACAACCCTACGAATTTCCTGGAGCGCTGAGTCCAGTAATTGATCGGGGATATGTTCTAAGGCCGAGACGGAAACCACTGCTCCAAAACTTCCTTGAGTAAGTTCGGGAATATTACACAAATTTCCTTTTAACCAATGAATTTCGCCCAGGGGATATTGATCATGGTTCGTTTGAACCCGCCACGTATTACAGCCGCTGATAAATTTCCTGTGGCGCCAATCCTTAATCCAGATTTTAACTATATTTTTATTCTTAAAATTTCCTTTGGGCTGAAGCAAGTCTAAATACTCTGAAGCCACAAAACTTGGCAATTGGCGAAAGTCCAACTGATACCGCTTTCGATAGGGTTTAGGCACATAATCCGTAAGTGCCATATCAATATTCGTGACATTAAAACCCATTTCAGCGAGTAAAAACTGCAATGGACCTTGACCCCCACCGGCATCTAAGATCTTTAGGCTCCGGGGCCAGTGCTTGACTTGACGATAGATCCAAGTGAGGTCTGTAATATAGTGCCAACCAATTTGCGTGCGATAGGTTGCTTGTAAAAAAGCCTCAACTTCTTTAAAGTCTTGCGATGCTAATTGGACCTCAGGCGAGATCAATTCATACGCTAAACTCTTAGATTGATCCTGATTAAGCTGGGTCATGCAGTCTACCTCGAATACCACCATCTAAGCAAAACTCTGTGCCGCTAATAAATTGCGCTTCAGATGAGGCCAGAAACAAAACGGCTTGGGCAACTTCCTCAGGTGCCCCGATCCGCTCAAGGGGGTGCATAGCTTTTAATTCTTGGAGCGCTGATGGATGTTCAGAAAATCCTGCTACCAGCATAGGAGTTGCTATGGCCGCGGGGGAAACAGCATTTACCCGGACGCGGGGGCCAAGATCCACCGCCAAGGCTCGGGTCATCCCCACCAGCGCTGCTTTGCTCGTAGCATAGGCAACAAAGCCTGGTTTGGTCAAAACTCCGTGGATACTGGCAATATTCACCACTGATCCTTGAGCCTGTTCCAAAGCATGGAGTAAGCCTTGGGTTAATAAAAAAGGCGCTAATAAATTAACTTCTAAGGTTTGATACCAATCCTTCGGTTGGAGTTTTTCAGTGGGCTGTAAAATTTGTACGGCGGCATTGTTCACTAAGGCCGTTAGTCCCCGATGGCCCAAAGCACTATGAATTGCGTTGAACGCTGCAACACGGTAGCTATCCTCTTGGCAAAAACGGGCTAGATCTAAGGGGAGGTACTGATCACCTAGATCTTGATCGGGAGCCGCATCTGAGGCCAGGACCCAATAGCCTGCTTGCTGAAATACATGACAAAGAGCTTGCCCGATCCCGCCCTTAGCGCCTGTGATCAAGGCGGTTTTCATGCCACCCCTAAAAAATCAAACAGCAATTGAATCGCCTTAAGGCTAGCCCTTTGTACCGCATCGCTGGTATTTGAACCATTGTGGGAACCCAAAATACACTGCTCAAACGTCCTTAAGGGCGAATCTAAGGGTAGGGGTTCTGTCTCAAAAACATCTAGAGCGGCCGAATGCACCTGTCCCGAAGCTAACGCTTGAATCAAGGCGGGTTCATC
>JANNOF010000383.1:0-5040 GCA_031398925.1 Gloeobacteraceae cyanobacterium SOY_34_metabat_371 | reverse complement strand
CGGGACCGCCAAGGTCAGATCAAAACGGCTATAGCCATCGGTGTAGAAACTGGTGTTGGCAATGCGCCGTTCACCCACCACCGTGCCACTGAAGGTAGACCGAAATCCAGGGCTGTTGTAGGTCAAGGCCAGGTTAGTGGTGTTAAAGGGAATTTCATCGGTTTGGATACCGTAGAAATAGCCCCGCGCGACATAGCGTTGCAGACCATCCGAAGCAGCATCCCCAATAGCGCGGGTGTCAATGATCGAGTGGTTGAGTTGAATTTCCCAATTGGAGTCTAGCTGCCAGTTGAATAACAATTCCCAACCCGTGCTTAAGGTCGCTTGGGCGTTGATCGTCTGCGTAAAGGTATTGGTGTCATTTTCGTCAACGCGTACCCCTTCTAGTACCGCATTACTCAGGTCAATACGGAAATGGGTAGCCCGAAACACTGCCGTGGGACTAAGGGCCACATCTAGACCAATGTCATACCCTACCCCTACCTCTGGTTGGAGATCAGGGTTAGGCAAGGAAATATTCCGACCCGAAGTAAAGGTGGCATAGAGCTGTGAAAGTCCTGGGGCTTTAAAAGATTGCGACCAATTTGCCCGTAGACCAAAGGTCTCTTTGCCTTTTTCACCACCGAAGTTATAGCGTAAGCCAACCCCGGAAGTAGTGAATGTCCCGAATTGCACGTCATCGGTCAAGCGTGATCCAAAGTTGAGGATCAAAGCATCATCAAAGAATCTCAAGTCTTCAGTGAAATAAACCGCCCAACGGGAGATCTCACGGTCAAAGGGAACCGCAGTACCCCCATTAGGCAAGGTAAAGATTTCTCCGCCCTCAGCGCCTAGCTCTGGACTTTGTACCGAGCGATTGGAGAGAAACTGGAAGCCTGCATTGAAAATATTACCGGGATAAAGTTGGGCATTGTACCGGACTTGGGCTTCCAAAGTGCGGTTAGCGAGGTATTTTTGCCCCCCACCCGTGGGGTTGAGGTCCCAGGTATGGTTGTAGGAAAACTGCGTACTGAGGGTATTAAGCTCGCTCAGGTCCCAATCCCAGGTCAGGTTAAACCCGGTTTGATCTTCGTTGGAGTCTTCGGTACTGAAGTCGTAGTTGTAGTACTCATTGTAGTAAGCCTTGCTGTACACAACGGCACTGTAGCCCCGTGGACCCGCCAAACCAGTATTGGGATCAATGTCATCGTCAAAATAGCCCGTCAAACCGCAACCCGTACAGAAGCCTGCGGCTCCTCGGCGGGTATTTTGTTGCTGGGCATAGACGGTGATCGTGTGATCCGCACCGGGCTTGAAGATCAATTTGCCGTAGTACAGATCGCTAAAGGTGTAGTTTTGCTGCGCGATCTCCGAAAAACTAAAGCTAGTCCCCTTAGAAACAAAATTTCCATCTCCATCCGCAAACAGGATGTCATCCCCGTTGTAGGCGGTGATATTGCGGGTAAAAGGAAAATCGTTGATAACAGTACGCCGCTCGTAGCCCACGTCATAGCCCACATAACCTGGTTCAGTGGGAGCAATACCATTGCTGCCAGAATAGTTGAGCTGGTACTGGCTAAAGCCAAAACTACCGAACTCTAGGCCGACATTGAGCTTGGGTGGGCCTTCTGGGGTAATCGTGATCACGTTGATAACGCCACCGACCGCATCCGCCCCATAGCGGAGGGTAGATCCACCGGATACAACTTCGATGCGCTCGACGTTGATCGTGGAGAGTTTAGAAATATCCGAAGCCCGGTTATTGGAAGAACGGGTTAACGGGCGACCATCCTGGAGGATCACAAAACGGGCATCATCCAAGCCCCGTAAACTGTTTTGCCCCCGCAGATCAACACCCCCCAAGGACTGGATCAGGGTAAACCCAGGCACTAAGCGCAGGGCATCGGAAACGTTAGTGGCGCCTAATGCTTTGATATCTTCTTTGCTGACGACATAGGTGGTCTGGGTGTTTTCCCGTTCTGTGGTCCGGCGACGCTGGGCCGTAACGTTGAACTCACCCAGTAGATCTAAGGGTTCATCTTCTTCATCAGCGGCAACCGTAGGCTGGCTTTGGGCTAGTTGAACCGGAGCTTGTACCGACTGAAGATCAAAATTAGGTGCCGTAGCACTGATTCCCTGGAGATTTTCGGCCCGCCCTGGAGCAAAGGATTTTGCTTCTACGGCGGTGGGAACTTCTTCGGCCTTAGCAGATTGAAAACAGGCCACACAGATCAATTGAACACTAACGGCAAAAAGAGTTGCCCAACGACGGGCAGGAGACCCATGGCGCTTTTGCTTATGCATCACTTCACACACCTACACACAAAGTAAAAATATATTAAAGCCTGTGGGTAGTTTTTTTTGAGAATTATTATCATTTTTCTGAATAATTATAATTTTAGTGAAATTGGCTGGAGTAACCAATGCTAAAAACCATAAAAATATATTGATGAACTAAATATTATTTCCTAAAAATAGCTAACAATTAGCTAACAAGTTTGTGTATTTACAAGATCTTCTGGCAAACATTTTCTCATAGGAGTATTTGGGGAGGCTTGATCCCCTCCGCTTCATCCGGGATACTCAAGGACAATGCACATTCTCCACTTAGTACCGAGTATTGCCCCGATTTATGGCGGGGTGACCACAGCGGTGATCCAACTGGCCCAATCCCTCCAGGCTCAGGGCTGTGAAATAACCCTAGCGACCACCAATGCTGCGGGTGATAGCGGACAGGTTGATTGGGCCGTTCCCCTAGGGCAAGTGGTCGATCATCAGGGCTTACGGGTCATTTATTTTCCCCGTTGGACTCGGTTTAAAATTGCCCCTGCGTTGACCCAATGGCTTTGGGAGCATGGGCGTAATTTTGATGGCGTCCATCTGCACGCGGTTTTTTCATACCCGACCTTGAGCGGCGGTGGGGTCTGTCGTGCTAAACGCATACCCTATGTCCTCAGCCCTCATGGCATGCTGGATCCCAGGGAATTTACGAAAAAATCAACCGCTAAAAAGATCTATAGCCTCCTAGAGCGAGAAACCCTCCGGGGCTGTAGCGCCCTGCACTTTACCTGTGAGGAAGAAAAGCAAGTTTCTGAAACCTGGGGTACTCAGCCCCCAAAAGTGATCGTTCCTTTAGGGGTACCTCCGGCCCCAGATCATGCGCCCAACGGAAGCTTACATCAACGGTTAGGGCTAGATCCAACGATCCCACTGGTACTCTTTTTATCGCGCTGGGACCCCAAAAAAGGGCTAGACCGACTCTTACCCGCGTTGGCTCTGGTCAAAAAACAGGGGGTAGCCTTTCATCTTGTGTTGGCTGGTGGCGGGCAAGGAGTATTTGATCAACAGGTGCAGCGCTGGATCTATCAGTACGGCCTTACGGACCAGATTACCTGTCCTGGTTTTGTGCGCGGGCTAGACCGAGAGGAATATTTACGGGAGAGTAGCCTTTTTGTACTGCCTTCCTACTATGAAAATTTTGGTTTAGCCGTTGCCGAGGCTATGGCCTGGGGTTTACCCGTGCTGATCACCAAGGGGGTCTATATTTGGCGCGAGATCCAACAGGCTCAAGCCGGGATCGTGGTGGGAGATACGCCTGAAGCCCTGGCACAGGGGCTGATCCAGCTTTTGCAAGACCCCGCGTTACGGGCTACTTTGGGCCACCAGGGCCAGGAATTAACGCGTACTCAATACAATTGGGATCAAGTAGCCCAACAAATGATCAAGGTTTATCAACAGATCATGCCTTAGGAGTTTGATCCTTGGGGGCTTGATCGGCTTCTTTTTCTTCTTGCTGCTCGTAATAGGCTTCTACGCGCTTGGCTTTGACGGCTTCTTTATAGTCTTGCATTTGGGTGTTGTAGGTCATCTTGCGCCCCACGACGCGAAAAACATAGGTCCCTAACCATAGGACAAGACCCACGGTAAATCCTGTTTGGACCCAGATCCCAGCGGTCAAAGCGCTGACTCCCATAACCTGAAGGAGAAAATAAAGGGCCGGGCCAGCCAAGAACAGCAAAAACCCATAGATTAAGATATCGATCCGACGCATAAACAACCTCCCTTCAGATCCATACTACGCCCGATTACCGACGCCGTAGCCCCGCAACTTCCTGGGGGGTCAGATCCCGCCATTGCCCCGGTTGTAGCCCTGTGGATTCTAAAGAACCGATCCGAACACGGACCAACCGTAGGGTGGGCAGCCCCACAGCGGCACTCATGCGGCGTACCTGACGGTTACGACCTTCGGTTAAGGTCAGCTCCAGCCAAGCCGTCGGGATCTGACGACGATAACGAATCGGTACGGGACGTTCTGGTAATAGGGGTTCTGCTAAAAGTTTTACCAGGGCAGGACGGGTGACATAATCTTGGACCCGGACCCCGGTAGCCAGTTGGATCAATTGATCAGCGCTTGGGGTTCCTTCGACTTGGACCCAGTACGTCCGGGGATGCCCATAGCGCGGATCGGTCAAACGGTGGGCCAAGGGGCCATCGTCCGTGAGTAACAGTAGGCCCTCACTATCGCGGTCCAGACGACCTACGGGATAAACCGCTGGAACGGCAATAAATTCTTTAAGTGTACTCCGGCCTGCTTGGTCTTGAAATTGGGTCAGGACATCGTAGGGTTTCCAAAATAGGAGATAGCGCATGATCCTAATTTTTACTCTGGCGGATCTGGGCCAAGAGCTGTTCTACCAAAGCAATATTTTCGGGGGTGGCCCGGTCTCCCACCAACTGTAAATAAGTAGTTAGATCGACTTCGGCTTCATCCCAACGGCCCAACTGATAGCACAGGGCACCCCGGTCCCGATGTTCTAGATGGGCATCGGGAAAAACCAATAAAATGCGCTCAATGGCGGCTAAGGCCCGTTCGAGATCACCTTGATTGAGGTAGATCAGTTTGAGATTAGTCAGCATCCGGGCCAAAAAAGCCCTGGGGCCAACGGGGGCAAAATAAACCTGGGGTAACGCCCCAATCACCGGATGTCCAGCCCGGATCAGTCGGTCCCGGCAATCCTCAGGAAATAAAATCTCACCCTGATTAAAGGGATCGACAAAAAA
>JANNOF010000182.1:0-7416 GCA_031398925.1 Gloeobacteraceae cyanobacterium SOY_34_metabat_371 | reverse complement strand
CCAACTTGGGCATGGAAGTAATGCACGAGCGCAATGCCCACAACTTCCCCCTCGACTTGGCCTCCGGTGCTGAAGTCAAAGTTGCTGGTTAAGTTTTAAGCCAATAATCTCAACAGGGAGGCCCTCCGGGGCCTCTTTTTTTGTGCTCCAATATAACCCTATACAATCTGTCACAATAGGGACTACCAATACGGAGTAGATCATGCGGGCCAAACGTGTAGTACTTGCCTATTCTGGGGGGGTTGATACCTCTGTATGCATTCCCTACCTCAAAGATGAATGGGGGGTTGAAGCGGTGATCGCCCTATCGATCAATCTAGGTCAAGATGAAGATATGGAGCAGATCCGCCAGAAAGCCCTAACCTCAGGCGCAGAGGCTGCTTTGGTGATCGATGGGACTGAGCTATTTGTCAAAGAGTATATTTGGCCTGCTTTAGCCGCCAATGCGCTATACCAGGGGCGCTATCCCCTTGCCACTGCCTTAGCCCGGCCCTTGATCGCCCGGTTATTGGTCGAAGCGGCTCAAGAGTACCACTGTGATGGGGTGGCCCATGGCTGTACGGGCAAAGGGAACGATCAAGTCCGGTTTGATGTATCGATCAAAGCCTTGGCCCCGAATCTTAAAGTCTTAGCCCCTGCCCGTGAATGGGGTATGTCCCGCGAACAGACCATTGCCTATGGCGAACAATTTGGGATCCCGGCCCCAGTAACTAAAAAATCGCCCTATTCTGTGGATTTCAATCTTTATGGACGCTCCATTGAATGTGGTCCCCTAGAAGATCCTTGGGCTGAACCCCCGGAAGAAGTATATGCCATGACCCAAAGTATCCCCCAAGCCGCCCCGACCTATGTGATCGTGGCTTTTGAGAAAGGGATCCCCGTAGCCTTAGACGGAGTGCCTTTAGCCTCTGCGGCGTTGATCCATCGTTTGAATACCCTGGCCGGGGCGCAGGGGGTTGGTCGGATCGACCTGATCGAAGACCGACTGGTGGGCATAAAATCCCGCGAAATCTATGAATGCCCCGCCGGTGTAGCGTTGATCACCGCCCACCAAGCCCTAGAGGCCATGACGTTACCCCGTGAAGTGATCCACTACAAACAACAGCATATTGAGCCGACTTACGCGCAATTGGTCTATAACGGACTTTGGTACAGCCCCCTGCGCGATGCGCTGGATGGATTTTTGGATTCTACCCAACGGGTTGTCACCGGCGAAGTACGGTTGAAACTTCATCTAGGCCAAGCCACCGTTGTGGGACGGCGGGCGCCCCAGTCTCTCTATGATGATCATTTAGCGACTTATTCCGGCGATGACAGTTTTGATCACCGGGCTGCTGAGGGCTTTATCTATGTTTGGGGACTCCCCACCAAAGTCTGGTCTGAGGTCCATCGCGCCTAGCCTTTTGAGTGGTGGTTTATTAGGCTTAGCCGCACCGCCTTGGGGCTGGTGGCCCTTGGCCTGGATCGCGCTTATTCCTTTGTGGGTAGCGGTAAACCGGACGCCTAGCCCCCGTTCGGCCTTCAGTAAAGGCTGGATTGCGGGGAGCGTTTATTATCTGATCCTGCTTGTTTGGTTGGTGGGCATGCATCCGCTCACGTGGCTAGGGTTTAGCTGGACAGCAAGTCTGGCCTTGGCTGTTGGCTGTTGGCTCCTAGTCAGCCTGATCGCTGGTTTGAGCTTTGGGGCCTGGGCTGTGGCCCTGGGACACCTCAGCCAAACAGCGCCCTTGACCCAAATCAGTGCGGCTACTTTGATCTGGGTGATCCTGGAATATGGCCTGACCCTCGGACCCTTGGCTTTTCCGTGGGGCACCCTGGCGATTACCCAAAGTAATGGCTGGTATTTACCCTGGGCCGAATTGGGGGGTGGACCCTTGCTGGTGGCCTTGATTCTGACGGTCAATGGCCTGCTAAGTACCGCCTGGATCCAGCAAAGCTGGACTGGGGTGATCACCACGGGAGCTATTTTGCTTGGAGCCCTATCTTGGCGTGGGACCCTACCCACAACAGGGTCTGAACTTCCTAAACTTAAGGTCGGGATCATCCAGATCAATATTACCCAGGAGGCCCGTCGTACCCTGACCACCAAGCAGATCATGGCTATGGTGACCCAAGGCTATCAAGATTTGGTCACACAAGGGGCGCAGATCGTGATCACCTCTGAGACGGTGCTAACCCGTACCTGGGATGAGACGGCATTTTCAACCCCGTTATGGCAAGCCATTCAACGCCAAAAGACCCCCTTACTGTTGGGGGCTTGGGGTGAAACATCAGCGGGTTTTACCAACCGTCTTTATGCTCTGGGGGCAAATGGGGTGATCGATCAGGTGGATAAGGTCCAACTTGTCCCCTTTGGTGAAACCATACCCTTTGCCCGTTTTTTGGGTAACTTTTCGCCCTTGGGCAATCCGGGGCTGATTGCAGGTTTGGGTAAAGCCCCGCTCCAAACCCCTTGGGGAGCGGTGGGTGTTGCTATTTGTTATGACTCGGCTTTTCCGTATATTCTCCGTACCCAAGTCCAAGAGGGGGCCACATGGCTCGTCACCAGTACCAATGATGCCTGGTTTGGCCCTACGATGCCCCTGCAACGTCATGCCCTAGAGACCTTACGCGCCGTGGAACTGGGCCGCCCTTTAGTCCGGGCCTCCAATACCGGATCCTCTGGGGCTATTGATCCTAGGGGGCAGACCCTGATATTGACGCAGCGGAATAAGTATGATCTGGTTACTGTAGCCATCACTCCCCAACAAAGGGCTACACTGTATACCACCTACGGCAATCTTTGGATCCTAGGGGTTTTATTGGGGGCAGTAGGTATAGGCCAAAAAAAGTTCCCTCGTTTTTGATCGAAATATCCTGCTTAAACTAAAATAATATAAATGACCAGTTGTGCATTTAGTATATCTTCGCTATACTCACTAGAGGCTTTGTAGTTGAAACTACACTATTTCAAGACAAAGTCAAGGAGTACTGGTTGTGGCAAGACGTAAGCGCAGAAGCCCTAGCCGTCTTGAGGGCAAAAAACTGCTTGAATCGGTTCCAAAATTCCGTTTAGACTGCGGCGAAGAAAAGTCGGTAACTGCTGCTCGAAAACATATTCGAGACCGAAATATCCCACCCCCTGCCCTCATCTTAGTGCGTCGTAACGAGCATACAATTGATCGTTATTTTTGGGCGCATAAGGGATTATTTACCGCCCAGTATGTCGAGGAAAATCATTTTTTATTCCCTTCGCTCCAACTGCTTAAGCAAGAGGGCGGCGAGGAATTAAAAGCGGTCTAACCGATAACCTGACTTTTGGGGGCGACTCTTTTACAATAGTTAATGAGCCTTAACGCTTCGTTAGCTTGCCTCTAGGAGTAGCCCATGGTTTCCAGTGTCAGCTTTTTTACTCTGGTTGAGGATGACCTCGATCAGCTATCTGATAACCTAGTGGTCCTAGTGGGGGCACAACACCCGGTTTTAGCTAAAGCCGCAGAGTATCTGTTCAAAGCCGGGGGAAAGCATTTACGCCCAGCCTTGGTGATGTTAGCAGCACGGGCTACTGCGATTGATGGCGAACCCACCCCCCGCCATCGGCGTTTAGCCGAGATCGCTGAAATGCTCCATACAGCTTCCTTGGTCCATGATGATGTGATCGACCAAGCGGATCTGCGTCGGAGTATGCCTACTATCAATGCCCTCTTGGGCGATAAGGTGGCGGTGCTCGCGGGAGATTTTCTTTTTGCTAAATCGGCTATTTATTTAGCCCGTCTTCAAAATCTAGAAGTAGTTGAACTGCTCTCTACGGTCATTGATCATTTTGCCGAAGGCGAAATCCGCCAAATGAAACAGGCTTTTGATCCGCAACTTAGCTTTGAAGAATACTTAGATAAAAGCTTTTATAAAACGGCTTCTTTAATGGCGAATAGCTGCCGTGCCGCCGCCGTGCTAAGTGATATGCCAGAGACTATTTGTGCTGGACTCTACGATTATGGGCGTTATTTGGGGTTAGCCTTTCAAATTGTTGATGATCTTTTAGACTTTACGGCTTCCAGCGAAGTCTTAGGTAAGCCCAGTGCCTCTGATTTACGCAGTGGGCATTTGACGGCCCCGACGCTCTATGCCCTCCAGGAATTTCCAGAACTTGAAGACCTGATCACCGACCGCTTTAGTGATCCTGAGGATTTTGACGCCGCCCTTGCCCTGATCCATAAAAGTCAAGGGTTAAGCAAGACGCGCCTTTTGGCCCAATCCTATGCCCAACAATCACGCCAAGCCTTACAGGTACTGCCCGCATCCCCGGCCCGTTCCGCATTGGCTGATTTCACTGAATTTGCCCTAGAGCGGATCTACTAAAAGCGTTGCAGGGGGAGTTCTGGAGCATAAGATCGAAGCATTCGTACTTTTGTGGGTTGCATGGATCTGCGCATCATCATGTTTACGGGTAAAGGTGGGGTTGGTAAAACCTCGATGGCGGCGGCTACGGGCCTGCGTTGCGCCGAATTGGGTTATCGGACGTTGGTACTTTCTACAGACCCGGCCCACTCCCTAGCGGATAGTGTTGATCAACCCCTTAGCCATGAACCCAAAAAACTAGCCGAAAATTTTTGGGGGGCTGAACTCGATGCCCTGATGGAGTTAGAGGGCAATTGGGGGGCGGTTAAAAAATATATTTCTCAAGTCCTCCAAGCACGGGGTTTAGAGGGCATCCAAGCGGAGGAACTGGCGATTTTGCCGGGGATGGATGAGATCTTTTCTTTAGTGCGGGTGAAACGGCACTATGACGAAGGGGATTTTGATGTCTTGATCATTGATTCTGCTCCGACGGGGACGGCCCTACGTTTACTCAGCCTGCCGGAAGTTGCGGGTTGGTATATGCGCCGCTTTTATAAGCCCTTGCAGGGGATCGCCCAGACTTTAAGGCCCGTATTTAACCCTATTGTGAAAAGTATGGTCGGGATCTCTTTGCCCACCAATGAAGTTATGGATGCACCCTATGAATTTTATGAACAGATCGAAGCTCTAGAGAAAGTCTTGACCGACAATACCGTGACTTCCGTGCGGCTGGTAACCAATCCCGAAAAAATGGTGCTTAAGGAAACCCTCCGCGCCCATGCTTACCTCAGTCTCTATGGGGTTGCGACAGACATGGTGATCGCTAACCGGATCTTGCCCAGTCATATTCAAGACCCCTATTTTCAAAGCTGGAAGGCTTCGCAACAGATTTATCGCCAAGAGATCCACAATAATTTTCAACCCTTACCCATCCGAGAGATCCCCCTTTACGAAGATGAGCTTGTGGGTTTTAAATCCCTAGAACGCTTGAAAAACGATCTGTGTGGGGATCTTGATCCCTCTAAAGTGCTTTATCACGAAAATACGGTGCGCGTCACCCTGGCAGAAGGGGGCTATATCCTTGAGATTTATTTGCCGGGAGTCCCTAAATCTGAAATTAATCTTTCTAAATCAGGGGATGAGTTAAATATCCGCGTCGGCAACCATCGGCGCAACATGGTCTTGCCCCAATCCTTAGCGGCCCTTAATCCCGCTGGGGCCAAGATGGAGGAGGATTATCTCAAGATCCGCTTTGCTTGATGGGGAATTGACCTTCGGCTACGCTCAGTCACCAGGCTTAGGATCAACTCAAGCGAAACCGGATCGCCAGATCAGCCTTGGCGGGTTCAGCCTGGGTGCCACGGAGGGCAGGTTTAAATTTCATGTCACGTACCGAAGTCTCAGCGGCCCGGTCCAGATCCTCAAATCCCGAAGTACGCATGATCTTGACATCAGTGACGAGACCAAAACTATCAATGTACGCGCGCACAATGGCAGCCCCTTCACGTCCTGCGGCCCTGGCGATCTCAGGGTAAACGACCACTGGATCTTGCAATGGAATCGGCTTTTGAAGCGGACCAACGGCTACTTCGACGGGGGCAGGTTTTACTTTTGGCTGCGGGGGTGGCGTTTTCTTAGGAGTTTTTGCGCTAGGCGTAGGTTTTTTGGCTGCTGGTTTCGGTGCGATTGGCACCACCACTTTAGGGGTTGGCGGTTTGATCACCTGAGGTGCAGGGAGCAGATCCGAAGTTAGGGTGGGGGGGGCTATACCGGGTCGTACATAGTCATAGACCTGGGCCAGGACAGGCATAGGCAGGAGTATCGAGATCACAATACCCAAACTTAAGCGCAGGCGCATCGACTGCCTCACGATAGACCCCCCAAGCATAGCGTTTCACAAGGGTTTGACACTAGATACATTCATAAATAAAGGTTTATGCCCAACAATCCCGCCGATATCATACCCTAGGGATCACAAGGCTTAGAAGATGTGGGAGCAGCAGCGTGGCAAACAAAACCCAAAAAATCTTTATCTTTACCGTCGGGCTATTGGTTGTTATAGCTTTTACCGGGGCACCCCTATTTTCAATTGTGGCGACGATCCTCAGCCCAGCCGCCAATACGGGAGTGAGTGATAGCGCTGGTGAAGATGCCACCCTGCTTCAGCGTCAGGCCACGGGTTATGAAACGGTTCTTAAGCGGGAGCCGGATAACATGAATGCCATTTCCGGGCTAGCGGATATTCGGGCCCGTCAAGGCAAACTCGAAGAAGCCATTACCCTCCTACGCAAAGCCCAACAAACCTCAGGCGATCCACGGGTAACCTTGAGTATTGCCGAGCTTTATCAAAAAAATGGCAAGGTCAAAGAGGCGCTCCAGGAATACGATATTTTGTTGACGTTTATTCCTGATTTTCTCCCGGCTCTCTTGGGCAAAGCTACTACGCTTAAAGCGGCGGGACGACTACCGGAGGCCCAAAAAGTGTATGCCCAAGCCCTCGCTAAAGCCCCAGAGAATCTCAAAAAAGATGTGGCTGAAGCCTATAGCAAAGTCAAGGCGGGTACACCTCCAGCCCCTGTACCTGCGGCGAAACCACCAACCGCCCCGGACCCGAAGCCAGCCCTAACCCCGGCTCCCCCAAAGCCTTAATGGAGTACATGATCGGTGATCCGCACAGCTAGAGGTCTTTTTTACGGCATTGTTGCCCTGTTGGCGCTAACGAGTTGTACCCCGGAAAAACCCAAAATAGGGATCGACCTCACCCCTTGTCGGATCGGTTCCCTTGAGGCTAAGTGCGGTAAATTGCCGGTTTATGAAAATCCCCAGGCTCAGACAGGCCGACGGTTTGATCTCAATTTGGCTGTGATCCCCTCCCAACGCAAGGATAAAGCCCCAGATCCGTTATTTTTTCTAGCGGGGGGGCCTGGTCAAGCCGCCACCGAAGCCTACAGTACCCTAGCGGGAGCCATAGGAAACGCCATAGAGATTGATCCGCTCGTACCCCAGGGCGTTACGGACCTGATCCAGGTCTTGCATGGCAATCGCCGTGTGATAAAAACGCGGGTCGCCCTTCAGTTTTTTAATACAGGCTTGGACGGC
>JANNOF010000174.1:0-27636 GCA_031398925.1 Gloeobacteraceae cyanobacterium SOY_34_metabat_371 | reverse complement strand
ACGGGCATCGTCTAGCATGGCCACGACTTGGGGGCGGTCCAATTGTTTACCGACGACCGGATCACCTGTTTTGAGGTAGGTTTTGAAATTAGGCCACCAATTTTCGGGCAATTCCTTGAGCTGTTTGTTCAAATAGGGGGCCATATACTGCTCACGGGCACTTTCTTTGAGCTGGAGGCTCCGGGCAAAGGCTGCCATCGCTGCTCGGTACCGGGCTTCGCCATCTTTAGGATTTTTTTGGATCTGCTCGGCGGTGGCTTTGAGGGCCTTCAGGGTATAGCTCGGGTCTAATTTGTCAATTTGCAGCGCGACGGGCCAAGACTTATCCAAGAGTGATGTTTTGGAATACGCCATGATCAGATCAAATTTGAGATCTAGATTTTTAGGATCAGCCTGCGTCTGGGCTTCGAGCTTTTTGATATTCTCAGGAACATTGAAATTCTGAGAATTAGGTAAAAATTGGGGTCGTTCTTCCGTGGCACCAATACTAAAGGAACGATTTTCCCCTTCACTGGTTTGGGCCAAAATCCCTGGGACATTCATTAACAAACCTAAACCCAAAAGGCAGGCAAAAAATTTCATGTTTGATTCTCGCGAAAGGCTGTGTACACCCCTTGGACGTTGTACCAGTTTAAAAAGATCCGCGCGACTTCAAGAGCGATCTGGGGTTTTCCTTTATCAATCAAAAATTGTAGCATAGGCGCCAGGTTTTTTTCGTTGAGTGTCCCCCCCAGAGACAACAGCCCCCACAGTGCCTGATGGAGGGGGGTCATTTGGATCATCATCCGTACTTCCAAAGTGGGATGTTTTTTATAAAAAACCACCCCCATGCGCCCGCGCTCGTACTCTACTTGTTTTAGACGGGGCAACTGCCCCAAAGTAAAGGCAGGATGCCAATGGTACCCCACGGCTGCGGGGCATTTGATCAGTTTGAGGCCCAATTTTTTAAGCCGGACGCCGAGTTCCAGATCCTCCCAGCCATAGAGCGAAAAACCCTCATCAAACAGCCCTGCCTCCAGCAACCATTTTTTTGCGATCCCTACGTTACCCGTGGCAAAATAGGCCGCCGAGAAATCAGTGATCTTATAGGGCTCGCTCGTGGGGTCTTCAAAGTTGGCTGTATTGACTACCCGCCCGTAGGTAAAGACCCGGTCCGTCCCAGAGGCTTCGAGGGTTTGCATATGGACCTGCAAAAATACCGGGGTCACCACAAGATCCGAATCAATAAAGATGATTGTTTCTCCCCTAGCCTGATGAATGCCCCGGTTACGGGCGGCGGCGGGTCCCCGATGATCCGCAATGACGAGCCGCACATGGGGAAACCGCTGGGCATTGCGGTTAAGAAAATCTACCGTCTCATCGGTTGACCCGTCATCCACGACGACGACCTCATAGGTTCCTGACCAGTCCTGTTTTTCAAGGGCATCAAGGCATTTAGTGAGGATCGGTAGACGGTTATAGGTGGGAATAACGATGCTGACAGACACGGGATTTTGGGTAGGGATGCTTACTTATTGTAGACTGGCTCTTCCCCTAGCCCCGCAAGCCACCTCAGAATCCGGGTACAGGCTATGGACCAACTGAGGTGATCACGATAAAATTGGCGCGACCGTTGGCTAAGCTGCTGCCGGGCTTGGGGATCGCGCAGGCTACGTACTGCCTTTAGCATCGCCTCTTGATCCCCTGTGGGCACTAAGTAGGGGATCTGGGCCTGTCGAAAGCATTGATCAGTCAAGGCGCCACAGGTAGCCACCGTGGCAATCCCGTGTTCTAGGGCCGCCATAAGCGTACCATTACGCCCAGAAACCCCGGTTTTGACCGGACAAATCAGAATATCGATCAATTGTAAATGTGCGCTGAGATCCGTAGGTGCTAAGTAACCCGGATGCTTGCCCCCCCTGAGTTTGGGTGCGATTTTGCCTAAAAATAACCAGGGGTGCGGCAACGCCTTTTGGAGATAACCTACGAGGGACACATCACACCCAGCACTGTGCCCAAAAAGTCCCAGGATCAGGTCTTGTTGCTCAAACCCCAAAGCAGCTCGGAGCGCCCTAGGGTCTTGAATCGGGACGAGGGGAATATTGCTACTAACCGGTATTTGCACCGTAGCCACCTGGGGCGCAAGTTTTTGGACGAGGTTCGTAGCCCAATCTAAGGTAGTGATGACCCCTCGGCTGGCCCGCAGCAGTTGTGCGAGGACATATTTTTGGACTTGACCTACCAGACGATTTTTAAGATGTCCCTCATGCATGTACGCCTCATGCAGGACCAAAACCGTTTGCCAGCCCGCCCGCTGACAGTGTTGCCAAAAGGGGATCAACGCCCTGTTAAATTGCCCCCCATAAAAAGGCGGGGTGTACTGCAGCATTACGATCTGGGGTTGCGCAAGGGTTAATTGCTCAAAAAGTAGGGTTAGCCCTGCTTGGTCCCACTGGGGAACTATGGGATGTACGGCCATACCCGCGCTACTAAAGTTTTGATCGGTACCAGTCCATAGGCTTACTTCGGCGCCTTGCTGGACCAAATAGCGCGACATCTGAGCCGTGTAGTCGGCGACCCCGCAAAAAGTTGCAGGTACAGAACGGGTGATCATGGCGATACGCATAGGGATCAGGATACTCCTGACGCATTAAAAAATGGCACAATAGATCCATTGGCAGGCAAAGATCATGTTTAACCCACAACCTACGGATCAGCCCTATTTAGTCCTCATTGATCAGCTCTTAGATTGCCCCAATGGGGGAGAATTGGGACTCTTAAATGCCAATCTTGCCCTCCTTGACGACCGTTGGGAAGCGTTGATGCTCCAACGGGCGGGACACTTCACCGCCGCCCATGACGAAGAAAAAGCAGCCTTTTTGATTAAGATCGTAGACCTCTGGCGTGGGATCAAGCGCGTCTTGCCAGAACTGTAAATAGCATGCTGTGACCTTCTAAACCGCCTGTAAAGCTCATGTGTTATATTTGAGGCTAGATCGCAAGTCTAGATCTAAGACAGTCTTTTAGGCGATTTTAAGCCCGATCCCTACCATGGAGCTTCACTGATGACCCAAGCCATGCCCAGCCCGCTAGATCAAGAGTATGGTGCTAATCAGATTGATGTTTTAGAGGGCTTGGAGGCCGTTCGGATCCGTCCTGGAATGTACATTGGGGGCACCAATCAGACCGCCCTCCACCATTGCCTCTACGAGATCATGGATAACTCGGTGGATGAGGCGCTAGCGGGCTATTGCAAAACGATCCAGATCGCCCTACACACCGATGGATCGGTGACCGTTGAAGATGATGGGCGGGGGATCCCCACAGGTATTGTTGCTAAAACGGGTCTGAGTGGGGTAGAAACGGTTTTCACCGTCCTGCATAGCGGCGGTAAATTTGGCAATGGGGGCTACAAAGTTTCCGGGGGGTTACACGGAGTCGGGGCTTCCTGTGTCAATGCCGTTTCTGAAAAAATGCAGGTTGAAGTATACCGTGAGGGCAATATTTATGCCGTGGAGTTTCGCGGCTACAACCCCGGTGGTAAGGTAGGCGGCCCGGTTAAACCGCTACAAATAATTGGTAAAACCCCTAAACGGGGCACTAAAGTCACTTTTTGGCCTGATCCCCATATTTTTAAAGATTTAGTCAGTGAGTTGGGTTCGCCCCAAATGGACCTCGATACGATCATGGTCCGCTTGCGGGAAATGGCTTTTCTCAATCGGGGCCTACGCATCACCCTGACCGATGAGCGTTTAGACCCCACCGCCCCCAATCAGGTGCAAGAATTTCACTATGCCGGGGGAATTGCGAGCTACGTTGACTTTCTCAACAACTCCCGCACGCCCTTGCATCCGGTGATCTACTTTGAAAGTAGCCGGGATGAGGTTTTAGTAGAAGTTGCGATGCAGTATACCGATGCCTACAGCGACTCGGTGTATGCCTTTGCCAACAATATTGCCAATCCCGACGGCGGGACGCATATGACGGGGTTTCGCAATGCCTTAACGCGGGTGCTCAATGACTATGCCCGTCGCAATAACCTGATCAAAGAATCCGAAGAAAACTTCACGGGGGATGATGTCCGCGAGGGCTTAAGTGCAATTATTTCCGTCAAAGTCCGGGACCCCCAATTTGAGAGCCAAACTAAAGTTAAGCTCCTTAATAATGAAGTCCAAGGCGCAGTTCAAAATGTCTTGGCCGAAAGTTTGGCGGATTGGTTAGAACGCACCCCTAAATCAGCTAAAGAGATCATTAATAAGGCGCTCAATGCCCGCAATGCCCGGGAAGCCGCCCGTAAAGCCCGTGAACTTGTGCGGCGCAAATCAGCCCTAGAGTCTGGATCTTTGCCAGGAAAGTTAGCCGATTGTTCTGAACGAGATCCCTCTAAATCAGAGGTCTTTCTTGTTGAGGGGGATTCGGCGGGGGGATCAGCCAAACAGGGCCGGGACCGGCGCTTTCAAGCTATTTTGCCTTTGCGGGGCAAGATCTTAAACATCGAACGGGCCGATGACCGTCGGATCTATGGCAATGGCGAGATCCAAGCCATGATCACCGGCTTAGGATTGGGGCTTAAGACTGAAGAATTTAATGTGGGTAAGTTGCGTTATCACCGCATTGTCTTGATGACCGATGCGGACGTGGATGGCGCACACATTAGAACCCTGTTACTGACGTTCTTTTATCGCTACAAGCGAGATCTCATTGAGCAGGGGTATATCTATATTGCGCAACCCCCCTTGTATAAGATCAAAGTGGGTTCAGGGCGCAATATCGAAACCCGTTATTGCTATAGCGATAGTGAACGAGATGCGATCCTCCATGGGTTACGCTCTGGAACTAAGACCGAGATCCAACGCTTTAAGGGTCTAGGGGAAATGCAACCCGAAGAGCTGTGGGAAACTACCATGAATCCGGCCACCCGCTCCCTTAAGCAAGTCATCATTGAGGATGCTGCAGAGGCAGACCGGACCTTTACTATTTTGATGGGTGATCGGGTAGAACCCCGGCGTGAGTTTATTGAGCGCAATGGTACCCGCCTCATCGATGTTAAACACTTGGATATTTAGTTGTGACGGTTGCGGTACTAAAAGATACTGACCTCCTAGCGCGGTTGTGGCCCTACGCGCGGCGTCAGGGCAAGTTGTTTGGTTTAGCTTTACTGCTACTCCCCCTATTTGCCGCCGCTTCTGGTTTACAACCCCTGATCCTTCAAAAAGCCATTGATGGTCTTTTGGCCGGTCAGGTCACCGAATTACCGATGTACATCAGTTGGATGGTCGGTGCCCTGACGGTACAGCTTGTACTTTCGAGTGCCCAAGGTTTTTTGTTGCAAAAAGCCGGTCAAAACCTCACCGCTGATCTACGGACTGCCCTATTTAGTCATGTGACTTCTTTAGCTTCGGCTTACTTTAACCGCACCCCTGTGGGTAAACTGATCACCCGGTTAACCAGTGATGTAGAAGCCTTGGGGGATGTATTTTCCACGGGGGCGGTGGGGATCTTAAGTGATTTGATCTCCATTGTGGTTGTAGTCGGCTTTATGTTGACTTTACGTTGGGATCTAGCCTTAATTTTGGCGGGTTTATTAATTCCAATTTCCATAATTATTCTCTTTTTTCAGCAACGTTATCGTACGGCAAACTTCAAAGTCCGGGAAGAACTTTCGCAACTCAATGCCGTCCTCCAAGAAAATTTACTGGGGATCACGGTTGTTCAGATGTTTCGTCGCGAACAGCGTAATGCCCAGAACTTTAATGTTATTAATCAACGCTACCGTCAGGCGATGGATGAAACGATCTTTTATGATTCGGCAATTTCAGCGCTGATGGAGTGGATCGGCTTAATTGGTATTGCGACTTTGTTATGGTTTGGGGGCGGTGAAGTATTGCAACAGACCCTTACCTATGGAACTTTAGTAGCCTTTATTCAGTATGCCCAAAGGTTGTTTGATCCGATTCGTCAGATCACCGAGAAATTTACTGTTATTCAATCAGGATTAACCGCCATCGAGCGCATTGGCATGATCTTGGATGAACCTGTTGATATACGGGACCCCGCCCAACCCAAAAAATTACCCGAACCCTTGAGGGGAACCATTGTTTTTGAAAATGTCTCCCTAGCTTATCGTGAAGATGACTTTGTGCTCCAAGACTTGAATTTCACGATCCAACCGGGGGAAAAAGTTGCCCTAGTTGGCCCCACCGGAGCCGGAAAAAGCTCAATCATTCGTCTTTTGGCCCGTCTTTATGAACCCACCACCGGACGGATCACCGTGGATGGGGTAGATATTCGGGATCTGACCCAAAGTGATCTGCGGCGTGCCATTGGGGTTGTCCTTCAAGAAGGCTTCATGTTTTCTGGAGATGTGGCTTCTAATCTGGCCCTTGGTGAATCTTTTACCTTAGATACGATTCAAAAAGCAGCGCAGTCCATGGGGGTGGATGGGTTTATCGAGAAACTCCCCCAAAGTTATAAAACCCAAGTCCGGGAGCGCGGGAGTAATTTATCCACAGGGCAGAAGCAACTGTTGGCCTTTGCGCGCATTGCCCCTGCGTGATCCTAAAGTCTTGGTGCTGGATGAAGCTACGGCTAGTTTAGACCCCGCCACAGAAGCTCAGGTCCAGCGGGCCTTAGACCAACTTCTTGCGGGTCGCACGGCCATTATTATTGCCCATCGTCTTTCGACTATTCGCACCGTAGACCGGATCTTAGTGCTCAAACGCGGCCACTTGATCGAATCTGGCTCCCACGAAGAACTTTTGGCCCAGGATGGGGTGTATGCCAATCTTTATCGTTTACAGGAAATGGCCGTCGAGACCTAAGCGCATTCCACTAATAGGATCAAACCAGTGGATGTATTCGAGGGGTAAACCTAAGGTTAGGGTCGCCCCCCAGGTTTGTCCCCTCGGGATCAAGACGCGGAGTATGAGGGCTGGATCAGCCGCAATCCGAACCGTAACTAGCGAGTGAATCCCCAAGTCTTCGCTCAAAGTAACCTGTCCTGAGACTTGGTAGGCCATTTGAGCCTCGGGATTGGGGACTAGATCCTCGGGGCGGATCCCCAGGGTAATCAGGGTGCCAGCACCAGGGCAAGGTATGGAATAGGGACCCAAAATAGCTTGTCCTGAGAGACAGGGCACCGTTAAAAGATTGATCCGGGGGCTACCAATAAACTGGGCAACCGTAAGATTAGCGGGATACCGATAGATCTCCTGTGGGGTTGCTAACTGTTGTAACTGCCCTTGGCTAACCACCGCGATGCGGGTTGAAAGCGTCAGTGCCTCCGTTTGATCATGGGTGACATAAATTACCGGGGCGGCTTGATTGTTAAATAGTTCTTTGAGTTCGGTGCGCACTTGTTCTCTGAGTTGCGCATCTAAATTACTCAGGGGTTCATCCAACAAAAATACCTGTGGGTCCCGCACTAAAGCCCGCCCCAAGGCTACCCGTTGCCGTTGCCCCCCAGAGAGTTGGGCCGGTTTACGGTCTAAAAGATCCGCTAGATCCAATCGTTTAGCAATGCGTGTAACCTGTTCATAAATATAGGCCCTAGATAATTTACGCACCTGCAAAGGGGATGCCAAGTTATCAAAAACCGTTAGATGGGGATAAAGGGCATAACTTTGAAACACCATCGCCATATCCCGTTCTCCAGGATGTAAGGCCGTGATCTCCCGTTCTCCCAAGCGGACTTGGCCCGTTGTGGGCTGATCGAGTCCCGCAATGATCCGCAAAAGGGTAGATTTACCGCAACCAGAAGGCCCAAGCAGGGTTAAAAATTCACCCTCAGCTACCCTCAAACTAAGTTTTTGGATCACCTCAGTCTGGTTATAGCGTTTAGATAGATCAACCAGGGCTAATTGGGGCATGGACCGGAGTATAGCGGGTTGGGGCTCGCGCTCGGCCAGACTCGAACTGGCGACGCAGTGCTTAGAAGGCACTTGCTCTATCCAACTGAGCTACGAGCGCATCAAAATATTATAAGCCCGGATCCCCTGAACCCATGCGTCCTAACTTTTGATCCAAGCCCTGAGCTGCTGATCCCAACCCTGGGCCGATTTTTGGGCGGTAAAATTCAGGGCCACGGAATTGATGCAATAGCGCTGGCCCGTCGGGGCTGGCCCATCCTCAAAAACATGGCCTAAATGGGCATCACAGGTGGCACACAGGACTTCAACGCGCTTCATAAATAGGCTGTAGTCTGTTTTTAAGACCACGTTTTCAGTTTTGATCGGTGCCCAAAAACTAGGCCAGCCCGTGCCGGATTCAAACTTGGTCTGCGAACTAAACAAGGGCGTCTGACAACAGATACAGGTATAGACGCCCGCCTGTTTATGACTGTTATACAACCCGGTAAAGGGCCGCTCCGTTCCCCCCTTGCGGGTCACTTTAAATTGATCCGGGGTGAGGAGTGCTTTCCACTCGGCTTCGGTTTTGCGAATTTTGCCCATGTTGACTCCCTGTGCTACTTGATCATACGTAGTCTGAACAGAAGTGGTTTGCCTGTGGCTCTCTAAAACTGACGCAAAAAGCGTTGATCCGAGTTGTAGAGCAAACGAATATCATCAATGCCGTGGAGTTGCATCGCAAGGCGATCAACCCCCAAACCCGCCGCAAAGCCTTGGACTTTTTGCGGATCATAGCCCGCCGCCTTGAGGACATTGGGGTGGACCATGCCTGCACCCAAGACTTCGAGCCATCGGCCCTTACCCGGAGCTGTTTCCCACCACACGTCCACTTCCATCGAAGGCTCGGTGAAGGGAAAATAGCTAGGCCGAAAGCGCATCCTGCGTTTGCCTAATAAATGCTCGATCACGGCGATCAGGGTTCCCTTTAGATCACAAAAGGTGATATTTTCGTCCACTGCCAAGACTTCCATCTGATGAAAGACCGGGGAATGGGTGGCATCCAGGGCGTCTTTGCGGTAGACCCGGCCTTGGACTAAAACGCGCACGGGAGGGGGGGTCTGCTCCATATGGCGCACCTGAACCGGGGAAGTATGGGTCCGCAGTAAATACTCTGGGCTGAGATATAACGTATCGTGCATATCGCGCGCCGGATGATCTGCGGCAAAGTTTAAGGCTTCAAAATTGTAATAATCCGTTTCTACATGGGGACCTGTGACCTGAGAATAGCCTAGGCCCACAAAGAAATCCGTGATCCGGTCCATGGTTGCCTGGAGCGGATGAACCCGGCCTTGGGGGATAAACCGTCCCGGCATCGTGACATCCAGAGTTTCTAGGGCCAATTGCCGCTCAAGGGCTGCTTGCTCTAGTTCTTGGATCCGCTCTTGGAGCAACAGTTCAATTTTGGCCTTGACCGTATTTGCCAAAGCCCCAATCACGGGGCGTTCTTCGGCGCTAAGGCGGCCCATCCCCCCTAAAACTTGAGCCAATTCCCCTTTTTTGCCCAAAAACCGGATCCGCACTTGTTCCAGGCTATCGAGGGCCTGAGCTTCGCCCATGGCGGCGAGGGCTTGGTCTTGAAGCGCGGTGAGTTTCTCTTGCATAGATCTTGGCCAAGCATCCTTTCGATTGTGCGCGGGGTGGGCGCCCTTTGGCAAGCTCCTAAGCCCCCTAGCTAACCTAAGCGCAAATTTGTCCCAATCTGTCATAAGCACTGCTGCGCTTGTTAGCATAGATCTAGACCCAAATTGTGCTCAATGGAGGGTTGGATGATCCGTTTTCTGGTAAATCTTTTTGTGTTCGTCGTGGATATTGTCTATCGCAACCGCACCTATCCCCGCTTTTATGTCCTTGAAACCATTGCCCGAGTCCCTTATTTTGCCTTTCTCTCGGTCTTACATCTTTATGAAACTCTAGGTATGTGGCGCAAAGCCGACTGGCTCAAGGTCCATTTTGCCGAAACCTGGAACGAACTGCATCACCTGTTGATCATGGAATCTTTGGGTGGAGCAGCCGCCTTGCCGGATCGTCTGTTGGCCCGTTCCGTAGCCGTGGTCTACTACTGGGTCTGCGTAGTGCTTTATCTTGTTTCACCCCGCTCAGCTTATTACTTTATGGAGTTGGTTGAAGCCCACGCCTTTCATACCTACAGCGTTTTTCTCGAAGAGTACGGCGAAGAATTGAAGGTGCAACCCGTGCCGGATGTGGCCCGAAACTATTACGGCGAAGGGGATCTCTATATGTTCGACGAGTTTCAAACCACCCGTCGCCCTGAAGAACGCCGCCCCGTGGTCGAAAATCTCTACGATGTTTTTTGTGCGATCCGTGACGACGAAGGGGAACACGTCAAAACCATGGTGGCCTGTCAAAATCCTGAAGCCCAAAAGACCTTTCGTAGCCCCCACAGCGTTAGTCTCCTAGAAACAGGAAAACCCGGTTAGCTACCTACATTCATTGCGTTACGGATCCAATGGGCCATTTCTTGGGCTGCCCCTTGCCGAAATAGCCCTTGGGCCGCTCGGCCCATAGCTTGACGCGAAGCTTGATCATTCATGAGGGCGAATACGGTCCGGCCCAAGACCGGGGCAGTAAGTTGCGCCTCCTGAAATAAAAGGGCCGCTCCTTGCTCCACTAAAATCCGGGCATTAAACGTCTGATGATCCTCAGCGGCGTAGGGATAGGGAATCAGGAGGCTAGGACGACCTGTGGCGCACAACTCGGTCAAGGTCATAGCCCCCGCCCGTGAAACCACCAGATCCGCCCGGTATAAAAGTGGCCCCATCTCCTGCCAAAAAGGTAAAGGGAGATAGTGGGGGTGCGTGAGGGTCGTTTTACAGTGTTCCCACTCTTCGGCTCCGGTTAGATGCACAATCCAAATGCCAGCCTCTAACCAGTCCAAAGCACAGTCTAGGACCAGGCGATTGATCCCCCTAGCTCCTTGGGAACCACCCATCACTAAGACCACGGGAGCTTCTGGGGGGAGATCTAAATTTTTTAAGGGTGTGGGTATCAAACAATCCCGGCGCACAGGCGTCCCCGTCCAACGGGTCGTCGCCCCCGGTAAATAGGTGCTAGCTTCCGCAAAGCCTAGGCCCACCCCCGTGCACCATCGGGCCATGAGGCGCGTTACTTTGCCAGGGAGGGCATTGGATTCATGGAACAAAACCGGGAGGCCCAATAATCGGGCCGCAATTAAAGCCGGAGCCGCAATGTAACTGCCCGTCGTAAAAACGCCCCCGAACCCCTGCTGGAGCAACGGATAAACCACTGCCACCGATTGGATCAATTGACCCCCCGTGGCGATCCAAGCGGGACCGGGCTTGCCTAGACCCCCCAAGGGCACACTCACCAGAGGATAACGCCCGGTAACGAGCTTTTGCTCTAGACGTCCAGGGACCCCTAACCAAGTGATCTCAACGTCCCTAAGTTCTTCAGCAACCGCTAAGGCAGGAAAAATATGGCCACCGGTACCACTGGCGGCAATCAGGAGCTTCACGGGAGTTTTATTTATTGGTTTCGAGGTGGAGCATATCTTCGAGCTTGGCCCTAGTCATGTGATCTAGCCGACCCAACTCATCGACAAAGTCATCAATGCCCTGAAACTTGCGGTAAACCGAAGCAAAGCGCACGTAGGCCACTTCGTTGAGTTCCCGGAGGCTTGCCAGTACCCGTTCCCCAATAAATTGGGTGGTTACTTCACGACAAGCGCGTTGCTGGAGTTCTTGTTCTAGTTCATCAACTAGGGTTTCGATCTGGGTGCGGGTAACACCGGTTTTTTCGCAACCAATGGTCACGCCCTTGAGGATCTTAAAGCGGTCAAAGGATTCTCGTTTACCGTTGCGCTTAATTACCACTAGCGGAACCAGTTCAATGCGCTCGTAGGTGGTAAAGCGTTTCTTGCAATCCAAGCATTCGCGCCGACGCCGAATACTAGAGCTCTCATCGGCGGAGCGAGATTCAAGAACGCGGCTGTTGGCGTGGCTGCAATAAGGGCAATGCATAGACATATTCTGACCCAAGCCAACAATCTTGACAAGAGCAAACAAAAAATAACTTACAACTTAGCGCTTCTAGGCTTGTGCAGGAGCCAAGAATCGCTAGAATCAGGAAAGTTTAATTTAGGGCACTCCGTGGTTAGCACATCGACCGCTACTCCGCTCAAGACAGACGATAGTTATTTACGCATTCAAGGGGGGGCCATCCTCAAGGGTCACCTACCCGTGAGTGGGGCCAAAAATTCGGCCCTAGCGATCATGGCGGGTAGTCTACTTTCTTCAGAACCCTGTTGGATCCGCAATGTTCCCAATTTGGGCGATATCGTTACAATGAGCCGGGTGCTGATGGCTTTGGGAGTACAGGTGATCCGTGAGGGGGCTGACCTGTGGATCGATCCCACGCGGATTACGAGCCACAATGCCCCCTACGAACTTGTCAGCCAACTACGGGCCAGTTTTTATGTCCTAGGGCCCCTTTTGGCCCGCTTAGGGCGCGCGCGGATGCCCTTGCCTGGAGGCTGCAATATTGGTGCCCGGCCCGTAGACCTCTACCTCAAGGGGCTGCACGCCCTAGGCGCTGAAGTTATGACCATTGATGGGGGCGTTGTTGAAGCCCAGTGCCGGCGGCTTAAAGGCGCGCGGATCTATTTGGATTACCCCAGTGTGGGCGCGACTTATACGATCTTGCTGGCGGGGTGTCTCGCCGAAGGGGAAACGGTCATTGAAAATGCCGCCCGCGAACCTGAAGTGATCGAATTAGCTAATTTCTGCATGAGTTTAGGGGCTGAAATCGAAGGAGCCGGTACCGATCAAATTGTGATCCAAGGCAAACCCCGCCTCACGGGAACGGATTACACCGTGATCCCGGACCGAGTCGAAGCCGGAACCTTACTTTTGGCGGGGGCTATTACCAATTCTGTGATCACCGTCGGCCCCGTTGTGGTGGAGCATCTGTCCGCCCTGCTCGCCAAATTGCGGGAAATGGGCTACGAAATCGAACTTCCGGCTACGGATACCCTTTTGATCCGCCCAGGGGCGACCCGTAACGGTGTGGATATTGAAACTTTGCCTTTTCCAGGCTTTCCGACGGATATGCAGTCACAGTTTACGGCCTTACTGGCAGTTGCCGAAGGCACCAGTGTCGTCACAGAAACGGTTTTTGAAAATCGGCTGGGTCATGTGGCTGAACTTAGGCGCATGGGAGCGGATATTCGGGTGCGTGGCAACCACGCCATTATCCAAGGGGTGTCGCACCTCTCCGGTGCCCCCGTACAAGCTAGCGATCTGCGCGCGGCGGCGGCGTTGACCCTAGCCGGTCTTGTTGCCCACGGATCTACCGAAGTGCGGGGTATCCAGCATTTAGACCGGGGCTATGAACAATTAGAACTTAAACTCCAAGCTGTCGGGGCTAAGATCCAAAGGCTGGCACTAAGCTAATGCGGTTCTGGATTGCGTTACTGTGTATCTTTACTTGGGTAGGTACGGTCTCCGTACCAAGTGTTGAGGCCAAGCCTCGCAAAAGTGCAACCAGCAAAAAGATCAGCAAAAAGAGCACTAAAAAAGTTAAGGCCAAAACGAAAAAAGGGAAACGGCGGGTCAGTCGCCCCAAACCCAAACCTATTCTGCTCGAACGTCAAGAAGTCCGTTTGATGGGCTACAACGCTTTTACGCTGTATGCGGTTAAGGGGAGTGGACAAGCCCAAAATCGGGCCGAGATTATCAGTAGTCGCCTTGAAACCCTGCTACGGACCGTGGGTGAAGGCACAGCCCCCCTGAGTATCCAAGCCTTGGCAGGTCCGGGCAAGGGGGCACAACTGCTGCTCAATGGGCAACCCCTAGCCACAGTGACGCAGTATGAATTGTTAGGCAACCGTATGGCACAGGGATCTAGCTTGGCCCAACGCTGGGCTGCCAATCTGCGTCAGGTGATCAATAAACCTGATATTCAAGAAACCTACTTTACCTATGCGGGTCTACCGGCTCAGGTGATCTTTCGGGGCATGAGTTATGGGATGGTGCGGCAGACTACCCCAGACTTTGGCCTATTTACTACCGATGGTACGCGCCAAGAGAACCGCATTATTTTCTGGCGTGAAAACGAAGCGGAACCCCTAGCAGCAGTTTATTTACTCAATCGCAATCGGCGCTATATCGTCTATCAACGCCAAGAAAATTAAGTCAACGCTCCGATCCGGGGACGCTGAGAAGTACGGATCCCTTCAATAGCATCACGATAACTAGGGGCTTTGAAGACCGCCGATCCGGCCACAATGGCATTGGCTCCGGCTTCGATGACTTGATAGGCATTGCTGGGTTTTAGGCCGCCATCGACTTCAATCCAAGGATCTAGACCGCGCTCATCGCACATTTCGCGCAACTTACGGATCTTGGGGATCACACCGGGAATAAAACTTTGACCACCGAAGCCCGGATTGACGGACATGATCAAAATCAAGTCACACAGATCTAATACATATTCAATAAAACTCAAGGGGGTTGAAGGATTGAGGGAGACCCCGGCTAATTTACCCAACTCTTTGATCTGACCTAGGTTGCGGTGCAGATGGGGGCAGGCATTGTGCTCAGCGTGAACGGTAATGATATCGGCACCAGCCTTGGCAAAATCAGGTACATAGCGTTCTGGCTCGACGATCATGAGGTGCACATCAAGAATCTTCTTGGTGACCGGGCGGATAGCTTCTACGATCAAGGGACCAATGGTGATATTGGGTACAAACCGTCCATCCATCACGTCCACGTGGACCCAATCGGCTCCCGCTTCGTCAATAGCCTGAATTTCAGCACCCAGACGGCTAAAATCTGCCGAAAGGATCGAGGGGGAAACGACAACGGATTTGACGCTCATTTAATAATTCCTTCAGATTTTATTCCAGTGTACTTAAAATCAGACCTTGAGTCAGCCTTTCCTGACAAGGAGGTAAAAGTTTGTAAAGTTTAGTCAAAAAATACCCCTTGATCCCTGGGATCGTGTAGCTACTATTACTGTGGCCCCTATAATTACAAGAAGATTCCTAATTTTTAATATCTTTTTGATACAGTAATTGATAATTGTAGATAAATACTTTGGGGCTCAAGAAGTGCTTCTTCCCTCTGAGCGTTCAAGGCATTGGCCCATAGGGGTATTGATACCCACCTAGTACAGTTGAGGATGGTGAGCGTTGAATAGCACAAAAGAAAAGATTTTAGTGGTGGATGATGAGGCCAGTATCCGGCGCATTCTGGAAACCAGGCTTTCGATGATCGGCTATGACGTAGTTACGGCCGCTGATGGAGAGGAAGCGCTGATCACGTTTCATCGAGAACAACCGGATCTTGTGGTCCTCGATGTCATGATGCCCAAAATCGATGGCTATGGAGTTTGTCAAGAACTCCGTAAAGGCTCAGATGTACCCATTATTATGCTGACAGCCCTCTCTGATGTGGCTGACCGGATCACAGGCTTAGAGCTAGGGGCCGATGACTATGTGGTTAAACCCTTTTCGCCTAGAGAGCTAGAGGCCCGCATCCGTTCGGTATTGCGGCGGCTAGACCGCTCGGGTACCGCTAACGGGATCCCCAGTTCTGGGGTAATTGGCATCGGTGATGTAAAAATTGACACCAACCGCCGCCAGGTTTTTAAGGGTAATGAGCGGGTACGGTTGACGGGGATGGAGTTTTCCCTTTTGGAACTTTTGGTGGGTCGTTCCGGTGAAGCCTTCTCACGGGGAGATATTCTGAAGGCGGTTTGGGGCTACGATGTAGACCGCCATGTGGATACCCGAGTTGTAGATGTACACGTTTCGCGCTTACGCTCTAAGCTCGAAAATGATCCTTCTAACCCAGAATTGATCCTGACGGCGCGGGGTACGGGTTATTTATTTCAACGGATTACGGATCTGCCCTAGCAGCACAAATGCACCCCTAACCTGTGATCGCTCCGGTCTCCTAAGAAAAGGGGGCCATAGCGCTAGGGTTTTAAAAGGCTTCTCCCAGGTAACATTTACGGACTTCACTGGATCCTAATAGTTCTTGGGCCGGGCCAGCCAAGACAATGTGACCATCTTCGAGGACATAACCGCGGTCAGCCAGTTTGAGCGCTTGGAGGGCATTTTGTTCTACCAACAAAATCATGACGCCTTGGGCGCGGATCTCGTTGATGATGCGAAATATGGTCTGTACGATCAAAGGGGCTAGGCCCATACTCGGTTCATCCAAAAGTAAAAGCTTGGGTTTGGACAATAGGGCGCGGCCTATGGCAAGCATTTGCTGTTCGCCCCCAGAGAGGGTCCCGGCTTTTTGGGTGGCCCGTTCTTTTAAAATCGGAAACATACCTAAGATCTTTTCTAAATCTTGAGTAATCGAATCTCGGCGTCCATAGGCCCCCATTTCAAGATTTTCTTGAACCGTGAGCCGCGAAAAAATACGGCGGCCTTCGGGAACTTGGACAATTCCCTTTTGAACTAAAACATCGGGTTCTAGGGTTTCTAAAGCTAGGCCATCAAAACGGATCGTGCCCGCGCGCGGGCGCAAAAGCCCACTGATCGTCCGTAGGGTGGTTGATTTACCGGCACCGTTAGGGCCAATCACGCTGACGATTTCCCCTGGGTTGACCCGGAGACTGACCTCTTTAAGGACTGAATTTTGACCGTAGCCGCAGGTCAAGCCTTCGATCACAAGTCCTTGGGCCATGGACTACAGCTCCTTAAGGTGGGCCAAAAGATCCGCCATCTGCTGCGGTGCTAGGGGATAACGGGGCATGGGGGGCGTATCCCCACTGGTTACCTGGGTGATCAGTTTTTCATCGGAAAGCCGTTTGGTCACAGCCCCTAAGTTAGGGCCAACTTTGCCTTCGCCTTTTAGTCCATGACAAGCAGCACAATTATTTTCAAAAAAAAGTTTACCCTCGCTAGAATTACCCTGAAGAGACATCACTTGGGTCATATAAGGGGTAGGTCGGGGGGCTGTTATAGCCATGGCTATAGCCATACCTCCACCCAGGAGAACCGCCGCCATAAGGATCATGGAACGCGTTGCTTTCACCTGTTCGCCTCTAATTTGCTCCCTGGCCACGTCCTGCATTATTACCTATTGGTTTCAAAATGAGAATTTTTGTTTCTCCATACAACATATCTTAATGCTTCTTGTCGGGTCTTGCTCATACAGGTGCGAAGTTTCAAGATAAGTTTAGGAGTGAACTTGATGTCCGCTGTGCCCACACGCATTTTTATTAGTACTGGCGAAGTCTCCGGTGATCTTCAGGGGAGCTATCTTGTCCGGGCGCTCTTGAAATTCAACCCCAGTTTAGAGATCATTGCCTTGGGGGGGCCACGCATGGCCCAAGCCGGGGCCAAACTTTTGGCAGATACCAGTACGATTGGCTCGATGGGCTTAGTGGAAGCTTTGCCTTTGATCCTGCCGACTTTAAAAATTCAGCGACTGGCCCAAAAATATTTGCGGGCCTACCCCCCGGATTTGGTGGTGTATATCGATTATTTGGCCCCCAATATGAATCTGGGCCAATTTGTCCGTAAACACCTACCCCAAGTGCCTACGGTGTATTACATTGCCCCGCAGGAGTGGGTCTGGCGGTCTTCACCCCAAAACACCCGCCGGGTGATCCGCAATAGTGATTTGATCTTGGCGGTCTTTCCCCAGGAGTATAGCTACTATGCGTCGTTTGGGGCCAAGGTCACCTGGGTTGGGCATCCCCTAGTAGATATTGTCCAAACCCAACAAGACCCCCTGGCAACCCGCGCTCAGTTGGGCTGTACCGCCACCGATCCGGTGGTGTTATTGATGCCTGCTTCGCGGATCCAGGAATTAAAGTATATTTTGCCGGACTTGATGCGGGGGATGCGGCTTTTGCGGGATCAGGTTCCGGGGGTCAAATTTTGGTTGCCCGTCGCCAATGCCCAATTTAAAAAAGTTTTTATTGAAGCTGCTGCTCAAAATGATCTGACGATTACTTTTTTAGACCGTAGTTACGATGCGATCCAAGCAGCAGACTTAGTGGTTGGCAAGTCTGGAACGGTGAATCTAGAGACGGCTATTTTAAACGTTCCGCAATTGGTGCTTTATCGCATTAGCCCGGTCACCTATTGGATCGCTAAGAATATTTTGAACTTTAGCATCCCTTTTATGTCTCCGGTCAATTTAGTCACTATGGAACTCATGGTGCCGGAGTACTTGCAAATTGGTACAGACCCGGTTAGTGTGGCCCAGGAAAGTTTTGATCTGCTGACCAATCAGCCCCGTCGGGCTAAGATGCAAGCGGACTACGCCACCATGCGCGCTAATCTGGGGGCCCCAGGGGTTTTAGACCGAGCGGCGCAACAGATCTTAGCTTTATTGCCCTAAAAATAAAACTGAGCTTCGTGATTCTCAAAAAGATCACAAAGAGGGGATCATGGCAGTGGATCATGGGTACTTAGTCCATGACCCTAGTCGCCAGGGGCAATATCGTGTAAGGTCATGGCAAAGGAGCACCTGTGACCCGTTATCTCATCGTTGGTTCGACCCATGCCCATAGTGGTAAATCCACCTTGATCTTGGCCTTGGGGCTACAGCTCCAGGGGGAGGGCCTACCGGTGGGCTATTACAAGCCTTTAGGCTTTCCGAGTTGTGATATTAATGGCTATTGTGTAGATGAGGATTCGCGTTATTTGGCAGACCGAATGGGTTTGGTGGTTCCACCGCCCTTGGTTTTGCAGGATACTTTTACCCTAGAGCAATGTCTCTTGGGCAAGATCCAACGATCCTATCCCGATGAGCTATTGACCCGTTTAGGCCAGATCCAAGAACGGAATGGTCAGTCCGTCGCAGGGGTTTTTATTGAAGGGGGCGCTACCCTCACCGAGGGTTGTTTATTTGGCCTATCCCTAGAGCAATTGGCCCCGCAGTTGGGGGCGTCGGTCTTGATGCTGATCCGGTACCAAACCTTGGCCAGTATCGAGCCGCTATTAAGCCTTGCCCATCGATTACCCCACACCCGGTTAGGGGTAGTCCTCAACGATGTACCCTTTGAGCAGATCAGCCATATCAAAGAAGTGATCACCCCAGGATTAAGCCGCCACGGGATCCGGGTTTTGGGTATTCTGCCGGGGGATAGTATTCTCAGGAGCATCAGCGTCGGGGAACTTGCCCAAAAACTGGATGCGGAAATACTCTGTGGGCGCGATTTTTTAGATCTTTTGGTGGAGCGGGTCAATATTGGGGCCATGACCGTCAGTGCGGCCCTACGTTTTTTTCGTAAGATGCCCCACAAAGCCGTCGTCACCGGCGGCGACCGGACGGATATTCAACTTGCCGCTTTGCAAACTTCAACCAACTGCCTGATCCTCACGGGGCAACTGCGACCTGATCCGAAGATCATTCAACGGGCTGAAGAACTCGAAGTTCCGATTCTTTCGGTCAGCCATGACACCCTGAAAACCGTCCGCATGATTGAGCTTGCCATCAGTGAAGCCCGCTTTCAAGAACCTATCAAAGTCGAATATATGCGGGATCTAGTGGCTAAAAATCTCGATCTAGCGGAGTTCCGAGCCTTTTATGGCTGGACTTAAGGTGGGGGCTTTTCTAAATTAAACTCAGCCTAAAGCCGCTTTAGCGCTATTGCAAAAATTCCGCTTCGAGCAAATAGGCACCGGTGCTCAAACGCACGGCCCAATAGCCTCCGGGCCGTCGATCTAGAATGATCCCTGTTTCTCCTAGGGTGAGTACCGAGGGGGAGCGGAGCATCGGCATGGAATCGGCGGTTTTAACATAGTTAGGAAGCCGCACCAACACCACCTGTTGCCCTATGTTAAATTCAGCCATGATCTTGCCTCATATCTATGGGTTCATTGTACGGACTATCGGATCTGGCCACTCCCTTCGATCAGGTACTTAACCGTAGTTAATTCCGGTAACCCTACGGGACCACGGGCATGGAGCCGCTGGGTCGAGATGCCAATTTCGGCCCCAAACCCAAACTCAAAGCCATCGGTAAAGCGGGTCGAGGCGTTGACATAGACAGCGGCAGCATCGATCTGCTGTTGAAAATCCTGGGCATCTTGGTAGGACTGGGTCAAGATCGCCTCAGAGTGATGGGAGCCATAGCGATTGATCCAATCAATGGCTTCAGCCGTAGAATCGACGATCTTAACGGCTAGGATCAAGTCTGAATATTCTTTAGGCCAATCCTCCGCTGTAGCTGGGATCAAATCTGGCATAACTTTGAGGGTCCGTTGGCAGGCACGGACTTCAACCCCAGCTTTTTGGAGGGCGCTAACTAGAGGCACCAGATGGGTCGCGACGATCTGACGGTGAATTAGGAGTTTTTCGGCGCTATTGCACACCGAAGGGCGTTGGACCTTAGCATTGAGGAGAATTGCCTCGGCCATAGCTAAGTCAGCACTTTGATCTACATAAATATGACAATTACCGACCCCGGTTTCGAGGACAGGCACGGTGGCGTTGCGGGTGACATAGGAGATCAACCCAGCACCGCCACGGGGAATTACTAGGGCGAGCATGGGTAAGGTGATCAATTGCGCCACTAAGCTGCGGTCTGTACCCGGTATTTGCTGGATACATCCCGCCGGGATCCCTTGGGCATAGGCCGCTTTTTGTAACAGCCCACTGATCGCTTGATTAGAATGCTCCGCTTCTTTACCCCCCTTGAGCAAAATGCCATTGCCGGACTTGAGACAAAGACCAATGGCATCGGCGGTCACGTTGGGACGGGCTTCATAAATGACCCCGATCAAACCGAGGGGTACGCGGATCTGACGGATCTCCATGCCTAAGGGATGGCGCCAGCCCCGCGTCATGGTGCCGATGGGATCGGGGAGACGGGCGATTTCCTCTAGCCCTTGGGCCATGCCTTCGATGCGGGTAGGGGTCAGTTTCAGACGATCTAAAAGGCTTTCACTCAGCCCTATTTCGCGTCCCTGTTCTAGGTCTAGGGTATTGGCCTGCAGGAGCATGGGCTTTTTGTCGCGTAGCGCTTGGGCCATGGCCTCTAGGGCTTGGTTTTTGACCCTAGTGGGTGTCTGGGCTAATTTTTGGGCAGCGGTGAGCGCGATCTGCCCCAGGGTGGTGAGTTCATTCATTAATTAGGGTCTGCGTAGAGAAAGCCAAAACATAGCAGCCGGGATCACGAGTACCGAAACCAAAACAAGGGACCAAAAGATCACACTACTGGTTTGGGAAAGGCTGAGTGACGCAGGGAGCCACAGGAGGATTAAGGGCAAAATAACGATCACCGTTACAAGGGGCACATATCCCCGCTCTAAACCCTGACTATCATCCCGCCATACTGATCCGGTCCATTGCCACGCCTTTTTGTAGGGATAACTGGTCGAGAGTTGCTCTAGGGTATAGCTTTCTTCCGTTAGGCCAAAGATCTGATTACAACGGTCACACCCAAAGGCTTCGGTCAAAATGATCGCTCTTAGTTGACCACGTTTGCACCGAGGGCAAGGATAGTGTTCGTCTAGGTCTATTTTCTCCGGCTTCATTAAAGATCCTGTCGCCGTTATCCAAGGTACCAAGATCTTAGCAGAAACCCCTTGGGTGGTTCTCTACAAGCCCAACAGCCGTTGACTAACTTTGAGGACTTTACTGCCAGAGTCAATGCTATCTAGGGGGTCTTTGCGCAGCCGATGGCGCAAACAGGGCACAATCACCCGTTCTAGATCCTGCTTGGTCACGTGAGTCCGTCCTTCTAGGGCCGCTAAAGCCCGCGCACTGGCATTGATCACAATATCGCCGCGCAGACCGTCTACATCGAGTTCAGAACAGATTTGGGCAATCTGCAACTGGAAGCCCTCATCTAATTGGACCTGGGCTAACAGTTCTTGGGCTTGGATCAGACGCCTCTGAACTTCTTCTTGGGCGCTTTGATAGCGTTCGCCAAACGTATTGGGGTTTTGTTCAAAGGCAAGGCGTTCCTGTACGATTTGAACCCGTTGGGCCGGGTCTTTGACCGTTCGTACCTCCACACTCATGCCAAAGCGGTCTAAGAGCTGGGGGCGTAGCTCTCCTTCTTCGGGGTTGCCGGATCCAACCAAGACAAAGCGGGCCGGGTGGCGCACCGAAACTCCTTCGCGCTCCACGGTATTCCACCCCCCTCCGGCGGCATCAAGGAGGACATCCACGAGGTGATCGTCGAGGAGATTGACCTCGTCAACGTAGAGAATACCCCGGTTAGCTTTAGCGAGTAGACCCGGTTCAAAGGCTTTGATCCCCTCAGAAAGCGCTTTTTCGATATCAATAGTGCCGCAGACCCGGTCTTCGGTGGCCCCTAGGGGTAGATCGACCATTGGTACGCGCATGTAGGCTGTCTCTAGGACTTCTCCTTGCCGCTTCCGTGCCCGGACTTCATCGCTCATGAGTTCAGGGCGTTCGGGGTGCGAGTTAAAGGGACACCCCACCACCACCGGGATCTGGGGCAATAGCTCGGTTAAGGCCCGGATCGTGGTAGATTTACCGGTTCCCCGGTCCCCCATGATCATCACCCCGCCAATTTTGGGGTCAATGACATTGAGCAGTAGGGCCAGTTTCATCTCTTCTTGTCCGATGATCGCACTGAAGGGGAACACCGGGCGTGGGGAGTCCAGTAGGCTAGTCAAGGGTTAATCCTGTATCGTTTCTTATCAATCTTAGTTCTGAAGGCACCATGTGATGACGCACGACCAACTTGTCCTCCATAATTTAGTGGTCTATGGCTATACCGGGGCCTTGCCCGAAGAAAAGATCCTAGGGCAACAATTTCGCATCGACTTAGTCATGGACTTGGATCTAAGCCCTGCCGCCCACAGTGATGATCTGCGTGACACAGTAGACTACCGGGGGATCTTGGCCCAAACTACGGCCTTGGTGCAGACTGGGAAGTTTGATCTGATTGAAACCCTAGCCCAAAAAATTGCCGACGTAGCGCTCCAGGATGCCCGGATTGTTAGGGTCCAGGTTACGGTGACAAAATGCCACCCCCCTTTACCCTACGGCGACTTTACCGTGGGCGTCACCGTAATACGGACAAGCCCACAAGCTGGGCACTGAGATCCCATAGACGCACTGCTTTAGCATCATCGCTGGCTTCAGGAGAAACCGATTGGATGTAAGACGCACCCTCTTTTTTTTGCCGATTGCCCCAGCTCCAGTAGGCCCCCGACTGACTGTAGGCCGGATCAGAAACCACCGCCGCTACCCGTTCGCCAGATTCAGCCTCTGTGACAAAGCCCCCGGTAATATATTTCTGAAACAACGGAAACAGCTTTTGAAACAAGGGATAGTGATTCCGAAAGAGGGGCGTCGTCGCCACACAACCCGGATATAAGGAACTAAACGTGATCCCGGTGGACTGATGATAGCGGCGATGCAATTCACGCATGGTCAAGACATTGCAGACTTTGCTGTCTTTATAGGCTTTAACGGGTTCAAAGGCTTTGCCATCGATCATGACTTGAGATCCTTTAAATCCTTTAGCAAAGCCCTCCAGATTACCCAGATCAGGCCGGGGCGGGATCTTGCCTCCGAGTTCATCAGGGTTGTGGGTCACAGTCCCTAAAATGACCAAGCGTGGATCGGGGGTCCCGCTATTTTTGAGGTCGTCGAGCATCAAGTTCGCCAATAAAAAATGACCCAGATGATTGGTCGCCACACTCAGCTCGTAGCCATCTTCACTGTAAAGCGGCTCTTTGATCAAAGGTAAATAAACCGCTGCGTTACACACCAAAGCGGCTAAAGGTCTACCTGTAGCCCGGAACTCTTTGACAAATTGATGCACTTTAGCCAAGGAGGCCAAATCGAGATCCATGATCGTGTAACTGCCAGGGGGTAAGCCCACTTCTTGAGCAGCATTTTGGGCTTTGATCCGGTTGCGGCACGCCATGATGACGTGGTGTTTGCCCCTTTGGGTCAGGGCTTTGGCCGTATACAACCCGACTCCTGAAGAAGCTCCAGTGATCACAACTGCTGATTTTTGATCTTGTTTCATGATGCGACGACCCCTCTGGTCTTAGATAAAAATGCTAGCCTATGCGGGGATTTTATCCCAGACCATTAGCATAAACCTCAGGGTGAACCTAGATACGCGGTTTCACCTTCACCCCCTAAAAAAGTGCTAAATCCAGATCAAAAAAAGAAGTACGCTGCGGTTTAATTACTGGTTAGGCTTGCTGTATGAAGCTTTCTGGGTCATAAAACCTTGAATTTGCAATTGCTGCTGAGCTGGACGGAGCCTTGACAAACACATCCAAAGTGATCACAATGTAATTACGCTCAAGGATGACACTGTGAACACGGTGATCAAGACCCGCATGGTCAAAATAGGCAACTCACAGGGTATTCGCATTCCCAAAATGCTCATCGATCAGCTAGGTCTTGCTAACGATATCGAGCTTGAGGTGCAGGACGGTCAGTTGGTTATCCGGTCAGCCCGTCGCCCTCGTCTCAGTTGGGGTAACCAATTTCGTCAGATGGCTGAGTGTGGCGATGACTATCTCCTTGATGCCGTCCCGCCCAGCTTCTCGACCTGGGATGAGGAGGAATGGTCGTGGGAGTGATGCGCTTTGACGTTTACCTCGTCAATCTTGACCCCACGATTGGTGCCGAAATCAAGAAAACCCGCCCCTGCTTAGTCATCTCACCTGATGAAATGAATGAGTATATTCAAACCGTTATTATCGCTCCAATGACCACGAAAACCAGAGCTTATCCTTCTCGCGTCGCAACACAATTTGAAGGAAAAGATGCATATATTGTCCTTGATCAGATCCGCACCGTCGATAAGCGCCGCCTAGTTAAACACCTCGGTCGTATCTCTGCCGAAGCCCAAAGTGATGTATTAGCAGTTCTTGCCGAGCTGTTTGCCGAATAATTAGTACTTCGCTAGCACTTGGCTACTCAGGGCAGTGTATGCAGTATTTTCTTACAAATCGCATATTAACCATTGCCACCAGTCCAGCGAAACGTAGGAATTAACCTTTGACACCTAAGCATCTCTGCTGAAAGTAGTGATCGATTTCGTAGGTTTTCAATGCGCGTGACATTGCTAGCGCTCTTGCTCTCATGACCACCGACGTAACTTGGCCAAAGGCGTTCAAAGGTGGATTTGTCCATGGGCATGAAGAAATCCGCGCGTACTGGACCGAGCAATGGGCCGAGATCGATCCACACGTCGAACCGGTTGCTTTTTATCCCCAAGATGCTGCGCAGGTTCTGGTTGACGTGCGGCAAATTGTGCGTAGCTTGGCTGGTTCCGTGCTTGCCGATGAGCACGTTGGGCATCGTTTCACCATCAAGGATGGCTTGATACAAGCTATGGAAGTCTGTCCACTTCCTATGGCTAAGCCTGGGGTCTAACCATTCATTGTGGTATTTAACGCAAACTTAGATACCACAGGATTGACCTCTTGAAGGCATAACAGCCCTTGACGACCCCTGCAACGCAAAGCGCTCTAGCGGACCGCTTGCTTGGGTTGATCCTCCAGACGGGGGCGGGGTTACTTCAACCGATCAAGGTAAAGTCAAAGATCCTCTCTGCCAGCCAGACCCCAGCCATCACAACTACAGCGACGGAGCCACCCATAAAGGCGATCTGACGGTAAAAAGCCGTATCACGGAGCCAAAAAGCTAAGGGTAAAAAGGCCATGACAATGGCTAGTTGACCGAGTTCGACCCCGACATTAAAGCCGACGAGGGAAAGTAAGAGGGCACCGCCGGGTAGTCCCAAATCAGCTAGGACACTGGCAAAGCCAAAGCCGTGGATCAGACCAAAGCCAAAAGCAACCATCCAGAGTTTGCCCCGGATCACAGGATATAGATTATTGAGGGCAGCCAGGACGACCGATAGCGCAATGGCGGACTCAACCCAACGGGAAGGCAACTCGATCACCCCTAGGGATGCCAGACTCAAGGTGATCGAATGGGCTACGGTAAAAGCAGTAACAATCTTGAGGACATTCCCTAGGGCTGTTTTAAAATCACTAACCACAACCCAGGTATGTGCTTTACGTTCTAAGACAGCAGGGAGTAGTAGGGTAATCAAAAAGAGAATGTGATCGAAACCGATCCAAATGTGCCACGTCCCTTCTTTCACAAAGGTAAAAAACTGTTGAAGAAGTGGAGGGCTTTTGACCAGTTCTAAGCGTTGACTCGGTTGCTCTGGGCTAAGAATACCCGTGCGGGTAGTGTCTTTAGCAATAACTTTGAGTAGCCCACGGTGCTGCGGATCGACATCAAAAAGAAGACTGTAGTTTAGATCAAGTACCTGGGCATTTTCGCAATTCGTAGTAAAGGTCAAAACAGCATAGGTACCATCCGTATGATTATCGACCAAAAAATTTCCCGGACGCAAGGTACAGGGCTTACCATCGGCTTGAATCTGAAGTCTAGATAAGGCATAGTCGGTAACTTTTTTTTGCTGTTGTTTGAGTTCACCCCAGCTGATCTGCGCATCGTTGTTTTGATCAAGGCCAACGGCGTATTCGAGATCACGCAGGGCAATATCCCACTGACCTTCAACTTGGGGGTTAGTCTGTAGGGTTAGATAACTATCGCTGGGTTTATGGGCCGAGGCTGGATAAGCAATAAACAGCATCATAAGCAAGATCAATAAACGTTTCATCGCTAGCCCCCCAATTGCTTTGCTAAACGATTGATCCGCACATCTTCGAGTTGATTGGTTGCCAGCCACGTTAATACCGGACGGGCTTGTACTTTTTCCTTAGCAGCCAAAGCAGCTTCTAACACAAGGCGTAGATCAGCGGGTTCCCGTTGGATCTGCCAATTACTTTGCGCCAAGGTTAAAGCCTGTTGCGGATCGCGGAGTAGGTGTAAAGTAAAACGTGCTTCTTCCCGTTGATGGATGTTGTCTCCACGCTGCTTACTCGCCGCAAATCGGGCTTTGAGATCCTTAGTATGGGCTTTTACGTTCGGGCTTTTAAGCATTTGTTCGGCTAAGGTTAAACGCAATAACAAGCCATCTGTTTGGATATCTTTTTGTAATAGACGCACTACTTCTTGAGGGCGTTTTTGATCCAATAAAAAGTCGGCATAGGCTCCCAATAAATAGGTATCAGCGCCAAGGGTAATTCCCTGCTTAAAATAGCGTTCAGCTTCTATAGGTCGATCTAAACGGTGCGCTATTTCTCCTAAAACCGTTACCGCCCAGAGTTTTTCCCCCGCACTAGCTTGGGGGCTTTGCTTTAGCACCCGCTCTATCAATTTAAAGCTTTGTAGGGCTTGTCCATTGAGGCTACCCACAGTACCGATACAGGTTGCTGTTACCAATTCTGTTGTGTTTTGCCACAACCGTGCACAGCTTTGTTTCGCTTGAGTATATTCTCCTTGGACGGTCAAAATCGTAGCCTTAGTTATCCAGGCTTGGACGTTATTAGGCTCTGCTTTGAGGACCAGCTCAAGATCTTGAAGCGCCCCCTTAAAATCATGATTACTCTGGCGGATCGTGGCCCTAAGGATTAAAACTTCTAGGGGCGGTTGGGGTTGACTCCACCACGGAGCCAACACCGCCTGGGCATAGCCCAAAAACCGTGGATCTCCGGCGACACGGCTTTGTTCAATATAGATGCGTGCTCTGTCCACCGCCCCCTTGAGATCCGTAGGCTGCTGAAGGACTGGCGGACGTAGGCTCTGACGGGTCTTGGGGATCCGTTCTAGGACTACTGCATCATTTTTAGGAATATAGGGTGTTGCCCCCACGGGGATCATAAACCCAGTTAACAAAAAGGCCCAAAAGATCTGGTGCATTACAA
>JANNOF010000379.1:0-39572 GCA_031398925.1 Gloeobacteraceae cyanobacterium SOY_34_metabat_371 | reverse complement strand
CCTCGCGCGTTTTCAGAAGGCCGGCAACGCCGTGCTGCTGGGCAGTCAGAGCTTCTGGGAAGGCGTCGACATGCCGGGCGAAGTACTGTCCGTTGTCATCATCGACAAGCTGCCGTTCCAGCCGCCGGACGATCCCGTCGTCGCCGCGCGCATCGCCCAGGCTGAAAAGAATGGCGGCAAACCCTTCATGGATTACCAGCTGCCGCATGCCGCGATCAGTTTGAAGCAGGGCGCCGGTCGCCTGATCCGCACCGAAACCGACCGTGGCGTGCTGATGATTTGCGACACCCGGCTGGCGGATAAGCCCTACGGCAAGCTGCTGTTGAACGCGCTGCCGGCGATGACGCGGACGCGCAAGCTGGAGGTGGTGGCGCGGTTTTTTGCGGCTATGCCTGTAGCGCGCGCGGATGCCCAAGCGATAGTCGAACTGGACGCCCAATAAAGCCTAAGCGCGCGAATGGATGTCCGAATGGACATCGAATAGTCGTTTGCAAGCTATACGGCTATGCCGTATATTTTCCATATGCTCACTGTCGTCGAAACCAAGAGGCCAAGGCTTCTACGGGGATAAATAGGCCCCAACCCCCCAGGAATAAAATCGTAGCGATCAAGGACCCTAGGATCAAATTGGCATATTCCGCTAGGTAAAACAGGGCAAATTTCATGCCCGAATACTCCGTGTGGTGCCCTTGGACCAGTTCTGATTCCGCCTCAGGCAGATCAAAGGGTGCCCGTTCGGTTTCCGCTAAAGCGGAGATCAAAAAGATTACAAAACCCACCTGTCCCACAATGGGTTTAAAGACATTCCAGGAAAGCATTCCATGGGTATTTTGAGCCTCAACCACGGCTACGGTGGAAAGCGATCCGGTCATGATCACCACCGACATTACCGCCAAGGCCAAAGGGATCTCGTAGCTAATGGATTGCGCCGCCGCCCGTAGTCCCCCTAAGAGGGCGTATTTATTGTTGGAAGCATAGCCCGCCATCAAAGCGCCAATGGGCGCAATGCTCGAAATCGAGATTAGAAAAAAGACGCCAATTCCCAGGTCAGCAATGACTAGATTTTGCCCGAAGGGAATCACTAAATACGCAAAAAAAGCCGGGATTAAAACGACTACGGGGCCGATAGTAAAGAGCCAAGGGTCAGCTTTGCGGGGGATCACATCTTCTTTGACGATCAGCTTAACCGCATCCACGACCCCTTGCAAAAAGCCATTCATACCCACAATGCTCGGGCCAATGCGCTGTTGCATATAAGCGGCCCATTTGCGCTCGCCCCAGATGGCCAACAGTACCGCTACGGTAACCACCGCCAGGATCACCACCATCGGTAAGGGGATCCATAGGGCGCGGGCCACCTCCGCCGGAATGCCCCCCCCACCCAGTAAGGTAACAAAACTTTTTTGTAGATCGATCCCTGGGCCCACGGGTTTTCTCTGATAGCTACTAACCAAGATACTACGCCTTTAGGGATCTTTACTTTGATCCGCTTAAAGCCCTGATCTGCTTTTAATCTCCAGGCACGGGCAATACTAGGCCGGGTCTGCTCAGGATCATAAAATCCCTACGCAGACCCGCAAACTAACTAGGATCAAGCATCAACGGTTGTCCTTGGTCGCTTTAAACGTATTGCTGGATCGTTTGACGGAGTTCGCGGCGTTGTTTAACCCCAGAAATTTGATCCAACATATCCGTATTTTTGAAGAATTGCAGGGTTGGAGTTCCCGTCACGCCCGCATCTTGGGCGATCTCAGGCTCAGCGGCAATATCGATCTCGACAATTTGGACCTGCCCGGCAAATTCCTGGACTACGGCATTCAGCACTGGTTTGAGCATATGACAAGGCCCACACTGGGGCGTCATGTACTTCGCAACCACCAACTTATCGGACTCATAGTAGAGTCGCCGCAGGGCGTAGCTACCGGTATAAAACGTTTGATCCAGGGTGAAATTGTCTTCCGTAGTCTGGGCTGCTACAGATGTTAGTACCTCTTCCTGGGCAAGCTCTTCAGGAGGAGTTACCGGTTTAAACTCTTGGCTTAGCCCTTGGGCTGAGAGCCAGCGCTCTGCCTCTAGAGCCGCCATACATCCGGTCCCGGCAGCGGTGATCGCCTGACGATACTCTTGATCCTGCACATCTCCAGCCGCAAAAATTCCTTCGACGCTGGTGGCCTTGGTGTGGCCTTGGGGGAGGATATATCCCTGGGCATCAAGGTCTATTTGCCCCACAAAAAGCTGGGTGTTGGGGGTATGCCCAATGGCATAAAATAACCCGGCAACGGGCAGATCGGTTATTTCTTGGGTTTGGGTATTTTGAAGCATGACGCCGCGCAACAGATGCTGCCCGTAGGCATCTAAAGCAACAGTATGGCGATGGACTTGGATTTTTGGGTTGCTCAGCACCCGGTCTTGCATTGCTTTTGAGGCCCGCATCTCCCCCCCCCTCAGGAGCATATGGACGCGCGTGGTGAATTTAGTCAGGTACACGGCTTCTTCACAGGCACTATCCCCGCCACCGACGATTACGACTTCTTTATCCCGAAATAGGGGGCTAGCGCCATCACAGATAGCACAGGTGGCGATCCCTTTACTCCAAAACTTTTTTTCGTTAGGCAGTCCTAGCTTTTTAGCCCCAGCTCCGGTGGCAATGATCACGCTATGGGCTTGGACCGTTTGGGTCGTAGATTCAATCGTAAAAGGCCGCTGGGAGAAATCCACCCGGATCACATCTTCGGTCACCACCTCGGCCCCCCAACGCACCGCTTGGGCCCGCATTTTATCCATCAATTCAGGGCCACCAATGCCCATAGGAAAGCCAGGGAAATTTTCTACTTCCGTAGTGGTCATTAATTGACCCCCTGGGATCCCAGCGACCTGAAAACCTTCAAAAACCAAAGGCTTAAGACTGGCCCGCGCCGCATAAATTGCCGCAGTATAGCCCGCTGGTCCCGAACCAATGATCACCAGATTTTCCACGGTCATGAACTACTCCTGCCAAACTCAGAATGATTATGACTTAATTGTAGCCTAAGTTTATGATCTAGCCGATTCCACCTACGATGGTTCTAGATCATCAAAAGCGGCACAAGGTTCATGTGGCAAGGATTCCTTAATCTCAATAAAGACCCTAACATGACCTCCCACGACTGTGTAGGAGCGGTGCGGCGAATTCTCAAGGAGCGTCGGGTTGGTCACGGGGGGACGCTAGATCCGATGGCTACCGGGGTTTTGCCCCTTGCCATTGGTTCTATGACCCGTCTTTTACAGTATCTAAGTGACACCAAAAGTTATCGGGCCTTGATCCGTTTAGGGGTAGCCACTACCACCGACGATCTAGAGGGTACGGTGATCCAACAGGCTCCTATGCCCCAGGTTACCCTAGTCCAGGTCCAAGCCCAATTGGGACAGTTTACCGGTTTGATCGAGCAGATTCCGCCGAGTTTTAGCGCGATCCGCCAACAGGGGAAACATCTCTATGAGTTGGCCCGCGCGGGAATCCCCGTGGTTGCCCCAGCCCGGACCGTAAGGGTCCAACGCCTCGAGCTGTTGCAATTTCAGCCCGGTGATTATCCTGAAATCGTCCTGGATGTGGACTGTGGACCGGGGACCTATATCCGCGCCATCGCTAGGGACTTAGGGGTCGCGCTGGGGGGCTGTGGCACCTTGGCGGGGCTGATTCGGACCCAAAGTGGGGGGTTTCATCTGGAGCATAGCCTGACCCTCGCCCAAGTCCAGGAGCAACAGAGCCAAGGGACCTTGCGCTTAGATGGCCCGGATCTGGCCCTGAAGCATGTTGTACGGGTAGATCTCGATGAGGAGGATGCCCAAGCCCTGTGCCACGGACAAAAAGTCCGCTGGTTTGGGACCAGTGGTCTGGTACAGGTCTGGAAAGGCTCGGAATTTTTGGGCATAGCCCGTGCGGATCAGCAACAACTCCAGCCCGTCACAGTGCTGGGAAGCCCCAATGCCTAGCTATTATTACTGGGGTGAAGACCGTTTTTTGATCCAGCAAGCGGTCCAAGAGTTGCGCCAACGGGTTGTAGACCCCAACCTTGCTAGCTTTAACGATCAACGCTTTAGCACCGTTCAAGATGCCCTCAATGCCAGTGTAACGCCCGCCTTTGGCCCTGGGGGGAAAGTGGTGATTTTAGAAGGCTTGCCCCTCAAAAAAGATAAGGAAGAAGAAAAAACTACCAAAAAAGAAGACCCGTTCCTCAGCGAGTTAGAACGGACCCTGGCTCAGATTCCCGCAGAAAATCATTTGGTGATCCTACAAAGTGCCAAACCGGACCGCTCCTTGAGCCGGGTTTTGCAAAAACAAGGGGTCACCGTCCAAGAGTTTGCCCTGATCCCGGCTTGGAAAGAAGATGAACTGATCCGTAGGATCCAAGTTTTGGCCCGTAAACAAGCCCTAAATCTCACCCCAGAAGCCGTACAGTATCTGGTCGAGGCGTTGGGAAATGACACCGCCCGTCTACATAATGAACTCACTAAACTCAGCCTTTGTGCCGCAGAGCCCTTAGGGATTGATCTGGTACGGCAATTGGTGGTGAGTTCTGCGCAGACAACGTTTCAACTAGCCGAACAGATCCTCCAGGGTAACGTGGCCCCCGCCCTGGCGACCCTAGGGCAGCTACGGAGTCAAAACGAAGTACCCCTTAAAATTGCAGCGGTGTTGATCAATCAATTTCGGGTTTGGGTCTGGGTCCGCCTTTTGGTAGAACAGGGTATAGATGACCCGGTAGCCATTGCCGAACAAGCGGAAATTGGCAACCCCAAGCGCGTGTATATTCTCAAAAAACAAGTCCAAGCCACTACGAGTAAACAGCTTTTAGCCTGTCTGCCCCTACTGCTGGATCTAGAAGAAGGACTTAAAAGGGGGCGTGACCCTCAAGATCTTTTGACCCATATAATTTTGGCCCTAGCCCAAACCTGTAGCCGCAAAAAGTAAACCGCCACCCCTAGGGATGGCGGTCTTCAGGAACATCAAGAACCTGTCAACTGTTACTTGTCTTTGTCTTCTCGTTTAACCAGGTACTTATCGGGATCTTCGCGAAAAAATATGGCGAAGAACAAGGTACCCAAGATCATCGCCAGGATGACCACATAAACGATGGTTGTTATGCCGCTTTCCATGGCCTATCTCCCATTGCACTTTCAGGATACCGGATCAAGCTTCCACCCGCGTGGACTTGTCTCCGACTTTCTTGAAGAAACCGTATTCAAACTCTTCTTCTTCACGGTTGGGATCAACCCCAGTGAACACATCGAGGAACAGGGTGCGGGACCCATGCCAAATGTGACCAAAGAAGAATAGGAGTGCAAATACTCCGTGGGCTAAGGCAAACCAAGTGCGTGGGCTAGCCCGGAACACCCCGTCGGCATTAGTACGGTCAAATTCAAAGAGTTCACCTTTTTGGGCACGGCGGGCAAATTGCTTAACTTCCGGCGCTTCCGTAAAGGTTTGACCATTGAGTTTGCCACCGTAAAAGGTCACAGAAACCCCGGTTTGCTCGAAGCTAAATTGGGCTTCAGAACGCTGGAAGGGGATATCTGCCCGGACAAAACCTTGGGCGTCCTTGAGGATCACCGGTTGGGTTTCAAACAGGGTATTTAAACGGTCCACCTTGAGTTCACGGCCCTCAGCATCTTTGAAAACAGGAGACCCGAGCCATTCCTGGGCGATCCCATCCCCGTTGTTCATCGGGCCAGCCCGGAACAAACCACCCTTAGCAGGGTTGTTGCCTACGTAGTCGTAAAACCGGAGTCTGGTACTGACAACTTCACGGGCTGTTTCCTCAGACCAGTTAGGCCGCGTGAATTCACCCTGCTCGTTCTTCGTGCTTTCCACCAAGATCTTTTTTTCGTAGTCCGTTAATCCATAAAGTTCGTTCGCACCAGAACGGTCGGCCCCACTAGCCATACCCGCTTGGACGCGCTTTTCGATCTCATTGGCAAAGGTCTTGTCATCCCACTGATAGCGCACCGGACCAAACAGATCGATGGGGGTAGTGGCGGTGCCATACCACATCGTACCGGCGACCACAAAAGCAGCAAAAAACACCGCCGCAATGGAGCTAGAAAGGACGGTTTCGATGTTGCCCATCCGTAACGCCTTGTAGAGCCGCTCAGGGGGACGCACCAAAATATGAAATAATCCGCCTGCGATCCCGACGATGCCTGCGGCTACGTGGTGCGAGGCAATACCGCCCGGATTATAGGGATCAAAGCCATCCGGTCCCCAGGCAAATCCCGTTGGTGCCACATGACCCGTGAGTCCCAAGGGGTCTGAGATCCACATACCCACCGTTTGCAGGTGGACTGCCCCAAAGCCAAAACAGCCGAGGCCCGCTAAAAAGAGGTGAATACCAAAGATCTTGGGTAGATCAAGGACGAGATCGCCCGTACGGGGGTCCCGAAACAAATCCAGATCCCAGTTCACCCAATGCCAACAGGCCGCCAGAAATAAAAGTCCAGCTAAGACAATATGGGAAGCTGCGACCCCTTCATAGGACCAAATGCCGACACTAGCATCTACGGGGAGGGCATTGCCAAAGCCATCAGCGTTATAGCGTCCAAATACCGACCAACCATTCCAAGAATTGATGACCCCAAGCCGGGTCATAAAAGGAAGTACGAACATCCCTTGTCGCCACATGGGATTCAAAACCGGATCATCCGGGTTAAATGTGGCAACTTCATAAAGCGCCATCGAGCCAGCCCAGCCTGCTACTAAAGCGGTGTGCATGAGGTGGACTGCGATCAGGCGACCCGGATCGTTTGCCACCACCGTATGCACCCTATACCACGGTAGTCCCATTAAAAGATTTCCTCCGCCACGTCTCAACAGGAGTCGCACTATGGGCCACGCGCTCGCGAAGAAAACCCATTCACTCACCTGCCATAGTATAAAGAAGTGTAACCACATCTCATATAATGTGCAAGCCTTCCAAGAGCTTCTTTAGGGAGCAAAGTAACTAGGGGGGAATATTTTCTTTACCCACCTTTACAATTACCGCACAATAGAATTACCCGTTTAGGGATCAGTTATGGCGGTTATTAACTTTCAGCGTGAAGACAAGGAAATTGTGGTTGCAGAAGGTACCAATCTGCGCCAAGCAGCGATCAATGCCTCGGTAGAAATTTACAAGCCCTTACGTAAGTTGATGTGCTGTAACGGCAACGGGGATTGTGGCACCTGTGTGGTAGACATTGCTGCTGGGGAAGAGGGACTCAGCGACCGTACCCCAGCAGAACAACGTTTACTCGCCCGCAAATCCAAGACCTACCGTTTGGCCTGTCAAACCCTCGTGGAAGGGAATGTGACCGTTTTGACCCGTCCCTAGCCCACTAGCGCCGCATTTGAGGGGGTGTTTGTGGCGGTGGCTGGGTTTTGTAGAGGGTTGGAGAAAAAGAAGCCTCGGGATCTGGGTAGCCCCAGATCCCCATCTCTGGTACATCTAATCCTTGGCGTTCTACTTTTGCAGAAACTCTAAGCGGTGAAAAACGATCCAGGATCTTGAAGAAAAGGTAGGAGAGACTCGTCACCACCAGGGCAATGGTCAAGGCTTGAACCAGTTGGGCGAGGATCTGGGTAAAGTCACCCGCAATCATCCCCTTTACGGTTCCTTTGACGCCATTCCAGTTTTCACCATAGGAGCCATCCGCAAAGATCCCCACCGCTACTAGCCCCCAGGCCCCATTACAAAAATGGACCGCAATGGCGCCACAGGGGTCATCGATTTTGAGGGTGCGTTCCACCGTTAGACCGGCATCACAGACCCAACCCCCGGCCAGCGTTCCGATCACAGCCGCCGCCCAGGGTTCGACAAACGCACAGGGGGCAGTGATTGCCACAAGACCAGCGAGGACTCCGTTGCAGGTGTATCCCGGATCGGGTTTTTCTTCCCAGATCCACATGCGAAACATGGCGGCTACCCCGCCAAAGGCCCCAGCGATCATGGTGTTGACCACTACAACAGCAATTCGCAGGTCGGTGGCCGCAAGGGTTGATCCGGCGTTGAAGCCAAACCAACCAAAAAAGAGCAATATTACGCCAGCAATGACCAAAGGAAAGCTATGGCCAGGGATCGGATTAACGGTACCATCCGCCTCATATTTACCGATGCGTGGGCCTAGCACTAACGCTCCAGCAATGGCCACAGACCCCCCGACCATGTGGACTACGCCGGATCCGGCAAAATCCACCGCTCCGTGCCCCAGTCCCATGTTGACCCCCAGGTCTGCGAGCCAGCCTCCCCCCCAAACCCAACAACCAATGAGGGGATAAATAAACATACTCACCCATAGGCCCATGAACAAAAAGCCTTTCCACGAGAGACGCTCAGCCATCGCCCCCGTGGGGATCGTAGCTGCTGTATCCATGAAGACCAATTGGAAGAAAAACAAGGTCAATACCGAAACATCGTAGAAGTCGCCGGTCAGCAAAAAGCCTTTGGTTCCCAGTAGATCGATGCCCCCTAGGGTGAGCATTCCATTGAGGATGCCACTGGTATCCCCCAGGGTGGGTGTCCCCCCCAAGCCCCCAAACATAAAAGCAAAACCGCAGATAAAATAGCCCACCAAGCCAACACAAAAGACTACTAAGTTCATACCCATCGTGTGGGCAGAGTTTTTAGCCCGACAAAAGCCCGTTTCTACTAAGGCAAAGCCTGCCTGCATGGCGAACACTAAACATCCTGTGATCAAGACCCAGGTCATATTCAAGCCAACCCAGAGGTTACTGGTTTTATTGGCCACAGACTGTAGGGTGGGTGGGGTACCACTGACCCGCGACCAATTCACCGCCGACCCGGTAGGGTCTCCCGCGGCATAGGCCGCAAAGGTACTCCCTAGGATCAGCACTGCGGCTAAAAAGAGCAAATGGACCATACGTCGCTGCTGCACAAACATGTAAGGCTTCCTCGGCAAGGCTTGCCCTTTGTATAAGATTCCTTTACGCATCATTTAGTAGCGAAAAAGACTATTTTCTGTTTTTTACGCAAAAATTCACGAAAGCCTTACATCAATGCTTGGGCCTGATCTAAATGACGCCCAAGCCGTTCTTCTGTAACGGGTCCAAGAAGATGTTGCCAGGGAAAAACTGTATTTTGCCAGGTGTCATGAACGTAATACCCTAGCGGCGGCAGTTGGCCCTCGGCTGCTTTGAAGGCCCGACGAAAACTACCCAAGCTAGGACCGAGGCGATGGACCGCAAGGAGAATCCCGCCCACCCGACGGTCTCCCCTTGAGATCAAAGCCTGCATCACGGACCAGCCATAGCTTTCGGGCCGAAATTCAATCCCGGCTTTACCCAGTTGCTTGGTATAAAATTGTAGTTTTTTTTCAGCTCCAGCATCCACCCCGTAGCCTTGAAAGGGGGTATGGGCTTTAGGAACAAAGGTACTACAGCCAAAACTCAGTTTCAGTCCAGGATTAGCCTTACGGAGCTGAAGCAAAAGATCTACGGTAGCCTCTAGATCCGTAGGCTCCTCAGAGGGTAAGCCTACCATGCCATAGAGCTTGAGGCCCTTCAGGCCCCCGGCCCGACAGACTTGAGCGGCCGCGTGGACTTCACTGTTAGTGAGCTTTTTATTGATCACTTGGCGGAGTCGTTCTGATCCAGATTCAAGGGCAATAGTTACCGAGTTAGACCCCCGTAACGCTAAAATCCGCGTCATCTTTTCAGTTAGGGTATTGGCTCGAACCGAAGAAATACTGAGCCGAACGGCTGCATATTCAGGCCCCGCTAGATGATCAAGGACGGTTTCAAATTCAGGGTGTTGGGTCACCGAAGCACCGAGCAATCCTAGGCGGGGGGTAACCCGAAGTCCGTGCTCAATCAAAGGTAAGATCCCGGTGCTTACGGGGGCACTACGAAAAGGTAACGTCAGGTAGCTCGCCAGACAAAATCGACAGAGTTCTGGGCAGGAACGGACTACTTCTACCATGTAGATGTCCTCCCAAGCGCTACGGGGAGTAACCACCGCTGAAGCCGATAACTTTTCCCCACGCCAAGTACGTTTAGCTACCGTTTGCGGTACGGTAGCTTCCACCGGAGTAATTTGGTTAATACCGCCATCTGATCCGTGGTAGGTAACTGTGTAAAGACTCGGTATATATATACCCGGTACTTGACTAAGGTGGTGTAGTAGGTTAGCTCGGCTGCCTTTGTACATTTGTAAGTAAGCATCAATAAATTCTGGGATCAGATCTTCGCCATCACCCATCAGGACCACATCAAAAAAGTCAGCAAAAGGTTCGGGATTAGCGGTCAGTACTGGCCCTCCACCAAAGACAAGGGGATGGTTTTCCCCGCGTTGTTGCGCACTCAGGGGAATACGCAATTGCTCTAATAGCATTAAAATATGGGTAAAATCTAGTTCCCAAGAGAAAGAGAATCCTACTAGCTTCGGATCTTTGGGTAAAGGCTCAGCGCCATCGGTGAAAAGCCTTGCTACATTTAATTCTGGACGTTGCTTGAGCATTCGCCAAACCACTTGGTAGCCTAAACTAGCAATCCCGACAGTATAGGAGTTGGGAAAGGCAAAAATAGTTGCTACCGCCCCAGCTTGGGGTTGGGCAGGTTCAAACAGTAGCTTTTCATCCCTAAACAATCGTTACACCGGGTACCTTTTAGATCTTACACTGGATTTGCCTGGGAGCGGTCTTTAGGTCTATTGGTAAAACATTTAGTCGTCAAAGCATGGCGAAAAATGAACCTGAGTGATAGCAAAAAATACCCACTGCAATTGGGCAGAAAGACGCATAACACTGAGCTAATAAAAAATTATTCATGATCTATTCTAATTAGCATCTAACTTGTGTAGAGTATATGTATGAGCAAAGAGGGTTAATGCATGAGTGAGATGTTGACAGGACGTGAGCTGCTAAAAAAAGTTGAAGAATTGTCTGGCATGAGTAAAAAAGAAATTGCTCGTGTTTGTGGTTATGTCACCGGGACTAAAACAGGCAAAGAACGGGTCAATTTAAATAAATTCATGAGTGCGCTATTAGCAGCTCGTGGTTTTCCCCTTGATCAAGAGACTAACGGCACCCGTGGTGGACGTACCGCCAGTTTTCGGATTCAGGTCCAGAAAAATGGCAACCTCTTAGTCGGTGCTGCTTATACCCGTGAGATGGGATTAGAGCCTGGAACTGAGTTTACGATTCAGCTTGGTCGCAAACACATCAAGCTTGTTAAAGAAGGCGTAGGCGATATAGGCGACTAGGGATCCGTTGGGGCTTATCTGCGATACTTTGGATCAAGCAGTCGGAGTAACCGCAGTGGCCCCTATGACCTATCAAACATCTACTTCCTCAGCCCTTTTTGAGCGGGCTAAAACCCTCATGCCCGGCGGAGTCAGTTCTCCCGTCCGGGCTTTTAAATCAGTTGGGGCGGATCCGGTTTTTATTGAGCGGGTCAGTGGTGCCTACCTCTGGGATGTGGATGATAATCGCTATATCGACTACGTGGGTACCTGGGGACCCGCCATTGTGGGTCATGCCCATCCAGTTATCCAACAGGCTCTGATCGATGCAATTCCCAAGGGAACTAGTTTTGGTGCCCCTTCTCGTCATGAAAATATTTTGGCCGAAATGGTCATTGCGGCGGTTCCATCCATTGAGATGGTCCGTTTTGTCAATTCAGGAACCGAAGCCTGTATGTCGGCGGCCCGCTTGGCCCGTGCCTATACCAAGCGCGATTATTTACTTAAATTTAGTGGCTGCTATCACGGTCACGGAGATCTTTTTTTGGTTCAAGCCGGATCGGGCGTGGCAACCTTGGGCCTACCGGATTCTCCGGGGGTACCTGCCAATGTGACCCAAAATACCCTGACCGTGGCTTATAACGATCTGGAGGCGGTAGCCCAGATTTTTGCTCAGTTCCCCGATGGTATTGCCGGGGTCTTTGTGGAACCCGTAGTGGGTAATGCCGGGTGTATCCCCCCAGCTCCGGGTTTTTTAGAGGGCTTGCGCCGGATCACCCAGGAACACGGGGCACTATTGATCTTTGATGAAGTAATGACTGGATTTCGAGTGGCCTATGGGGGTGCCCAGGAACGCTTTGGGATTGATCCTGACTTGACCTGTTTGGGTAAGATCATCGGTGGGGGGCTTCCGGTGGGGGCCTATGGCGGTAAGCGGGAGATCATGGGCTTGGTGGCCCCGGCGGGCCCGATGTATCAAGCTGGGACACTCTCGGGTAATCCTTTGGCCATGACGGCTGGGATCGCGACTTTAGAATTGCTCAGTGAACCGGGCACCTACGAATATTTAGAGCAGATCAGCACAGCTTTTATCCAAGGCTTTTTGGCGGTAGCTCAGGAAACAGGACACCCAACCTGTATTAACCAAGTCGGAGCCATGGCTTCTTTCTTTTTCTGCCCTGGCCCAGTGACCAGCTACGAAACGGCCAAAGCTGCTGACCGGGAAAAATTTGCCCGGTTTTATCGCGGGATGTTGGCGGAGGGGGTTTATTTAGCCCCTTCTGCCTTTGAAGCCTGTTTTCTCTCCACGGCCCATACCGCAAAGGATATTCAAGACACCCTTGATGCAGCCCGTAACGTGCTTTCTCGGATTCCGGTGTGAATATTCAGCGTTGGATCAAGTACCGTCAACCCGATTGGCAACGCCTTGAAGCCAGTCTCAAGACCATTGAGCAGGGGGGGCTAGCCACCCTCCCTCAAGCCGAACTCCAAACCCTGGGGGGACTGTATCGTCAGGTTTCGGCCGATCTCGCTAAGGCCCAAATGCATCAAATGGGCGCGGATCTGACCAATTATTTGCAGAGCTTGACCCTACGGGCCCACAATCAGGTGTACCAACCCCCCGTTGTCCGCGCTCCAGATCTGGGGTTAGCGTGGCTCAAAACCCTACCGGATCACGTGCGCGCGCTGGGTGTTTACATTGCCCTGAGTTGCGGAATTTTCCTGTTGGGATCCCTTACGGGGGCCATCTTGTATTTGTTAGACGATAATGTGATCCAAGCTTTTTTACCCCCTGATGCCATCACCAATGTCACCGATAACAAGCAACTCTGGACCGGATCGTTGGTCAGTGTAGCCCCTTTGAGCAGTTCTTGGATCATGGCTAACAACATTACGGTGGCCTTTACCGCCTTTGCGGGGGGAATTGTCTTTGGTTTGGGAACCCTATACATCCTGTTTAGTAATGGGGTAATGCTAGGGGCCATTGGCCTATTTATTGCCGAATATGGCATGTCCTATCCCTTTTGGGGCTTTGTCTTGCCCCACGGTGTCCCGGAGCTAAGCGCTATTTTCTTGGCGGGGGCGGCGGGGTTGATGTTGGGTAAAGCGACCCTTGCCCCGTGGCCCTACCTCCGGGGGGATGCCCTCAAGATCCAAGCCCGTCGGGCAGTACCACTGTTGGTGACCGTCTTTATGTTGTTGATATTTGCGGGGTTGATCGAGGGGTTTATCTCGCCTAGTGAATTATTTCCTGAAGCATTTAAATATCTGTGGGGCCTGATCGAGTTGATTTTGCTGACTGCCTATGTGATCTGGGGCGGGCGAAAAGTGGCTAAGATCTCAGCGTAAACTTGGGTTACTTTTTGATGGGCGGCTTCAATGGTCGGTTGCCCCCTGAGGAGTCCCACTGCGGCCCCTGGACAGATTTGATCAAAGGAAAATGCTAGGATTTTTTCGATACTGCGGAGCTGGCGGGGCCAGTGAAAAGTCTTGGCAAGTTGGACCGGGACAGGACGCCCCTTAAGATCCGGTACTAGATGCCGCCCCGTGAATAAAATATCTCGGTAAAGGACACAGCTACTGCCCGGTGAGTGCCCAGGGGTCCAGATAACTTTGATCCCTGGCAGATCTAAGGTCTCTTGAAAGGGCAGGTGTACCGGGCCGTTGACCAAGTAGACTTCCTGTTCCTGCATTGCGATTTGGGGCTGGATATGTCTTAACCACATCGGTACTTCCCCGACTCCGCCCCGGTGGGTAAAGATCCAATACTGAACCTGATTATTTAAAAATTCTTGATGTTCTGGGGTACAGGCAGGGCTATCAATGAGTACCCCTAATTCGGATAACCAATAGCTCGATCCGCCCCCCGTAGCCCGGTTGGGTTTGAACCGATAGACCCCCTCTAGGAGCAGTTCGGGGCTAGCCATTAGCGATCAACTCCCTTGGATATACAACGATTAAAGCGGACACGACGTAACCGCCGTCCCTAGCCCTTGGCACTGGACTTCATAATCCCGAAGATAAATCTTTTCCGCTTCATCCAAAAGACTAAGATCGATCAAATCCCAGTCTAGGCCCACAAAGGCAAGATTTTCAAAACAAAAATAGCCGGGACGTTGCCGACGGACCACGGCGACATTTTCAATGCGTACTCCTCCTTTTCCAGGTAAATAGATCCCAGGCTCGATACTCACCACAGCATTTTCGGTAAAGCCATACACCGAGTCTGGGGCCAGGCGAATACCCGATTCATGGACCAAGATCCCGACGCCGTGCCCGGTGCCGTGGTTGTAATCGTAGCCGTAGTGTTGGCAGACCCCACGGACCTGTTGATCAATAACTTGACAGGGGGTGTCTTCGGGAAACACGGCCCGTAGACCTGTGATCGCAGCTTTGAGGGTTACTGTATAAACTTCTTTTTGCCAAGACTGCGGCACTGCTGGAGGATTGCCACAAAAAACAACGCGGGTACAGTCCGTGGCAAAGCCCTCCGCATAGTAGGCCCCGCTATCTAAAAGGGTTAGATCACCGGGTTGGAGGATGTTTTCAGGACTAGGAGTACCGTAATGAATAATGGCCCCATTGGCTCCTGTGGCAGCAATGCTCTTAAAAGAAAGCTCAATCGCCCCTTGCCCTTGATATTCCTGGCTGATCCGTTGGCTCAAGTCCCATTCACTAATAAGTTGATCCGTTTTAAAAGATGCTTTGACCCAGCGCAGCGTCCGGGCAATGGCAACGCTACTTTTGAGAAAAGCACTACGGATTGCGTGGAGTTCCTGGGGTGTTTTGGCGGTACGTTGGGCTTCTAGGCCATGAAAATCTACCTTTAGGTGTGCCTGGGGCCAGATCTGGAGGGCCAACTGGGGTAGCTCGCCTTGCATCGCGCGGTCACTAAACCAAATTTCTTGAATGGAATAAGGTTGAAGCCGTTGGATCAGGGCTTCCCGGCTACGGATCACGGTAACCCCAGGCACGGTAACGGGGCACTGGTCTACCCCTGGGGGCAAATACAGAAAAACCTGGGATTCTAAAAGCAAACCATAGCCAAAAAAGGACGATGCCTGGGGCATATGATAGCCCCTTGCCCCCAAGATCCAGGCGATATCGTCACTTTTACAGGTGATCAGGCAAGACTTAGCCGGAAGCCCCAAGCCCTGGACACGCTCTTGGAGCGTATGACCCGTTACCTCAGCACCCACTGGGCTAATAGGACGGTCTATAGGCCAACCAGGAAGATGTAGCGCCTGACTGATCTCGTCTTCTAACAAGACTTTGAGGTGAAATTGTTGTGCTTGGGCTATTTGACGGATTTGTTCAAGGCGTTTCCAGGTAACCCTGGCCCCATCAACCCCTAGCCTAGTGCCCGCTGGGATCTGCGCTAACCAGTGGATGAGGGCTTTTTCGAGGGGCTGGGTAAGGGGTAATTTTTCTAAATGTACCTGCGCTGGGTCAGTTTGTTGCTCGGCCTGAAGATGGTAGCGCCCGTCGATAAACAATACAAAGGGCGCCTTTAGCCCCAAGTGCCCCTGGAGCTGAGGGGTTAAAAAATAACCATCCCCCGTAGAGCCGCTAAAGCCAGTCAGGGCATAGCGATGGTGGTTTTGCAGGGGGTTGTATTCGGAAAGATAGGCATCTTGGGCAGTGATCAGCAATAGATCGAGCCCTAAATGATCTAAAAATTGCTGGAGTCTGGCCTGATTAGCGGTTACATCAGCTAGGTAGGGCTGCGCCCGATGGGCTAGGAGTAGAGAAGTCACTATTACAACTCATTACAAGACTTGATCCATTGTGACTTAGATTACTAAAATAAAAATACGGCACAGGAATTTGATCGTTTAACTTTTAATAAGGGTACTTAATTTTTTGACCTGTGCTGGTATACCTAAATGTCACCCGACTGGACCCTCCCCAATGCTTGCCAAACTTCTTAATTTCTTTTCCGCGCCTTCTAACGCCCCTGCACCCGTAGTACCCCAGGCCTGTATTCAGCTAGATCAGTTGAAAGCCCAGTGTGCCCAGCGAGCCCAGCACCTCGCCCTACAGGGACGGATGTTGATCCAAATGCGCCAAGATTGCGATCATCAGATCAAATTTATTGAAGATCAAATTACGATCCAAGTTCATCTGGCGGATATGGAAACAACGGGGGAACTTGACTGGCCCCGTGGGCTCCGGGATACCGTCCAAGCATTGCGGGAGCGCCAACAGGTAATCCGCCAAGAAAGACAGCGCATTCATAGCCAACGAAAAGCCATTGGTAAGCAGTCAGACATCTATACCAAATCGGTGATTGATCTGCAATTGTGTATCCTCCGCCTCAAAGATTTAGCCCCAGACCAAGCGGAAGCTTTGGGGCAGTACCATTTAGAGGCTTTTGGGAAGCGCTTGCCCTTGCTCGAACGTGAAAGTATCCCCACTCCCGTTTCGGTCTAAGTCCTATTTAAAATAATTCTGAAACTCCTCTTCTAAAGAGGGCATTAAGATCTCTTGAAGGGCTAAGGTTTCGAGTTCGTGTAGATTTTGGCGTAGGGAGGAGATCCGTTCGTGCAGCATCGTCTGGATCCGTTGCGGACCACTGGCAACACAGGCTGGGCACGCCTCACCGTAATATTTATCTTGAGGATCATAAATTACCGCTAAAAGATAGACTTGGCCTTGGACGCGAGGAGGCCGAAATTGTCCTCCACAAAGAAGACAGCGCGATGGCGCTTTGCCCACATAAACGGTGCGTTCCCATTGGATCCTCATGCCCGCTAGTGTAGCAAAGCATTAAGATGCCCACGGGCAGTACGTACTAAAGTCGTTCATCCTTAGGATCTACCCAGTCCGCATCTGCACTAAACCAGTCATAGAGGGCGAGTTGATCCTGATCCAGTTGGGTCGGAACGAGTCCATAGCAGCGGGTCCGAAAAAGACACCGTTCGCAGATTGTGGTATCTGTAGTCAGGGGAAAGTCCCGTTGGATCAAGCTTTCTAGCTGTTGAAGACGGTGCGCAAGTGCAGCTTCATCGACCCGGAGCTGAGCCGTGGTATAGGCCATGCGGTAGGGCTGATCAGGAAATTGGGCAAACCAGACCTCCATCTCGATGGCTCCGGGGGGAATGGTTTTACCCAGCAATTGCTCGGCACAACGGTGAACTAAAAAAGGATACAAGCGGATCTGCCAGCTTTCGGCAAGATAGCGGTCTGGGGTACGTTTTTTTTCGGTTTTCCAGTCATAAATCAGTACTTTATCCCCCAGGATCACCACACGATCCAGACGAGCGGTGATCCGCCAGCCGTTGTATTGGACCCAAAGGGGTAGCTCGCTCAAAACCCGCCCTTGGGGATGGACATGGGGACTGCGCTCAAAACTTTGCCACCACAGACGGAGGGTTGGTTCTAGGGTCGTCAAAAGTTCTGTAACAGGCCCACGGGTTGAAAGTTCAATCAAACGATGTAATAATTTCCCCCGCGTTACCTGTTCTTCCGTTTCTAATGCGGCCCCTGTCGGTTGGATCAGGCGGTCTACATAAAGATAGCGAAATAGCCGCGCACAGCGGTCCAACTGGGTTAGAGAAGAGGCCGAAAGTACCAGATCATGGGGGTCCATCTTTGCCGACCGTGTGGGGTATAACAGAATGCTACCGGAGGTTCATGATGCAAGCCAAACCCCGCCCTTTAGGATCTGCTCCGCGCGCGAGTCAGAGTCATGCTTTACCGGAAAAACCCCGGAACTACCTGCGCCCCCTGGCGGAGATCCAGGAAGACCTGTACAAAGAGTACGCCGTATTTGTCCGGCACTTTACCAAAGGAGGTCGTCAAATTCCTTTTTTGCCTTGGGAAGGAGTCGCCAAGATCCTTGATTGGTGCGCTCCGGGCTGGGAGGGCCGCCCTTTTGGCCCTGTGACCGAAATCGATGGCATGGTGGTAGTTGGCTATGAGATCACGATCCATGCCCAGGAAGGGACGTTTAGCCGGGCGTCCTACGGACGGGAAGACCTGGATAAACAGGGGTTTGGGGACTCCATCGCCAACGCGGAGCGCAATGCCTTTAAACGGGCCGCTGGGTTATGGGGCGTAGGCCGTTGGCTCCAGGATGATTAATTTACTACTCATGCCTATGAAACTGGATCGCCCAACGGATTACGGTTTGGGCTAACCCTTCGGGATCGGGCATTTCCTGGATCCCCGTGGGGCTCGTGACATTGATCTCGGTTAGATATTCGCCGATCACATCAAGGCCGACAAAATAGAGTCCATCGGCTAAAAGTCTCGGTGCCAACGCTTCACATAGAGCATGTTCATGGGGAGTGATCGTAGTAACTTCCGCTCTGCCCCCCACCCGGAGATTTCCCCGCACATCGTCGGCTGCTGGAACTCTGAGCACGGCACCCAAGGGTTGACCGCCGAGCACCAAGATCCGTTTATCCCCCTGGCGGGATTCAGGTAAATAGCGCTGGATCATGACTGGGATCTGACCACCCTGAGTACTCACTTCCACAAGGGCCTTGAGGTTACGGTCTGCGGCTTGTAATAGGAAAATCCCTTCGCCCCCTTTGCCATCTAGGGGTTTCAGCACCGCTTTTTCATGGATTTCTAAAAATCTTTGGACTTCGCTAACCTGACTGGTCACGGTCGTCGGGGGCAAATAGGGAGCAAAATTAAGGGCATACATTTTTTCATTGGCCTGACGTAGCCCCGTGGATCGATTGATCACTAACGTCTTGGTGGGGTCCACTTGATCGAGTAAATAGGTTGCCAATAAATACTGACGGTCCACTGGGGGGTCTTTGCGCATGAAAATAACGGGGATCTCGTTAAAATTCACCCGCTCCGGTGACTCTTGTTGTACGTAGGGCGTTGCCTGGGGGTCTAGGGTCACGGGCTGGACCCACGCCCCCGCTTGACCCTGTTCCACAAAAAGATCTGCCACCGTGCAGCTCAAAACCCGCTGACCCAAGTGTTGGGCCGCAACCATTAGGGCCACTGAAGTGTCGTGATGGGGTAAAAGATCTTTGAGCGGATCAGTGATAAACAAAAAATTCACGGATTCGACCTAGGTATTGCCCAGATCCTATCAGGCTTTGTTCGCGGGAGTCCACAGGCGCTCCTGAGGAGTTCATGCTTTTACCGAATTGAATCAATGCTTATAGCGCATGAGGAAAACGAGCTTTGTAGCGAATTGTACATATTAAATCGGGTATTCCCTGTCTGCTAGAGCTATCGGTCCTCGTTGGTTTTTGTCATGAGCAACCCCATCGAAAAAATTAAAACAGAAAAACCGGGACTTGCCGTCCAAACAGAGTTGGCCCAATTCGCTGAACTCGGTTGGGCTGCCATTGCCAAAGGTGATCTAGAGCGCTTGAAGTGGATTGGTTGGTTTTTCCGTAAGCGTACTCCAGGGCGCTGGATGGTTCGTTTACGCGTTCCTAGCGGGATCTTAACCAGTGTACAGCTCGAAACCATTGGCGAAGTCTTGCGCGATTTTTCAGATGTACAGCAGCTTGACATCACTACCCGTCAAAATTTGGAACTGCGGGGACTCAGAATTGAAGATATTGTGCCGATCACCGAACGGTTTGAGGCTGTGGGCCTGGTCACGGTGCAATCGGGCATGGATAATGTCCGCAATATTGTCGGATCTCCCGTAGCAGGGCTGGATCCTTCGGAAGTCATTGATGTGCGGCCTTTAGTGCAAGATCTACAGGATGCTATTACTAACTTTGGGCAAGGTAGCCCAGAATATAGCGATCTACCGCGCAAATTCAATATCTCGATCACCGGGGACCGGGAAAATTCGGCCCATGCGGAGATCAACGACATTGGTTTGATCCCGGCGGAACAAGGGGGGGTCATTGGCTTCAATGTGTTGGTTGGAGGCGTACTCAATTCCCAAAGAGCTACCCCTGCCTTTCCCCTCGACTGCTTTGTGCTGCCTGATCAAGTCGTCCCCCTCTGTATGGCAATCCTCAAGGTCTACCGGGATCATGGCCCGCGGGCAAACCGCCAAAAGGCCCGTCTGATCTATTTGCTTGAAGAATGGGGGATCACCCGTTTTCGGGAAGTGGTCATGGAAGTAGTCGGCGAAAACCTGCCCGCCGCGGCTGACCACGAATTTATTGATTACGATAAGCGCGATCATGTCGGGGTCCATCCTCAAAAGCAAGCAGGGTATTGTTTTGTCGGGCTTCATGTCCCCATTGGGCGGATGTTTTATGCAGAAGTCCTAGAAGTCGCTCGTCTAGCGAAGGTCTATGGTCAAAGCGAGATCCGCTTTACGGTTGAGCAGAGTCTATTGATCCCCCATGTGCCCGATCATCTGCTCCCTACGCTTTTTGCCGAACCCCTCCTCCAAAAGTTTTCCCCAGACCCGGATCCGCTCCTGCGGGGCTTGGTTTCTTGCACGGGGGCGCAGTTTTGCAATTTAGCGATCATTGAAACCAAAGAGCGGGCTTTAAAACTCAGCCACATTCTGGCCAGTGAGTTGGAATTACCCCAGCCCGTCAGGATCCATTGGTCCGGTTGTCCTAATTCCTGTGGTCAGCCCCAACTCGGTGATATTGGCCTGATCGGGGGCAAAACCAAAGTCAATGGTCAGAGCGTAGATGCCGTGGATATTATGCTGGGGGGCAAAGTGGGGCGTGAGGCCCGTTTAGGGGAAGTAATCCACCAAAATGTCCCCTGTGCTGATCTGCCCACTGTACTCAAACAGATCTTGATCGAGCATTTTGGGGCGGTGGAGCGGGCAACCTCTACCCTGGAGGAACAGTTATCCTATGCCTAGTTGGGGTAATAAGCATGGGACACTTCCAGTTTGAACAAGACTTTGTGGCGACCTTACGCTGTATTCCCCTGAGCGTGCGCTTTAAGCTCGATACCGTCGGGATCAAGCTGCGTTTAAACGAATGGCACCGCTTGAGCTATAGCCAACGGGAAACTTTAGTCCAGCAAGACTGTAGGACACCCGTCGAGATCACCCAGTACCGCCATCTGTTGCGCCAGTGGATTACTGAATTCACCGGCGCGCCGCCCGAGACTCTCGAGATCCATCCCCAACCCGCCTGGGAGGATGATACTCAGGTCCCCGTGTCCGTTCAAGCGCAAGCCCCACAGCTTACCCTAGCGCAATGGGCTGGGCTTTCTTCCTTACAACGCTTTGCGCTGATCAAATTAAGCCGATCTAATCACGAAAACCACAATTTTCCTGTGGCCCTAGCGGAGTTTGGGATCGCTAGATAGGGTTTAATCTGCCGTGTGTAACCATAAAGAAAGCTATGACCAGCCTGCTCATTACCAGCCGTCAAAATCCGCTGATCAAACAGATCCGTAAACTCCAGCAGGCCGGGGAACGCACCCGCACCCGTCGGATGCTTCTAGAGGGTACACACTTGCTGGAAGCGGCCCTCGAAACCCATTGGCCGCTAGATTCGGTCCTTGCCACCGAGGAATGGATCACCCGTCATCTGGATCTGTGGGCTAATTTGGCCCGCCATGCCGACCAGCTTATCGAAGTCCCCCCGGATCTTTTAGCCGATCTGGTTACTACGGTGACCAGCCCTGGGGTATTGGCCGTTGCGCCGCAAAATACCGCTGATTGGCAAGTCTGTCTCAAGGGCACACCGCAACGGATCGTGCTGTTAGACCGGATTCAAGACCCTGGAAATCTGGGTACGATCCTCAGAACCAGTGCTGCCATTGGGGTAGCCGGGGTGATCGTCAGCCCCGATAGTGTCGCTCCAGATCATCCCAAAGTCCTACGGGCCACCAGTGGGCAATGGTTTCGTCAGCCTCCAGTGGTGGCGGATCTTCACCTAGTTATTCCCCAACTCCAGGCCCAGGGCTATCGTGTGATCGGCACTACGCCCCGTGCTACCGTGACTTTTTGGGCCGCAGCGTTGACGGGTCCCGTTGCCCTACTCTTAGGGTCCGAGGGCCAGGGTTTAGGGCCAGAACTTTTAGATCGTTGTGATCAATTGATCCAGATCCCGCAACAAGCCCAGGTAGAATCCTTGAATCTAGGGGTGAGTGCGGCCCTCCTGCTCTACGAGTGCTGTCGCCAAGCGTTAGGGACGGGTGCTGATCACAGGTAAGAAGATCTACAGATCCTGCTAGGATCTCCCCATGACCGATCCTTTACATCGCCAAACCTGCTATACCCCTTCTGCTCCGGTGCCACCGCCCGTAACGGTTTCGGCCCCAGAACAGATCAAAGGCGTCCATTTGCGCCTCGAGGCCCAGAGTGCCAAAGCCTTAGCCATGGCCCGGATCGAGTCAGAGGCTACGGCGGAAACCGTGATCGAAGCCCTTTTAATCCATTTAGAAAGTCTGCCGCCCCAACAAAAACAGGCGGTCTACCGTACAGCCCGCCAACTCGCCCAGCAGCGCAAAGACCAGGGCTTGCAAAAACGCCGCCGCACCTATGCTGAGGGGCCAGGAGCATGAATTTTTGGCTGATGAAAAGCGAACCGGCGGTATATTCCATTGATGATCTGGCCCGCGATGGACGCACTGCGTGGGAAGGAGTCCGTAACTACCAAGCCCGTAACTTTATTCGTGATCAGATGAAATCGGGGGATGGGGTCTTGTTTTATCACTCCAATAGCCAACCCCCCGGCGTAGCCGGATTGGCCCAGGTGGTCAGTCCAGCCACTCCCGATCCAACTGCTTGGGAGCAAGGGCATAAATACTATGATCCCCAAGGCTCCCCGGAAGAGCCCCGTTGGTTTTGGATTGAAATAGGCTTTGTGAAAAAATTCCCCCAGTTGGTTCCTCTTGAACTCCTCAAAAATACCCCTGGACTAGAAGAACTGCTGGTGATCCGTCGGGGGATGCGTCTTTCGGTCATGCCCGTGGCACCGGAGCATTATCGGATTATCAAGGATCTGGGACTAGGGTGTTAGTCGGGGGCTTATGTTAGCCTAAATCCATGCGTCCCCGTAAGACCCAAGGGTTAACCCTAATTGAAGTCCTGTTATCCATTGTGATCGCCTCGGTTTTGCTCTCAACCTTGGCCGGATTCATGGCAATTTCGATTGTGCGGCGCAGCCAAGGCAGTCGGATTGTTGAGGCTACAGCCTTAGCGCGTTCGACGTTAAATGAGATCCAAGATTTTTGGCGGACCTACGATGAGGAGGGCGCTAGTTACTTTGATCGTCAAGCTCTAGTCTTTGCGTGGAATGATGAATACTTTGATTCCGTGCCTGAAACGAATAATTATCCTGACTATAAAGAACTCCGCGATCCCACCCTTATTGCTCCCAATTCAGCCCAGATCCCGTCAGAATTACGGGCCATACCCATCGATACCGATGGCGATAATAACGCTGACTTTCTAGGGCAGGTCTTTGTAGGTCAAGCGCCAGGTGTTCCAGTAGGAGAATTAAAACGCGTCGTGATCCGTATTTTTGAAATCTCTGCTCCTATTGAAGACCTAAGTGCTACCCCTGTCGTAGCGATCAAACCCTATATCAACCCCAGTGGTGAAGCTGCCGCAGAACAATCGCGCACGGCACCCCTTGCGGTATTAGTGGCTGATCTGAGTCGCCCAGAGGTGCCTTTGTGAAGCTTCGGTATGACGGGTATACCTTACTAGAATTGTTAGTCACGATTGTAATTGCCGGGATCTTAGCTTCGTTAGCGGTTCCCAGTTTAGCGCCCCTGCGCGGTAAGCAGGATTTTAGTCAAGGAACGGCTCTAGTTGAAGATAGTTTTCGCACTGCCCAAAGCATTGCCATTAGCCGTAGTCAAACGGTACATTTATTTTTTGATCCTGAGACGGATCAACGGTGGATCTGTCCCCAAGAAGACTGTACAGAAGCTGAAATTATTACATTACCGGATCTGCCTGATAATTTAGATCTCGTCGGGACTTCTTTTGTCGATTCTACCCAGATCGCCCTAGATGGCTTGCCCGAAATTGACAATGAAGTGGCTTTTGATTATCAAGGAAAAGTATTAGACCGGGGTGATATTTTGGGTCGCATTGTCGTTGCCTATCAAGGCTATGCATTTACCCCCCAGGCTATCTATTTAGGTAGTTTAACGGCTACAACTTGGGTGATTTCCGAAGAACTCCCTACTGAAGAAGCCGATGCGCCCCAATAAAGGCTTTACGCTCATCGAATTGTTACTTTCAGCGGTGCTCTCTGGCATGGTGGTCATGGGTTTGGTCTATGGCTTTACGGCTTTTGCCGGACGCGCGGCCCAAGAAAAAGCTACCCAGCGGGTACAACTAGAAGTCGCCCTCACTACCGATTGGATCACCCATGAGATCGAAGAAGCGGCGGCTTTACCCCCGGTCGAGGAATATATCGGTTTAGAAGATTTACCCGGCCCCGTAGTGTTGGCCCTCGTATTGCCCAAGGGCAACCGCTATAGTCTGGTGCTCTACAGCCAAGGCCCACTGCCCGGAGGGTTTCCCTATGACGATCAGGGGTTTAAAAATCGCTATAGTGTCCTCCAAGGGGCGTTGTACCGTTGGGAATCTACCCCTGCTAAAGACCTTGAATCGGCCCTAGCCAGTGCAATTGATCCAGATCAGGTCGAACTGGTCACCGCCTATCTTTTAGACCCTCAGGGGCTGGTATTTACCCCCAATGAGGACGGTCGGGGTGGCTTTTTGCAGGTCAATGGCCTTGCTCCCCGTACCTTGGCGGGTAACCCGTGCAGTGAGGGCCAAAGTACAGCTTGTTTGCCCCTGACCCGCGAGATCCAGGTCTATGCCCGTAATTTATTGCCCTTAGAAGCCCTTGATCCCCTGGAGTCGCCGCCTATTTAAGCCGAGTAATGGCTGAATTATCACTTAATTGAAAGCGCACCGAATTATCTTTAAGATCCTCACGGGCTACGGTAAAGGAACTGACCAATCCCGGCGCATACACCGAGGAAAGGACAATATAACCAAAAGGTTCCCGAATTCCCGTTTCATTGACTTGACGACAACGCCATAGTTTATTGGCCAAAGAAGTTACTTCTACGGTGACATGGGGTTTATCAAACTCCCAGCCCACTAAACGTAGGATCTCGGCTTTACACTCGGCTTCTTGGAGCGCGGGCTGGGCCAAAACCATTTGTTGAATCTGCTGGGCACGGGACGCAGAGCGGGAGACGCAAAAATAAATAACTAATTCTCTTACGCCAGGTCGAAACTGAGCAGTGATCGAACTTTTCCAAAAAGAACTACTTCCCCCCTGACTGGTAGGCCCCGTAGGTGTAGGATCTAGGGCTGAGATATGGGGGATCGGCACACGGACTACTTCGGCCTTGGGAGCAGAGAAAACTACAGCCAGAAATTGTTTAAGAAACGTCAGCATCTGTGGGGGTTGATCCTGTCACGTATGGATCTGGCTTATCTGGGAAGTATTTACAAGGTGACTAAAATATCGCTGTAAAGCAATAAGTAATTCCGCTGAGCGCATCGGAGCGAAATCAAGGGCATACCATGGTATTAGCTGCTGAGGAATTGCTTGTGGTGCGCGATCTACGTTCATTTATCCGTCTGGTAGAGGCTCGTGGACAACTCCGCCGGATTTCTGCCCTTGTAGATCCACAATTAGAAATCACTGAAATTGCGGAACGAATGCTCCGTTGTGGTGGCCCCGCACTTTATTTTGAAAATGTCAAGGGTACAAATGTTCCAGTTGTCGTGAATCTTTTGGGCACGGTTGAACGGGTCGTTTGGTCAATGGGCCTAGAGCATCAGCAGCAACTCGAAGACCTGGGTGAAAAACTGGGCAAACTTCAAAAACCCCGTCCGCCCAAAAAAATCAAAGAATTTCTAGAATTCGCCCCCCTATTGATTGACGTTCTTAAGGCTAAACCCGGTCGGATGCTCTTTAATGCGCCCTGCCAAGCAGTAGTAAACACAGGTAAAGCCGTAGACCTCAATCAGATCCCCATGCTCCAACCTTGGCCCAAAGATGCAGGCCGCAATTTAACTATGGGTTTGGTCATGACCCGCGACCCGGAGGATGGAACGCCCAATGTGGGGATCTATCGCCTCCAGTACCAAAGTTCTAATACGATGACCGTGCATTGGCTCTCGGTGCGGGGGGGGGCGCGACACCTGCGTAAATGGTCGGAGCGGGGCCAAAAAATGCCCATTGCCATCGCTGTCGGTGTAGACCCCCTATTGATCATGGCGGCGGCGACCCCTATTCCTGTAGAGCTATCGGAGTGGCTCTTTGCCGGTCTTTATGCCGGAGAGGGTGTGCAGCTTACTCAGTGTAAAACCTCAGATCTTTTGGTCCCGGCCTACGCCGAATTTGTGATCGAAGGGACGATCACGCCTGGGGAAACCGCCATTGATGGTCCCTTTGGGGATCACATGGGCTACTACGGTCTACCGGAAGCATCACCCCTGATCCGGGTAGATACGATCACCCACCGCCAAGACCCGATTTATCTGGCTACTTTTTCGGGCCGCCCGCCCAAAGAAGAGGCGATGTTAGCCATTGCCCTCAATCGGATCTATACGCCGCTTTTACGGCAACAAATACCGGAGATCGTTGATTTTTTCCTACCGATGGATGCCTTGAGTTATAAGTTGGCTGTCATCTCGATCAAAAAATCCTATCCTGGTCAAGCGCGCCGGGCGGCGCTGGCTTTTTGGACGGCTTTAGTGCAATTTACCTATACTAAGTTTGTGGTAGTTGTCGATGCAGATATTGATATTCGGGATCCTTCCCAAGTCGTTTGGGCCATTGCTTCCAAAGTAGACCCGGCGAGAGATGTGTTTATCCTCGAAGATACCCCGTTTGATAGTTTGGATTTTGCCTGTGAAAAAATTGGTCTAGGGGCCAGGATGGGCATGGATGCCACCACCAAGATCCCACCGGAAACGGATCATGCCTGGGGTGAACCGTTAGTTATGAATCAAGAAGTTAAGGATCAAGTGAGCCGCCGCTGGGCTGAGTATGGCTTAGATGATATTCGCCTAGATCAGGTCGATCCGAGGGCTTGGGGGTATTACGGCTAGAGAAACTTGTTGTCTTGACTCTAAATCCCAAAGATCTGTCGGATCCGATTGCGCACCTGAGTCCCTAGATCGGGGCGGGAGACACTATCATCCGCTACGGACTCTGTAAAAAGACCCAGTTGTTTGAGTTCCTCTACCCGTGTGGCTAGGGTCTGGCTAATTTGTTCCGCTAGCGCTTGATGTTGACTAAGCAGCATAGTCAAAGCCTGCTGGTCGATCACAAACAAAACCGTATCACTCAAAGCCGTTAGGGTCGCTGTGCGATTGGTGCCCGTTAACAGGGCGATCTCGCCACAAAAAGCCCCCTCTGGGAGTTTGGCCAAAAGCTGGGCATCGGGTTCAGCCATCACGCCTACTTCACCCTCCAGGATGATGTAAAACGAAGTTCCTGGCGCTCCTTGGCGACAGATCACCGTTCCTGTGGGAAAAGATTCTTGATAGCCCTGTTCGATTAAAACCCGTAGTTCACTGTCGGTACACGCTTTAAAAAAGCTTACCCGCCGCAGCAGATCCCGTAGATTGGGCCGCTGGATCACATGGGGGACGGGAGACGGGGGCACCCCCCCCTGTGTAAAATGCTCTAACCCAGAGCGTAGATGTAGATCCCGTTGGGGAAAAGGGACTTCAATGGCCTGTTGACGAAACTCCTCATCGATCAGGTAGTTGAGGGCACTACGGACCATTTCTTTAGTTTGCGGACGGCTAATCCAAAATAACAATTCAAAATCTAACGAACTCTCCCCAAATTGGCGAAACCAGACCTGCGGTGCAGGTTCTTTAAGGACTAGAGATTCACGACGGGCCGCACGTAATAGGGCTTCGGTTACTAGGGCCAAATCAGATCCATAGGCCACGCCGATGCTGAGGTGGATCCGACTGGTAGGGTCGCGATAGCTCCAATTGATGACGTTATTTTGAATAAACGTTGAGTTAGGGACAATGATCGAGATCCCATCAAGGGTCTGGATGGTTGTAGAGCGCACACTAATGCGGGCCACGGTGCCCAAAAGCCCATCCACTTCGATAAAGTCGCCCACTTTAATGGGCTGCTCTAAAAGAATGGTGATCCCGCTAATAAAATTACTGGCAATATTCTGGAGTCCAAAGCCGATCCCAATACCCAAAACTCCGGCAAATACCGTCAGGGAGCTGAGATCAATACCATTAGATTGGAGTAACGCAACAAAACCGATCCCCAAGAAGCTATAAAAAGCCACCGTTGCCACGGCTTCCTGACTACCGGGATCTAGCTCCAATTGCCTCAAAACCCCTTGCCTGAGCCAAGCCCGAAAGGTTTGTGCTGCCCAGAGAATAAATACGCCCAAAACCAGCAATTGTAGGATCAGGCCCAAGGAGAGCTTGGTAGAAGACCCTAGGGTCAAAAAAGGGGTACTAAAGGCGTTGTAACCGCTACGGAGCACCTCTTGAAACTGGTTCCCAAGTTGGATCAACCACGGTCGCCAGGGGGGAATGCTCCCCGCCGCAAAAAAAAGCGCTAGCCCACTGATCAGTACTTGCAGGATCGTGCTACTAAAAGGAAATAGGAGCCGGGCGATCAGTATCCCTCTAGTGGCTTGAGCAACGGCTAAACGGCGCTGGATGCGATGATCTAACCACCGTACGAGGGCCAACAGCCCGCTTCCTAAGCCTAAAAGCCCAACCGCTAAGGCAACCCCTTGGCTAATCCGTTGCGGGGCGCGTTCGGCAAGGGCTTGATTGAGTCTTTGCTCTAGGATCAACGACCAGCGTTTTGCTACGGGTTCTGGTTCTTCCCCTAAGGCATCTTGCCCGGTTACGGTAAATAAATAATTATTTTGGATCAAGATCACCGGTACCCCACCCTGTGGACGGGCCCAGACCCGCACTACGGTGATCGCTCCTCGATCGAGTATTTCTTTTAGGCGATAGTTGACGTAGTCCGCCCGTTCTTGCCCTGTGAGATCCGTAGTGTCTTGAAGTTCAAAAAGAGGTTCTCCCCCTAGGACTACTGTCCCGCTTTCTGCCCAAGTGGGGTTAGCTATGCCTATAATTCCAAAAATGATCCCTGCAAGGACAAATTTTAATGGTGAGGACATCGGTGGTGCAGTCCCTTACTTAGATACAAAAAGAGGGCTAGAGCTGTCCGTGTTTCGCTCTAACCCTACTTTTCGTTCACTCCTCTTCCCAAAGTAAGTATACGCAGAGTAACGACGAAATGTAAAGTAATTGTCTTAATTTTTGGCTCCGTTCGGTCCTCTACCTGCGCGGATTACAATCTAAACGGTCCATGAGTTGAGGATTTATGTTTGATCATCTCTCCCTAGGAGTCAGTAACCTAGACCCTAGTGTGACTTTTTATGATCATGTCCTTGCACCCTTAGGCATTCAGCGCTTGGTTTTGATCCCTGGGGTGGTGGCAGCCTACGGGGTACACCGACCCCAGTTTTGGATCGCCCGTGCAGACCAGATCCCGTTGCTTTCAGGATTTCATCTGGCCTTTAGCGCCAGTGACCGGGCAGCCGTAGATACTTTTTATGCTACGGCCCGCGCCCAAGGCGCCCAGGATGATGGTCCACCAGGGCTGCGCCCCCACTATCACGCAAATTATTATGCTGCTTTTGTGATCGATCCTAATGGCTATCGCCTTGAAGCTGTATGTCATCAACCCTAGGTGGGGTGTTCACTGCTTTTGCGCTCTGGCAAACTATAGATATGAAACCCTAGGGGATGAGCCATGAGCCTAAGCCATGATGTCGAAAGTCTTGCCGCTGATCTAGGGCAAGCGGTATATCTAGAAATAGCCCGTTGGCGTTTATTTGTGGCCGATGCCCACCTAGACCACGCCTTGGCAGAGGCCCTCAATCCCTTAGTCGGGACTCAAGCCAGCAGTGCCCAGATCGATACGGTCCTAGAAAAAATTACTGTGCCCCTAGGGGATGGTAGTACCTTACCCCTAGCCCGGTTTTTAAGCCCCGCCAGTCGTCAGCAGATCCTTACGGTCTTGAGGGAATTTACAGAGGACTAATAGTACGTGCTACGCAGAATTCGCCCAAGTTGGTGCCAATTAAGGGTTTGAACAGCGTTAATTGTGAAGATACTAAGAAGCCAAAAATTTAGATCCCCAAGGGTATGGTAATTTTACGTACATATTCGGGTCTAAAATATCCCTCTTGATAGCGATAAATACCTAAAAAGCAGGTAAACGATTCCAAAAAGGATCTAAGTCTGTGAAAAACAGTTGATCCTCGGCCCATAGACCCCGGTGTAACCCTTTAGGTTACGTGTTGGTACTGAGAGACACAGCCAATAACACCTGAGTATCATTACGGTATGGAAAAGAAATGTTTCGTAACATTCTTTACGTCTCCCCCGTCTAAGAGGCAAAAGTCATGACCTTAGCACTGTACGCACCCAATAACATGCATTCTTTATACCCTTGGACAGGTCAGTTGGAGGCTTTACGCACCGCTAACTATAGCGGTCTTTTAAAAATTGACAGCACGCAATGCAGTTGGAATCTATATTTCTACCTAGGCCGGATCTTTTATGCCACGGGGGGGGTACACCCACTCCGCGCTTGGCAACGTCAAACCAGCCGCCACTGCCCTACCTTAACCATCGATCTGCCCAGCGCGGTCAATTCTTTAGGGGGCTATGAGCAATTATGCACCCTACACAAAGCAGGTAAAATTACCCGCGAGCAAGCTTCAGGGATCATTCAGGGCCTAGTAGAAGAAGTACTTTTTGATCTTCGGTACTGTATCAAACCGCAATTTTTGTCACAGAGTATACCCAACCCCTCCATGCTGCTCGCTTTGATCAATGTCAATGATGTGGTGCGGCAAACGCAACGTGCGGGGCAACTCTGGGAAGCAACCGGATTAAGGGCCATTGACCCTAATTTCGCTCCAGTCCTCGAAAAACCCAATGTGTTGCAAGACCGTACCTCCGCTACGGTGTACCAAAATCTCAAAAACCTCTTGGATGGCTATAACACCCTCCGGGATCTAGCTTTACGCGTCAATCTAGATGTTTTGACCTTGACTAGAAGCTTTTTACCGTACTTTCAAGAAGGTATTCTAACCCTATCTGAGGTTGAAGACCTACGTACCCAACCCGTCTTGGAGTCACCCCTAATTGCCTGTATTGATGACAGTCTCCAGATTTGTCAGGTGATGGGCCAGATCCTGGGCGGAGCGGGCTACCGCTACCTAGCCATTCAAGACCCGATCCGGGGGTTTGCCTCTTTGCTCCAGCAAAAACCAGACTTCATCTTTTTAGATCTCGTCCTGCCCAATACCAACGGCTATGAGATCTGCACCCAACTGCGCAAATCAGCCCAGTTTCGAGAAACACCCATTATTATCCTGACGGGTAATATCATTGACCGGGTACGGGCACGGCTGGTCGGGGCTAATGGGGGCATCGACAAACCCATCAAAGCTGATAAGATCCTAGACGTGGTGCACAAACACCTTGTGCGCAAGGTTTAACCCCATGCTGCAATCCCCCTCGATCCTTACCGCAATCATGAATGGTGCTGTCAGATCCCAAGCATTAGCAGCCAGAATCTTAGAGACAGTCGATAATCTAATTTTGATTGCCAATACCCACGGGCATGTTATCTACGCCAGCCCATCCGTGACGCGGATATTGGGATATAGCGAGGCAGAAATTTTGGGCACGGGTTGGTTAGCGTTAACCCGTCTTGATTCAAAAGAATACAGCCAAGAAAAAGAGTATTTAGCCGCTGTAGCCCAGGGTGTAGCCCCTGTTAATCCTTTGCCCTACGAACGCAAGATCTATGACAAGCAAGGTCAACCCCATTGGATTCTCTGGCAAGATACCAAAGGGGTTGATGATTATGTGATTGGCATCGGCTATGACATTACCGAACGCAAAACGGCAGAATTGATCCGCCAAAAACAAATAGCCTGTGAGCAATTGATCGCTGAGTTGGCCTTACGGATCCGCCAGTCCTTAGACCTTGAGCAGATCTTGGAAATGACCGTTCAAGAAGTACGCCAGCTTTTAGCTACGGACCGGGTGATGATCTATCGCTTTACCCCCACGTGGACCGGGCAAGTAGTCGTAGAGTCAGTAGCACCTGGATGTTTACCTATTTTAGGTACGTTTATCGAAGACACCTGCTTGCAGCAAAAAGCCTACGTGGGGTATCAAAAAGGACGGGTTACTGCCCTAAACGATGTTGACCAATTGGACCTTAATCCTTGCTATAAAGAACTACTCCAAGGTTTTCAAGTGCGGGCCAATCTAGTCGTACCCATTGCCCATAACCAGCAATTGTGGGGCCTGTTGATCGCCCATCACTGCCAAGATGCACGCCTTTGGCAAGAGCATGAAGTGGATCTCTTAGCGCAGTTGGGCACCCATTTAGCCATTGCGATCCAGCAGTCAGAATTAATATCTAAGATCCAAGCAGAACTTGTGCAGCGAGAAGCGATTGAAATCGAACTACGGGTGTCCCTTGCCAAAGAAAAAGAACTCGGTGAACTCAAGTCTCGGTTTGTGGCTATGGCTTCCCATGAAATCCGTACCCCTTTGACGACAATCTTTTCGGCTACGGATCTGATGCTGCACTACAGTGACCGAATTACAGCCAACGAGCAGACGACCCTTTTGCAAGAGATCCAAACGGAAGTCAAACAACTCAATCGCATCCTCGAAGATACCCTTGAGATGAGCAAAGTAGAGACTGACCAGATTCCTTTTTATCCTGAAGCCCTTGATCTGGTGGCCTTGAGCCGAGAAACAGTCACCCGCATGGGTGGGCCAATTATTTTTAATTGCTCCTTGAGCCAACATCAGATCACAGGCGACCGTCAACTGTTGCGTCAAGTCTTGACCAATTTGCTGAGTAATGCGCTTAAGTACTCCCAAGCCCCTGTCATCTTGCGGCTGACGGCTAAGGATCAACATACGATTATCGAAGTCCAAGACCGAGGAATCGGTATTCCGGCCCAAGATTTAGAGCACTTGTTTGAGCCGTTTCACCGAGCTAAAAATGTAGCCTTTATTCCCGGCACCGGGCTGGGTCTGACCATTGTGAAGCGGGCTGTGAGCCGCCACGGAGGTCAGATCGAAGTGCAGAGTACGCTGGGCGTAGGCACAACCTTTACCCTTACCCTACCAGGATGCTCCCATGGCGACGATTCTTGTCGTTGATGATGTCCAACAGATCCGTGATAACGCGATGCGGGCTTTGCGTTTTGAAGGACATCATGTCTGGGGGGCGGCGGATGGACTGACTGGATTGGCTATGGCCCAAACCCATATCCCTGATCTGGTCATTTGCGATGTCATGATGCCCGGTCTAGATGGCTACCAACTTTTGGCACAATTACGGCAAGACGCGCGCACCAAACGCTGTGAATTTATCTTTTTGACCGCCAAAGGGAACCGCGAGGACATGCGTTTAGGCATGGAAATGGGAGCCGATGACTATTTGGCGAAGCCTTTTAGTGTGTCCGAACTTTTAGCTGCGGTAACAGCGCGTATTGAAAAACGCGAACGGGTCCGACAACTCGAAACCTCTTTGCACGAACTTGAACAAAGCAATAGTTTTAGAAGAGATCTCCTGAGTACCGCTTCCCATGAATTACGTACGCCCATTGCCACGATGAAATTGGCAATTTGTTTACTCAAAGAACACCCGACTAAAGTCGATCAAGTCCGCTATCTCAATATTTTAGAACGAGAGTGCCAGCGCGAAAGTGATCTTGTTAATGATTTGTTAGTGCTACAGCAGCTTGAAAGTAATATCCCACTCCAGTATCAAGAGATTGTATTAGAGGGCTGGTTACCCGGTTTGGTTGAGACCTTTCGGTTTAAAGCGGCAAACCGGCAACAAATATTTCACGCCCAGATAGCCCAGGGACTACCAGTAATATATACCTACCGGGTAGGATTAGAGCGTATTCTCGTTGAATTGTTGACCAATGCCTGTAAGTACACAGCGCCTGAGGGATCAATTGGCTTAGGGGTTACTTTTATAAAAGAACCTGAGCCTAAACTGTGCTTTACGGTCACCAATAGTACGGCGATCCCACAAAGCGAGTTACCTTTGATCTTTGAAAAATTTTACCGCATTCCCCAGGGTGATCCTTGGCAGCAAGGGGGCACAGGCTTAGGGTTAACCCTCGTCAATCAATTGGTATCACGCCTTGACGGAACGATAGACGTTTATAGTGATACGGCCCTCACCCGCTTTACCGTTAGTATCCCTCAGGGATCAGTACCCCAGGGTGATCCTGAGTAATTCCACGGAGCTTTTGTAGCGGTCAAATAAAGTTGCGATGAAGCTATGGGGTTATACGCAGCTTTAAGGGTCTATAAGCGCCCTTCTTTGTAGTTATATTGCTTTGAGCACTTTCTCAAGCAGATATACATCTGTATTGTGAAGAAGATATAAGATAGCTTCCGTGATAACACGTCTATGTTCTTAATCTAAAAACCGCTTTAATAGTTGTGTACAGTACCCGTTACATACAAAGGGACTTCGTCATGGCCGTTGAAAAAGTTAATTCCTCCTCCAGTCTTGCAGAAGTTGTTGATCGGATCTTGGACAAAGGTATCGTAATTGATGCTTGGGTCCGCGTATCCCTCGTTGGGATTGAACTGATCGCAATTGAAGCTAGAATCGTGATTGCTTCTGTGGAAACCTACCTCAAGTATGCTGAAGCTGTGGGCCTTACCGCTACTGCTGCTGCTCCCTCTGCCTAGTAGCTACATCAAGGGTAGGGGCACAGGCTCCTGCCCTTTTAACCTAAATAATGGAAGGGGAAGACATTATGTCCCTGTCAGAGCAGTGGTTAGTATCCAAACAAAACCGGGTCCAAGACCTTCAAGCCCGGACGGAAATCGTTAAGACCAGCCTTGAGTCCTACCGTAGCCAACGTCAGCAGGTAGTTCAACACCTCCAAACCAACGCCACTCAGATCAAGTCCAGTCTCCAAGCAGCACGCTTAGACTTGATGCAACAGAGTGCCCAACACCAACACGCCCTCAAACAGGCCCGTACTGCCTTGGGATCCCAACTCCGTACCAGCCTAGAAGAAGGACGCCGGATCTTGAGCCTCAACACTTTAAGTACTTTGCAAAGTCTCCGCGAACAGCGATCCGCTATGGCATTGGCGATGCGTAATGAATTACATCAAGAACTTATGGCCCTCAAGGATAACCATCGGGTCATGATGGAGCAAAATCGCCGAATGCGCGAAGAAGTAGCTCAGGCTAGGGTCGTTATGGCCGAACAACTCAAGGCTACCTTGAGTCAAGACCGCGCACAGTTGACCCAAGAGACCAGTCAAACCCTGGAGGACCTCCAAGGCGCACGTATGGCCCTGGCCCAAGGACTTAGAGACACCCTGCAAAAGCACCGCCTCCAGATCCAACAGGAACGTATTGTCATGTCTGAGGAATTTCAGCAGTTTCAACAGGACGTGGTCCAAGCCCGGATTGTCATGGCCCAAGAACTCCGTAGCGCCCTTCAATCAGGACGCGCCCAACTGGCTGCGCTGGTTTGGGGCCCATCTGCTCCTTCGGTCCATGGGGATCTAGAGGTCGCAGCCCCCGAAGTCTCCTTAGTACCTGAGCCTGTGCCCGCCCGCACCCTTGCGCCTCCGGCCCTCGTCACTCCCGAGATCCGCACCACTCCAGAATCCAGTAAAGAGATGGCACGCATCAAGCTGCTAGAGAATATCCAAAGTCAACTAGCAACAGCAATTGCCAAGCATTCTGCGGGCGAATTTGGGGTTGAATCATGACCACAGTGTTACAGCTTAATCCCCGTCAATTTGTCCAAACGCCCTATTTAAATAGCCTGATCGAGCGGGCCAATCGTTTTTTACACACCGGGTATTCCCTCCATTTGCGGGGACCAGCCGGTACGGGCAAGACGACCCTAGCTTTGCACCTAGCCTCTAAACTGGGTCGCCCGGTGATGTTGATCTATGGGGATGATGAGTTTAAATCTTCGGATCTTTTGGGCTCACAGTCGGGGTACAAACGGCGTCAGGTGGTAGATAACTACATTCACTCGGTGCTCAAAACTGAAGACGATCTTCAGCAAAACTGGGTGGATTCTCGCCTTACTACTGCTTGCCGTGAAGGTTTTACTTTGGTCTATGACGAGTTCAACCGCTCGCGTCCTGAAGTGAATAATGTGCTCCTAGGCGCTTTAGAAGAAGGGTTGATCGTCCTGCCTGCGCGTAAGGACGGGCCGGATTATGTACGGGTACATCCTGATTTTCGGGCGATCTTTACCTCTAACCCCCTGGAATACTGCGGGGTCCATCAGGCCCAAAATGCCCTGATCGACCGTATGGTGACCCTAGAAATGGGGGAGCCCGATATCGAAACCGAAATCTTGATCCTCAAAAACCGCACCGGACTCTCAGACTACAGCACGGCCCTCTTGGTCGCGATGCTCAGGGAATTTCGCCTAGCCGTAGATATGGATCAAGCCGCAAGTATGCGTAGCGGCCTTATGATCGGTAGGGTCTGCCGGGAGCACGAGATCGCCGTCATTCCCAATAACCCCCTGTTTATCGAAGTCTGTCTCGATGTGTTACTCTCAAGGGCCAAGACCCCGCGTCAACAATCCTTGGCAGCTTTCGAGAAGATCCTCTCGCAGCATCGCTTGACTGTCCCCTTACCCTTATCTAAGGAAGTGGGTTAATGGCCCTCGCCCAAACCCGTTCGATGCCCACCGCTACCCAAGGCAGCTCCTTGGCGGATATTCTGGAACGCGTCCTCGATAAGGGGGTCGTGATCGCCGGAGATATTACCGTCTCGGTGGGTGGGGTAGAACTTTTATGTGTCCGCATCCGGTTACTGATTAGTTCGGTGGACAAAGCGCGGGAACTGGGCATCAATTGGTGGGAGTCAGACCCCTACCTATCCGGCAAAGCCCGCCTTTTACTCGAACAAAATGAACAACTGATCGGGCGGATCCATGCCCTTGAAGCTGAGATGAGTGCCCTACGTCAACAACTCCCTAGCCCGCAAACCCATGACCCAAACCCGCCCCCAGAATTCGCGCATCCGGCCTAAGCTCAGTTCGATCCCGCGCCGCAATGACGAAGCCTCTCAGCTTTTAGAAATGCACAAGCTCGCCCTCGAAAAAAGTCGTCTTGAGGCGGAGTTAAAGCGGATGGCCCTACGGGAAGCAGTGGTTCAAGAACGCCTCCTGACCATTCAAGAGCAGATGGATGAACGGGTGAAGACGACCTGTTCGCGCCTAGGCACCCCAGATGCCCCCGCCACTAATGGTACTAGTACTCCCCTTACTGTACCGTTACCGTCAGCCCAGCCCAGGGGCGTTTTTGATCTGTTGAATATGGAATACTAAATTACTATGGAGTTTTTAAAGGGACTAGAAGAGCTGATCGAACTTGCCCAAAAGCTAGAGGAACGGGCCAATGCAGGGGAGCTTAAGGCCGATGTCGAAGTGAATAGCCGCTTTAGCAGCATTCCGCCCCGTGGCAGCATCCCCCGTGGTCCTGGCATAGGCGGGCGCTCGGTCAAAACCCCTGATGTAGTGACTCCCGATCCGGTGACCGCTCCTAAAGAGGACGAGCAGTTATTGGTGGGTGGCCTCGAAGAGATCCTCAATACCCTGCGTGAATTGGTGATCTTACCCCTCAAAAAACCCGAACTTTTAGAAAAATTGGGTCTCGATCCGCCCCGTGGGGTCTTGATGATCGGACCGCCGGGAACGGGTAAAACCCTCACGGCAAAAGCCCTAGCCACCGAAGCAGGCATAAACTATATCGCCCTGGTTGGCCCAGAATTAATGGGTAAATACTATGGCGAAGCGGAAACCCGGTTGCGCGAAGTCTTTAAAAAAGCCGAGCAGTCTGCCCCCTGTATTATTTTTATCGACGAGATCGATGCTTTGGCCCCAGACCGCTCCAAGGTCGAAGGGGAAGTAGAAAAGCGCCTCGTCGCCCAACTTTTGGGTTTGATGGATGGCTTTGACAAAAAAAAAGGCATCGTTGTCCTCGGAGCCACCAATCGTCCGGCCCATCTTGATCCGGCCCTGCGCCGTCCCGGACGGTTTGACCGCGAAGTGCTGTTTGGTGTACCCGATCAAGCGGCCCGTTTAGCGATCCTCCGGGTTTTAACTCGGGCCATGCCCTTAGCCGATGATGTCGACTTAGCCCAACTTGCCCAGGCCACCCGTGGCTTTGTGGGCGCCGACCTCAAGGGTTTTTGTCAGGCCGCAGCCTACCGGGCTTTACGGCGTCAAGTCCCCGATCTAAGTGCTGAAGCTCCTGATCCGTTAACTGTGATTGGATCTGACTTTACTTGCGCCCTAGGGGATGTCAAACCCGCCGTCTTGCGTTCTGTGGAGCTAGAGGTCCCTAATGTACCCTGGTCGGCTATTGGTGGGCTAACCGCGATCAAGCAGACCCTTAAAGAAGCGGTGGAAGGGGCCTTGCTGAACCCCGAACTCTATGCCCACACCCGCGCCCGAGCGCCACGGGGCGTTTTGCTTACGGGACCACCCGGTACGGGCAAGACCCTTTTGGCTAAAGCCGTAGCCTCAGAAGGCCAAGCTAATTTTATCGGGATCAATGGCCCAGAGCTTTTGAGTCAATGGGTCGGGGCCTCAGAGCTAGCGGTGCGCGAACTCTTTGCCAAAGCCCGTCAAGCGGCACCCTGTGTGATCTTTATTGACGAATTGGATACTTTGGTACCCGCGCGCGGTATGCGTTCTGGGGATAGTGGCGTTTCTGACCGCGTGATCGGACAGCTCTTAACCGAACTCGATGGGCTACGGGGTGCCGAGGGGATACTCTTGATTGGAGCCACCAACCGAGCCGATGCCATTGATCCGGCGCTTTTGCGCTCCGGGCGTTTGGATCTTCATTTAGAAGTTGGCTTACCCGATGCCGAAGCACGGGCGCAGATTCTTGAAGTTCATAATCAAGGGCGGCCCCTAGCCCCAGATATTGATCTGTTGGTTTGGGCCGAAGCTACTCCTGGTTGGAGTGGGGCGGATCTGGCGCTTTTGAGCAATCAAGCGGCGATTAGTGCCATTCAGCGGTGTCGTCGGGAATTGGAGGGTCGTTTGGAAGGGTTAATCATCACGGGATCTGACTTTGAGCAGGCGCACCGCGAACTTGCCCCCCGGCTTAACAAATGAGTTTTTACCTCTATGGCATCTTGCCCTTACCGGGTCCAAGTCATTTAGATCTAAAGGGTCTGGATGATCAGCCGGTAATGAGCTGCGAATTGGGCGGTTTCGTCTTTATTTATGGACCCGCCACCCGCGAGCGCTATCGTACGAGCCGCGCTAATTTAATCACCCATGAGCAGGTGCTAGAACACTTGATGGAATTGGGGTTCCGCTGTTTATTGCCCCTCCAATTTGGGCTGGTGGTCCAAGATTGGGAGCA
>JANNOF010000084.1:0-11618 GCA_031398925.1 Gloeobacteraceae cyanobacterium SOY_34_metabat_371 | reverse complement strand
CAGAATATTTGCTTCATTTCTATAGTAAGAAAGTAGCAATAGATGTGAACAATCAGGCAACACAGTTCTAGATTGGCCAAGAAAGCTAATCATCTGACGCACAAAAAAAACATCAAAGCTTTTATAAAGCCGTCGTAGATTGTTCAGGAAAGAGTTGCAAATTTTCATCCATGATCAAGCCCAAGCGGTTGGCACGGAGTAAATACAGCAATTTGGATTGATCGGCAATGTTGGGGCAAGCTGGATAACCAAAAGAGTAGCGGGAGCCTTGGTAGCCCTGGCTGATTAGACGGGGCATATCTGGAGCATCCTGTTGATCAATGCCCAGTTCTCGACGGATCCGTGTGTGGATCCAATCGGCTAGGGCTTCGGCGGTTTGAACCGAAAGACCAAAAAAGTACAGGTAATCACTATAATTCCCCGCTTGATAAAGCTGCTGGGCAAATTCACTGGCTATGGCGCCAGAAGTAACCGCTTGAAGCGGCAAAACATCCATTTGACCCGACCCGACAGGGGCATAAAAATCACTGATACAGAGCTTATCTTGACCCTGTTGACGGGGGAAGTTAAATCGCGCGGCAATACGCAGATCCCCAGGGTCTTGACTGACGTGAAAACGATTGAAGGAAGCCAAAGAATAAACTAAAAGATCATCATCCTTGGCTTGACAGGGAAAATAGCCATAGGCCACGCCAGGAGCTAATAAGTGCTCTTGAAGGATCTGGGTCTTCCAGGCTTCTAAAATGGGGATCATTTTTTCTTGAACGATGTGTTCGTATTCCTCACGGGTTTGATCACTGGTTTTACGAAACTGCCATTGACCACTGACTAGGGCCTTGAGGTCTAAAAATTTGAATACTTCAGTCAGATCAATGTGTTTAGCCGTTAGGATCTTACTTCCCCAAAAGGGCGGTGTCGGACGGGGCGTGTCGAGGGTAATGTTAGAGCGGATCCCTTGATTTTTTTTGCGTCTTTTTAGAACTTCCACAGACCGTAGACTAGATTGATTAGATTGCTTTTTCTCCTTGGGTTTCACATCAAGAAAGCCCTGCTGATCGGACCAATTGCCCTTAGCTTTAGCAGTCATGAGCTGATCTAAAAAATGTAAGCCGCCAAAGGCATCTGGGGCATAGGTCACGCGGCCCTTATACACCGCTTGGCAGTCTTCTTCCACAAAGCGCCGGGTCAACGCTGCACCCCCCAAGATCACGGGCAAGGTGATCCCCCGCTCGTTGAAGATCTGGAGATTTTCCTTCATGATCGCCGTGGACTTAACCAGCAAACCACTCATGCCAATACAGTCAGGTTTGTATTCCTGTGCCGCTTGAATGATCCCTTCCACGGGTTGCTTGATCCCCAGATCATGAACGGTATACCCATTATTGCTCAGGATAATATTAACTAAGTTTTTGCCAATATCATGGACATCTCCCTTGACGGTGGCGATCACCATCGTGCCCTTAGTAGACCCTTCTTTTTTCTCCATAAAAGGCTCTAAATACGCTACAGCTTTTTTCATAGTTTCAGCGGACTGGAGTACAAAGGGCAGCTGCATTTTACCGCTCCCAAACAGATCTCCCACAACCCGCATGCCTTCCAGCAGATATTCATTGATGATGATCAACGGATCATAATCTTGATCTAAGGCCGTTTGTAGATCTAGATCTAAACCAACACGATTGCCATCAATGATGCGCTTAGTTAATTTTTCGGGCAGACTTAAGTTAGCCGCAGTTTCAACGACGGTGCTTTGGGTGGTTCCCGCCAGATCGCTATAGTAATGCAACAACTTTTGTAAGGGATCGCCAGCAATCCAATCATCAAAAATAAGACGCTTGTGGAGTTCCTGTTCTTCTTCAGGGATTCGATAAATGGGCAGGATCTTGGAGGCATGGACAATCGCCATGTCTAGCCCCCGTTCTAGGGCGTAATAGAGATACACAGAATTTAAAACATGACGGATACGGGGCTTAAGACCAAAGGAAATATTAGACAACCCTAGGATCGTTTTAACCCCAGGTAAGTGCTCTTTAATCAGCCGGATTCCTTCTAGGGTTTCTAATCCTAATCTCCGGTCATCGCTATTGCCCGTAGCCAAGGTAAACGTCAACGGATCAAAGATGAGATCCTCTGACTTCATACCGTATTTGTGTACGACTAGGTCATGGATCCGTTGGGCAATAGCCAGTTTACGCTCAGCAGTTTTTGCCATCCCGGTTTCACGGTCTTCATCAATGGTCAACGCGACAACAGCAGATCCAAATTCTTTGCAGATCGGCAATAATTTAGCCATCCGCTCTTCGCCATCTTCTAGGTTGATCGAGTTGACAATGGCGCGACCCCCCAACTGTTCTAACGCCGCTTGCAAGATGGGGATCTCGGTGGAATCCACCATCAACGGGACAGTAACTTGGGTTTTGAGCCGTTCGATCAACAGGGTCATATCCCGCACCCCATCGCGGCCCACATAGTCCACGCAAACATCCAGACAATGGGCGCCCTCTTGTTCCTGTTCCCGAGCCATGCCCACTAAGCCATCCCAATCTTCAGCCAAAAGCTTTTCTTTAAACTGTTTAGATCCATTGGCATTGAGCCGTTCCCCGACCATGACCGGGCCGGGGGTCATTTGTAAAGGCATGATGGCATACAAAGAAGAAGCCGCCGGGATCCATTCATAGGTCCGGGGTTTGGGAGCAAGCCCCCCCACCGCTTGGGCCAGGGCACGGATGTGCGCAGGGGTGGTACCACAGCAGCCGCCGACAATATTTACCCCCAGATCCCGCACAAAAGGCCCGACCTTGAGGACCATTTCCTCAGGACTGAGATGGTAATGGGAATGACCGCCAATATTTTCGGGTAAGCCCGCATTGGGGATCACCGAAACCGCAAAGGGAGAATGCTGCGCTAGGTAGCGGATATGCTCGGACATTTGCTCTGGGCCCGTGGCGCAATTGAGGCCCAAGGCAGTGATCGGATAAGGAGCTAAAGCGGTGAGTGCCGTAGCAATATCCGCCCCGACCAGCATCGTTCCCGTTGCCTCAAAGGTCAAAGAACACAGCACGGGCAAGTCTACGCGGCGCTGGGCTAAGGCTTTGAATACCCCCCCCAGAGCAGCCTTGGTTTGCAATAGATCAAAACAGGTCTCAATTAAAACCAGATCGATGCCCCCATCAATTAAGCCTAAGGTTTGCACATAGTATTCTTTAGCTAAATCTTGATAACTAATGTGCCCCAAGGTCGGCATCTTAGTAGTTGGCCCCAAGGAACCCGCCACAAAACGGGGTTTATCCGGTTGGCTAAACTCAAGGGCTACGGCCTTAGCCAATTGGGCCGCTTGGACATTAAGTTCATAGGCCAAAGGCCCTAGACCATACTCGGCTAACACGATTCCCGTCGAACCAAAGGTATCGGTTTCGATGACATCGGCCCCAGCGGCTAAAAAATTGCTATGGATCTGACGAATAACCTGGGGCGCGGAGCGGACCAAATATTCATTACAGCCTTCTAATTCACTGCCCCCAAAATCCTCCGGGCTGAGGTCCATATTTTGAATACTTGTACCCATGGCCCCATCAAAGACCAGAACACGCTCGTTGAGGAGCTTACGAAACGCTTGCATAGGGCCTCCACCGACAGATTTAGATCATAGCCCAGGTCCTTGCAGTCCCTACGCTATCCCAGGATCTAGAGCAGAGTACACTGGATTTAGCGCTAGAATTAAGTAATCTACCTAATCCCAATCGGGATACTGGTCATTGAGCGGAGGATTTGCATGACGAAGGTAATCATTCCCACGCCCCTGCGGCGGTATACCGCTAACCAAGAAGCCCTTGATCTCCAGGGCGCGACGATTGCCGAGGTGCTGGTCCAATTGACCACTCAGTACAGCGACCTCAAAAAACATCTCTATACCGAAGAGGGAGCCTTGCGCAACTTCGTCAATGTCTATCTCAACGACGAAGACATCCGCCATCTCCAAAAAGGGGAAACCCCCGTCCAAGCCACCGATATTGTCAGTATTGTGCCTTCCATTGCTGGCGGTGCCCATGCTTAATCCTGATCTGGACAGCATTACCCTTACCAATGAAGAATACGAGCGCTATTCGCGGCATTTGATCTTGCCTGAAGTGGGGCTGGCGGGTCAAAAGAAACTCAAAGCGGCTTCTGTGCTGTGTGTCGGTACCGGGGGGCTCGGTTCTCCCCTGGCCCTGTACTTAGCTGCCGCCGGGATCGGACGCATGGGCCTGGTGGATTTTGATGTGGTCGATGCTTCCAATTTGCAGCGCCAGATCATTCATGGCACTTCGTGGATCGGTAAGCCCAAAGTCGCCTCGGCGCAGCATCGGCTTTTAGAACTGAACCCCTTTATGCAAATCGATATTCACGAAACGGCCTTGACTTCTGAAAATGCCCTCGAAATTGCCAAGGATTACGACCTGATCATCGATGGCACGGATAATTTCCCGACCCGTTATTTGGTCAATGACACCTGCGTCCTTTTGGGTAAGCCCAATGTCTACGGCTCAATCTTCCGTTTTGAAGGGCAGGCCACGGTGTTTAACTATGAGGGCGGCCCTTGCTACCGTTGCCTTTATCCAGAGCCACCCCCCCCAGGACTGGTACCCAGTTGTGCCGAAGGCGGGGTCTTAGGTATTCTCCCTGGCGTGATCGGGGTCATCCAAGCCACTGAAGCGGTCAAGATCATTCTGGGGGGAGCGACAACGCTTTCTGGACGCTTGCTTTTGTACGATGCCTGGAATATGAAATTCCGGGAACTCAAATTGCGCAAAAATCCCCAGTGTCCCCTCTGCGGCGATCACCCAACGATTACTGAACTCATCGACTACCAAGTGTTTTGCGGCATTTCCGACGTTGAGGAACAACCCACGGTGGCAGAAGCAACGGTACAACAACTCCAAGAACGGCTTGCCCAAGGAACTATAGTTTTGGTGGATGTGCGCAACCCCCATGAATACGAGATCGCCCATATTCCTGGGTCTGTTTTAGTTCCTCTAGGAGATATTGAGAGCGGACCAGGGGTAGAACAGGTGCGTGCCCTGGCCCAAGGATCAGAACTTTGGGTCCACTGTAAGTCGGGGATGCGCTCGGCGAAAGCTCTAGCTGTTTTAGCCGACAAGGGGATCGTCGGTACCAATGTCAAGGGTGGAATCTTGGCTTGGGCCGAACAAATTGATCCGAGTATGCCCAAATACTGATCCTAGAGATTGTCGGGTAAACACTTAGGCCCGTTGACACTGAAGTGTGTAAGACATTACAATATACCTAGCAAATGAACCTTCTCTCGGTGCTCCTTCAACCCCCCGCACCGAGTTTTTTTATGTGCCTTTATTAACGTCCGTACATTCGCGTAATAGGTCGTTAGGATCACTTTGGTTTGCTGTATCTATTCCTAGTATCCACCGGTTGCACGTAATAATACGTAGAATGCAAGCGTACACCCGTGTTTCCTTTAGGGGGGCCTATCAAACTAAAGATATTCAACGCAAACTGACCCCTAAAAGCGGTGGTCTCCATATGATTTATTGATCGACGCTCCAAAGCGATTTTCTAGAAGCTCCCTAGGGTAAGCCCACGGTGCACAAACTTAAGGTGCAGTCACGGTAAACTGTGAAAACACTCCTCAGCGCAGACTATGGAATCCCTAAGGGTCGTGATCCTCGCAGCCGGAAAAGGCACCCGGATGCGCTCTCAATTGCCCAAGGTTATGCACACAGTTATGGGCCGGACCCTTTTGGGCCATGTCCTCAAAGCCAGTGCCCCCCTCGGTCCAGCCACGGTGATCGTAGGACACGGGGCCGAGGCGGTGATCCAAGCCCATGCTGACCCCCAGATCCAGTGGGTCTATCAACGGGAGCAAAAGGGCACAGGACACGCCCTACAACAGCTTTTAGAACCCTGGCAGGACTATCAGGGGCGGGTTTTAGTGATCAATGGTGATGCCCCCCTAGTTACCACCCAAACCCTGACGACGTTAGCGGAAGTTCCCTTGGCCCTGGTAACGGCAACGCTTCAAGACCCTACGGGTTACGGCCGGGTTTTTTGCAAAGGGGCCATAGTCCAGCAGATCATTGAAGAAAAAGACTGTACCCCCGCGCAAAAATTAGAACAACGGATCAATGCTGGGGTTTACGGGTTTTCCTGGCCTGAGTTGGCCCGTGCCCTAGCCCAACTCACCTGCAACAATGCGCAGGGTGAGTATTACCTGACTGAGGTTTTTGATCACCTCAAAGGAGTAGTAGCTATCGCCGCCCAAGAGCCAACCGAGGTACTGGGGGTTAATGACCGGCTGCAACTGGCCCAAGTCGGTCACGTACTGCGGGAGCGCATTACCCACTATTGGTTACGGGCTGGGGTAACGATTGTCGATCCCGTCACCACCACCATTGAAGATACCGTGGTTCTGAATCCCGATGTGGTGATCGAACCCGGTAGCCATCTCAAGGGCCAAACGACGATTGAGGCGGGGGCCAAGATCGGTCCGGGTTCCCTCATCGAACACAGTCATATTGGGCGCAATGCCGAAATTCTTTACTCCGTCGTGCGCCATGCAACCATTGGCCCAGAAACCACCGTTGGTCCCTACGCCCATCTACGCCAGGGTGCCCAAACCGGAGCCGGTTGCCGGGTGGGTAACTTTGTCGAGATCAAAAATTCGCACCTAGGGGATCAGACCAACTGTGCCCATTTGAGCTATTTGGGCGATAGTACCCTGGGCCGAGGAGTCAACATTGGCTGTGGGACGGTGACCGCCAACTATGACGGGCGCGATAAGCACCGCACAATCATCGAAGACCACGCGAAGACTGGATCTAACTCAGTGTTGGTAGCGCCTATAACCATTGGTACTGGGGCGACGGTGGGGGCGGGATCGGTGATTACTAAGGATGTCCCCGCCGGGAGTTTAGCGGTTGCCCGGGCACGTCAGTTGATCAAACTCAATTGGAAACCCCATTGGGCCAAACAGCCCTAGTTTCCAAATGCACCGTAATGTGTTACAAACCACCATAGGTGGTGGTGATCATGCATAGACGAATGTTTACCTGTGGATTGGGCCTAGGGAGTTGGTTGCTGGGGCACCAAGCCTTAGCCCAAGCAGTGTTGCGCCCCGTTATTCCTACAGGGCTGGTGGGCTCCTTTGCCGAAAGTTGGCTGGAACGCGAACGCCTCCTCCAAGCCATTGATCAAAGTTTGAGCTATTTTGGCCGGGCCAGTTCCCAACGCGACTATCCCCAGGCCGATCTACCCCATTGGGCGATGCAAGGGGCCTTAAAATTTTTCAAAGACCAACTGATCCAAAGCACTACCCCCCTAGAGTTTGAGCTGCGGGTATGGCATTACTTTAATTTTTATCAAGCGGCGGGGCAAAAAGGGCAAGGCGATGTGTTGTTTACGGGCTACTATGAACCCGTTTTTGAGGGTAGTATGCGTCCCAATGAGCGCTTTCGCTTTCCTTTGTATCGCCTACCCACAGATCTTGTATTAGACCGTCAAGGCAAAGCCAAGGGCCGGAGGACCTCCCAGGGGTTTGTGCCCTACTACACCAGAGCCGAGATCGAAGAACAACAACTGCTTAAGGGTTTAGAGTTAGCGTGGCTAGACAATCCCTTTGATGCCTACTTGATCCACGTCCAAGGTTCGGCCCGTTTGGTCCTCGAAGACGGTCAGGTGATGGGAATCGGCTATGCGGGTAAAACCGACCGTCCTTATCAGAGCTTAGGTAAAGCCTTGATCAAACAAGGGGTTTTTAAACCCGAAGAAGTGACGTTACCCGTCCTCAGGCAATATTTTCAAGATCATCCTGATCGGCTCAAGCCCCTTTTGTATACCAATGAAAGCTATGTTTTTTTTCAGCAAACCCCCCTGTACGCCACAGGACCCAAAGGAAGTATTGGGGTGCCCTTGACGGCACGCTATTCCATTGCCACAGACCGCAAAATCTTTCCCAGAGGAGCTTTGGCCCTAGTGGATGTGGCCCTCCCCGAAGTAGATGGGGTGCGTCCTTGGCGCAGGTTTGTCTGTAACCAAGACACAGGCGGGGCGATCATTGGCCCCGGACGGGTGGATCTATACATCGGGACTGGGCCAGCAGCCGAGCAGGTCGCAGGTCGCCTCAAATCCGTGGGCAATCTCTATTTCCCAGTGCTCAAACCCGATCCACCGCCCTTTGGTAGCTAGGTTACTGACCTTCTAGATACTCACGGACGCGGCGCAACCGTTGGGGATGGCGGAGTTTGCGTAGGGCACGGGATTCAATTTGCCGGATCCGTTCGCGGGTCAAGGTAAAGTATTGGCCCACTTCATCCAGCGTCCGTGACCGTCCATCTACCAGGCCATAGCGTAAACGCAACACTTCCCGTTCCCGTGGGGTCAGGGTATGGAGCAGTTCTTCTAGATCCTGGCGCATCAGGGTATGGATCACTTCCTGCTCGGGCATCGGTCCCGGTGATTGGATCAAATCACCCAAGGCCGTGTCTTCTTCGCGGCCGACCGGAGTTTCTAGAGAAACAGGCACTTGGATGGCCCGACGGACAAACCGCAATTGCTCAACATCCATTTCCACCGCTTCAGCGACTTCCCGTTCTAAGGGGGCACGCCCCAATTGTTGAGAGAGTTGACGGGTAGCCTTTTTGACTTTGTTGACCTTTTCGACCACATGCACCGGGAGACGAATCGTGCGGGCCTGCATCGCAATGGCGCGGGTAATGCCTTGGCGAATCCACCAGGTGGCGTAGGTCGAAAACTTAAAGCCACGGGTGTAATCAAATTTTTCCGCCGCCCGGATTAAGCCCAAGGTTCCTTCTTGGATCAGGTCCAAAAGCGGCAAGCCCCGGCCTTGATATTTTTTGGCAACGGATACAACTAAGCGGAGGTTGGCGTTGATGAGATGTTTTTTAGCTCTTTTTCCCCGTTGGATCAGCTTGCTAACCAGTTCAAAGGGTTCTTCTAGATGGGCAGCAAGTTCAAGGTCAGTAGGTAGATAGGTTAATTTTTTAGACAAGGTTTGACGCTTTTCCTCCACATCCAGCCAGGCTTTGACTTGGCGGGCGAGGTCTACTTCCTCAGCACCCTTGAGTAAAGGTACCCGTCCAATTTCTTGGAGGTAGAGGCGAATTAGATCATCCGTGCCATGACGGGGAAGATTGGAGGTATTTTCACTCCAATTGACCAGAGTTCCTTCTTCGGCTCCTAGAAGCGCATCAAGGGAGGGGTCAACCGGAATATCGGGGGATAAAGAGGGATTGTCCTCACGAACGGTAGCCATAGGACCCCCATAGCGGTCTAGACAGTGGACGTTATTAGTATGGTAGTGTAACGCCTTATTTCTAACAGTGCGTAACGATTTCTTTAAGATTAATAATTAGCCGCCGGATAAAACACGTTTGGTCCATCAATAGCATTGACTTTTTGCCAGCCCTTTAGGGAAGCAGCACTAATGATGATCATGCGCGTCTCCTTTTCACCAACGGGTAAACCTAGGGTCACCGGGGGCTGCGTTAACAGCGAGGGGAAGATCTTGGTTACTTCGTAGTAACCGATACGATTCCGGTCTTTAGCTTCATTAGGCAACGTATCTGTGAAGCCTTCTGTACCAATGACCATAGGCCGCACCGTACTAACGGTGAAGTTATAACGGGGATCAACGCGAATTTGAATGTAATTGTATACCTTGCCACTTTCTCGAAAAATTTTAAGAAAAGAAACCCGCCAAGTATCGCCTTGGCTATCGGTTATTTTTTCTTCAATGCTATAAAAAACTCCATTGGATTTACGCTCAGCCGTACGTACAATTTTGGCCTCAATTTCTCGATCCGTTAGGATCACTTCCTCAGGAGGAGCGCCGCAGGCGGTTAGCACGCCCACCAATAGACCTGCTATCCAAGGACTCATTTTCTTGATCATGGGAACTCCAGTCTGAGTGCAGTATAAAACCCTAGGAGACGATAAAAAAGCCTTCTAGAGATAAGCTCTTGGTACCTGGTTTGCCAGGAATTGCAAGCTGAACCCGTCGTAAGCCTTTAGGAGCCTGGATTCCATAGAGGCGTACCCGCAATTGATTGCCCTGGATTTCTTGCTGCGTCAAGATAAATTGATTGGGTGCTAGGGCCACCGCCACCGGACCGGCCAAAATAGTACGGGCCGTAGTGGAAAAATCTCGCCCATCCACCACTACTTTGATCCGGTCCCAATCGTAATTGGTTAATGGGGTCTGCTCGCCATCAATGACTAGGGTAATGTCAAGGGGATTGGGGATAGTAGTATTGAGTTTGGGTACAACCGAAAGTACTTGAGCCTGAACAGGACTCAGGAGCAAGGCAACCAGGCTCATCCCTAAAAACTGTCTCACCGAAAAACCGTTTTGGAGAGGTGATCGGCCGTAGCTTGAACCGAGGCAATAGCCCGGTCGTAGGGCAGGCGGGTTGGCCCTAGCACCCCTACCGAGCCAATGGCCGTGCCTTGGTAGCTAAAGGTCTGGCTAACAAGACTGCAGCTATGCATCGGACTAAAGGGATTTTCAGTCCCAATACGGATTGAAACCCGTTGATGCTCCACGTCTTCGGAGAGGATCAAATGACCTAAATGGAGGCGGTCCTGCTCAAGCAGTAATACTAAATCATGGAGCTGCTGGGGTTGACTAAATTCGGGTTTACGCAGGAGTTCACTCAGGCCACTGACAAAGACTTGACCGACTTGGGGGGTCAGCAATTCATCGCGGATCAACTCCATCAGACTCCGTAAAAAGTCAGCCCACTGGCGAAACTCTTGCCATAGGGGATTTGATTCGCCCGTACTCAGATCCCGGAGACTGTGGTTAGACAAATGGATATTTAAAAAATTATTGAGTAGTTCTAGATCCTCAGCACTAACCCCAGGGGGTAGATCCACAAGCAGGGAACGGGTTTGAAAGGTATCGGTTACGAGCAGTACCAAAAGCCTGGTTTCACTGACGGGCATCAAACGTAAATGCCGGATCGTGACTAGATTGCCTACGGGGGCCGTGATCAACGCCACACAACCCGTCAGGACCGCCAAGAGCTTAGCCGCTTGTTCTAGGTGAAGCTCCAAATTATGATTGAGTTCTTCGCCTAATTTATCAATGACTACCGCCTGGACTTGACGGCTTAATTCTTCAGAAGGAGCCAACAGTTCATCCACGTAGACCCGATACCCTGAATCTGAGGGCACCCGACCCGCAGAGGCGTGGGGTTGAAATAAAAAGCCTGCTTGCTCCAGGGCATTCATCGCATTGCGGATCGAGGCTGAGCTGAGATCAAAATGAAATACCTCCGCCAGGATCTTAGACCCTACGGGTTCAGCGGTTTCAATATAATGCTGGACTGTAGCCCAGAGAATTTGGCGATGGCGCGCATTAAGCGGTTGATTCATTAGATTTCTCACAATGAGAGCATACCCCATATAAGTCAAGACGATAGTGTTCTACGCGCCCTTCGATCCGATGTTGCAGGAGCTGCAACTCAGGCAGGTCTACATCTTGAATCGCGCCACAACGAGAGCAATGAAAATGATGGTGGGGATCAGGCCGCCAACCATAGCGATGGCTGTGCCCATCGTCGATCACTTCGATCAACGCCCGGCTG
>JANNOF010000061.1:0-3866 GCA_031398925.1 Gloeobacteraceae cyanobacterium SOY_34_metabat_371 | reverse complement strand
ATACCATTTATCTAAATACCTGCACGGAATAAAGCATCCAGAATCCAATCCCATCCAGTCAAAGATGCAATCGTAGTTGTATCCATGGTATCGAGAATATCTTGGATGGCGGCTTGCAACTCCTTACGATTTAGACTTGCGAAACATCAAAAGGTTCAAATTTCTCAAATTAAATATGCCAATGTACGCTCTAGCGACTTTAGTTAAGCACTCTTGCCATGCTGACTGGAAAATTCACTATGATTAGAGAGGCATGCATCCCCAATGTATTGATCGATCAGTTGCATTTTGCACACTATATACTCCTTGAGGGCTTCTGATGGTCAAGATCATCAATGAAACGCTGTGGTTTAAAGATGCCATCATCTATGAAGTCCCCGTTAAGTCCTTTGCCGATAGCAATGGGGATGGAACTGGTGATTTACAGGGATTGATCAGTAAGCTTGATTATCTTCAGGATCTTGGGATCACCGCCATCTGGTTATTGCCTTTTTTCCCTTCTCCGCAACGAGATGATGGCTACGATGTGGCAGATTATACGGATATTAATGCTATTTATGGTTCGTTAGTCGATTTTAAAACACTGGTAGATCAAGCCCATCAAAGACAGATTCGTGTGATTATTGAGCTGGTTATTAACCATACCTCTGATCAACATCCTTGGTTTCAAAGAGCACGTCGGGCCTTACCAGGCTCCCCAGAGCGAGCATTTTACGTCTGGAGTGATACCCCAGAAAAATATCCAGGGGTGCGCGTTATTTTTCAGGATTTTGAAACCGCTAACTGGACCTGGGATCCTGTAGGAAAGGCCTACTATTGGCATCGGTTTTATTCACACCAACCCGATCTCAATTTTGATAATCCAGCCGTACACAAAGCCCTATTTGAAGCTCTTGATTTTTGGTTGCATTTAGGCGTTGATGGATTCCGATTAGATGCTGTCCCTTATTTGTACGAGCGGGAGGGAACCAACTGTGAAAATCTACCAGAAACCCACGCCTTTCTCAAACAATTACGCTCCTATGTTGATGTCAATTATCCTGATACCATGTTGTTAGCCGAGGCCAATCAATGGCCAGAGGATGCGATCATTTATATGGGATCAGGGGATGAATGTCACATGAACTTTCATTTTCCTTTAATGCCCCGTTTATTTATGGCGATTCAACAGGAAGATCGATTTCCCATTGTCGATATTTTGCAGCAAACACCCCCTATTCCTGATACCTGTCAATGGGCTATTTTCCTGCGTAATCATGATGAGTTGACCCTAGAAATGGTGACCGATGAAGACCGGGATTATATGTACCGCGTCTATGCCACCGATCCGCGTTCCCGGATCAACCTGGGGATCCGACGTCGGTTAGCACCCCTACTAGGGAACAATCGCCGCAGTATGGAGTTGATGAATGGGTTACTGTTATCGCTACCGGGAACACCCGTCCTTTACTATGGGGATGAAATTGGTATGGGTGACAATATCTATTTGGGGGACCGCAACGGGGTGCGCACACCGATGCAATGGAGTGCTGACCGCAATGCTGGTTTTTCCCAGTGTAATCCCCAAAGATTATTTTTACCGATTGTAATTGAGCCTGAATACCATTATGAGACCATTAATGTAGAGACTCAGCGGAATAATCCCAATTCCCTATGGTGGTGGATGAAACGCTTAATCGCAGTGCGCAAGCGTTTTCGGGCCTTTGGACAAGGTTCGTTTCAGATGCTTTACCCCGATAATCGTAAGGTGCTTACTTTTTTGCGTATTTTTGATCAAGAACGGATCCTGGTAGTAGTTAATCTATCTCGTTATACCCAATGTGTAGAATTGGATCTAGCGAGTTTTGATGGTTTGAAACCCGTTGAAGTCTTTGGACGCATTGAGTTTCCGCCGATTAGCAAGCTACCGTACTTTTTGACCCTGGGGGCCTATTCTTTCTATTGGTTTTCCCTTGAGCAAACGCCTAACTCAATTTCTTGTTTGCCAGGTCCAGATGTTTTAAGTTCGCTACCCTTACTGTCGGTCAAAGACCGTTGGCAGACTATTCTTATGGGAGAAGCTAGCATCAAGTTAGAGCAGATCATCCCCGACTATCTCTGTCGTCAACTCTGGTTTCAGGGTCGTTATCAGGTGATTCAACATACAAAAGTGCGGTCCACTTTATACGTACCCGTAGAAAACAATGATTTGGCTTTGATCTTGTTAGGGGTGGAGTACGCAACGGGTAGCCCAGAAACCTATTTATTGCCGCTTATGTGGGTACCTGATACAGAACCCCAACCCCAAGAGGCGACGCTGGTGGCGCAACTCAAGGTGGGTACTGACGACCTTGGATTTTTAGTAGATGCCCTGCGTACCCGTATGTTCCTGTTGCAAATGCTAGAACGGGCCCTCATTGCTGTAGCGGGAGTTATGGGGGCGGAGGATCTGAGTTTGCGTTTTCTCAAGACTCGGGATGGCATTGTACAGGGCGTGTTGGGGGACCGCTGGTTAATTACAGTCTTCCGGCGCGTTGAGTCAGGTATCCATCCGGCTTGGGAACTAGGACACTACCTGAGTCAGCACAGGGCTGCACCGCCCATTCTGCCGATGATCGGATCGGTTCACAAAGACTCTTTAACCTTGGCGGTGGTCCAGGACTATTTACCTTCAGAGGGCGATGCCTGGAGCTATACCCTCGATAATCTGGCACAATTCTTTGATCGCTTACTGCTACTGGAATCCCCCACCTGGTCTGATCCGATACCACAGGTTCCGGCAGGAGGGATGCTCGATTGGAAAGATAATGGCATCCCGGATTTAGCCTATGCCGCCATTGGCGATTATTTAGAATCCGCCCGTCAGTTAGGAGAAACCACTAAGCTCTTTCATCGGGCCTTGATCAGCAATAGCGAAGATCCGGCTTTTTGCCCAGAGCGTTTTACTACTCTCTATCAACGATCCATTTACCAGTCGATGCGCAATTTGCTAGGACAAGTAGTGCCCTTGTTAAAGGCGCGTCGCCCCTACTTACCAGAGGAAATTCAAGCTTTAGCTGACCGTTTTTTACAGCATCAAGACACAATTATTGGCCTATTTCAACGGATTCTTTCTACTCCGGTTCAGGCCTATCGTACCCGTATCCACGGCAACTATCATTTGGGGCAATTACTGTTTACGGGTAAAGGTTTCTTGATTGCCAACTTGAGTGGCGATACGCGCCGCCCCTTAACCGAGCGCCGCATCAAGCGCTCCCCCTTGCGGGATCTGGCGGGACTATTGTATTCCTTCTATTACGCCACGCGCACCGCCCTGGATTTTCACCAAGTCAGTGGCATAAGTAGCCCCGAACAAATGGAGCGCTTAGGGCAATGGGGGAGATTTTGGTATCGGTGGGTGAGTACGGTCTGCTGCCACGCTTACTTAGACTGTGGGGACTCCTGTCAGGCCATCCCTTCGGACCCACAGCAATTACGCATTCTGCTCAATGCATTTTTGCTGGAAGAGTGTCTCCTAGAGTTGCAGTGCGGTTTAGAACAACGGTTCCAGGAGCCTGAATCGATGGGGATCCCCCTATTTGCCCTGCTGGATCTATTAGATGAGCAATTAAATTACCAAATACCAACGGAACTTGCCCCATGAGTCGGGCCGCCGGGATTCTTTTACCCATCTTTTCGCTACCGGGAGGCTGGGGAATTGGCGATCTCGGTCCCAGTGCCTTCCAGTTTGTCGATTTTCTGGTGCAGAGCCAGCAACAGTTTTGGCAGATTTTGCCCCTCGGCCCCACCGGGTATGGCAACTCACCCTATATGTGTTTTTCGGCTCTAGCGGGTAATCCTCTGCTGATCAGCCCCGAACTGTTGATCCAGCAGGGTTGGCTCGACCC
>JANNOF010000017.1:0-3198 GCA_031398925.1 Gloeobacteraceae cyanobacterium SOY_34_metabat_371 | reverse complement strand
CCACAACGTGGGGGATGGGGGGCTGATCAGCCGAACTTGATATCATTCATTTTGAGGGAGGGAATGGCTGCGGACCCTATTTCTTTACGACCAGGGTCTTAGGATCCAAGACCCAACACAGAGTATAATTCTAAAATTACTGGAGAGATGGCTGAGTGGTCGAAAGCGGCAGATTGCTAATCTGTTGTAGGGGTTATTCCTTACCGAGGGTTCGAATCCCTCTCTCTCCGTATCTATAACTATGAATTTACCCCGTGATCAATTGCTCAAGGGTGCAGAATTTCGCGAAACCCTAGCTCGTCTGATCGATCTGGCGGAGCGGGCGCTTAAAAATTGGGAATGGGTCTATTCAGATTTTTTATCTCCACCGGAACTCGAAGAAGCCCTAGGCGTCTTTGAAACCCTAGCGGATCTACAGGTCATCCCCTGGGGGGGCTATGCACAGGCGGAGCGACAACGTTTAGCCTTTGGGCATCCCTCTTTAGAGGCGGCTCCTATTCCCGTGATCGCATTAGAGATCAGTGGGAATTTTTTGTTTGATCCGGCGACCCACCGGGATTTTTTAGGAGCGGTTTTGGGGATCGGCATTATCCGCGAAAAAACCGGTGATGTGGTCGTCCTAAAAGACCGGGGCGCACAGATGCTCGTGATCCCAGAGATTGTCGCGACCATTACGCTATTGGTGCAAAAAATTCGTACCGTACCTGTTGTCGTAGAAGCCATTCCCCTAGAGCGTTTAGAAATTCGCCCCCCTCAAGTCAAAGACTTAGTAACTACCGAGGCTTCTTTGCGGGTGGATGCGGTGGCCTCGGCGGGTTTTGGGATGTCGCGCAGTAAATTGGTGGATCTGGTTAGCAAAGGGGATGTACGGATCAATTGGCGGACCATCACCCAACCTTCTAAAACAGTAAAAACCGGCGACCGGGTCATGGTGCGGGGCCGGGGCCGTCTCGAAATAGGTGAGATCCAGATCACCAAAAAAGACCGCTATCGTATTCAGCTCAAACGCCTTACCTGATCCCCAATAATTAAAAGCACGGGTACGCCTGGATTAAAAAATTTCTGGCGGATAGTGAAACATACGATTAATATCTTCTTTTTGAAAACCCAGTACAAAGGGATGGCGATAGGGCACGAGTTGGACATCGTAGAGTTCCTCGATCCCCTTATCAAAGGTCAGCCACGCCTCAATAGTTCCAGAGAGCAAGTTCACCACATAGACCCCGCATTGGAGTTCCTGTTTTTCAATGGCAACTCCACCAAAAGTAGCGGTCTCGCGGATTTTAGAAAGACCCACAAAGGCATAGGGTGGATACAGGGCTAAACCCCTCAAGAAGCCCGGTAACTGGATCATGACCTGCCACTGACCGGATTTTAGATCGATATAGCCTAGTTCTCCTTTCCCAGAATTGAGTAGGAGCAAACGATCCCCCATCAACCGGGGGGCATGGGGCATGGATAGCCCTTGATAGATCACTTCATTTGTTTCAATATCGATCACGCATCCGGCGGTATTTTTTAGGGGCCGCCAACCCGTTACGTAATTGGTATTGCTCAGGGCCACCGCATAACGCGGGTTCCCTTGATCTAGGGCAATGCTATTGAGATGGCAGCGGTCTTCAGACACCAAGCGGTCAATAAAGCTAGGTTTCCAAGTCGGAATAAAACTATACCGATCACTGGTGCGGGCAATGCAGGAAAACAGCGTATTCACAAAATGGATCTGCCCCTGACTCCGAAAAACATCATGGGCCGCGACATCCCCCGTGACTTGAGATCCAATGGGCAAATAAAGCATGTCATAATCACGGTCGGCATATTGGGATTTGATCAGTTCAGGCACGGGAATAAAAGACCAGATCTGATTGCGCGTCGCTAAGATCAAGCCTTCGTTATCGACAAATAGGCCCATGGCCTTGTTGTAGGTCCGCATCAAGAGGCGGAGCTTGTTTTGATTGGCGCTCAAAAAACAAAGTTTTCCGGCCTGATAGGTCGTCAGGGCCAGGGTTTGGCCTAGGCGGGTTAGGAGATCAGGAAAATTGGGTGAAAGCGTATAGCTAATAGGGGGTTCGGCTGGAGCCTGTTCAACCTGTGGAGAATTAGTATCTGTCATTTACGTACGAGATGATCTGGTTTGAGTGTATCGTGTGCAGTGGCAGATTCACCCAGATCCTGAGGGGAGATCAAAATGAATTTTATCGCGGACAGCAAGTTGTGGGGGTGTCTAAAACTTTTATACCCCCATGAAATGCATGAAATGGGAGCTAGGGGGCGCTTAGTAAAGATCTATGACTTAACCAAAACGGAAAGTAGTCAGAGAATAATATATTTACCAAAAATTTAAAAAGCTTCTTCCTGCGGGATCATCGCCTCTTCCAACGTTGTCATCTGCTCTAGGGTCAGACGGCAACGACTTTTGAGGTCTTGAATCCGTTGGTGCTCCTGCTGGATTTGCTCATAATAATGTTGCGCTTCTTCGCGGTGCCCCTCGGTAAAGGCTTTTTCCCAGTAGCGCATCCAGTGTAGATGGCGTTTTTGACAAATTTCGAGGGCAATATTGGCGAGAGCTGCTCGCATCACAAGACTGGGTCTAAGTAAAGAAACCCGGTTCATCTCTGAGATCCACAGCAGACTATAGACATAATCACTGAGGGTCGCGTCTTCAGCAACCCGGTTTTGGAGGTGGCTGATCAAGTGTTCCGGGTAGTCATCTTGTAGTTCAGCGATCACATCCCAAACTTGACGATGGACTGGAAAGGAGAATTCTAATTCGTCCTCTTCTAAAGCCCGGACGATATCGGCCCGATATTCAGGAATATTCAAAAAGATTTGTAAAAGCTGAAATTCAGCCACATAAAGCCGTTGGGTCGGGTCTTCTTTGTTGGGCTTCGCTTGGGGGGCGGTCCAACGGCGGGAGCGCACGCGCTTGCGTAATTCTTCTTCAATTTGAACCGCGAGCATGCCCTTACCCGCCGCTAAGCGGTCAGCTATTTTATAAAGATAATCATTGCGTTCTAAGGAATTGGTCACACCCGTCAATAGGGCCACGGCTTCTTGGGAAGCGGTTTGAAAGTCTTCGGCGTGGGACATCTGACGGCCCCGAAAGATCCGCTCGATCAACCAATCTCGCCAGGGCGGGGCGCGGGGAATCGGGCGGGTGCGTTTGGGCGCATTCCGGCCTTGCGCAATACACTGTTA
>JANNOF010000366.1:0-11121 GCA_031398925.1 Gloeobacteraceae cyanobacterium SOY_34_metabat_371 | reverse complement strand
GTCTAAAGGAATCGTTAGTTAGCTAATTTTTACGAGCAAAAGAGTAAGATTTCGGGGGCCGGAACCTAGGGTTCCACCCCCGCGCCCCCACCCTCACGGGGGAACACCTCTCTTCCCCCATCCCCCCACGCAGAGGTCTCTATGGACGCACTGCTTTTCATCTAGATCGAGGTGTGCCTCGGGGTACGTTGTCACATTGCATCGGTGATCTTCTTGATCATTTAAAGCCGTCCGACTTCTTGCCGCCCCTTTAGGATCAACCCCAGCCACAGGATCAAACCCGGCAAGGGGTCGCTAAAGCGCTTTGCGTTGTTGTCGGGGGCTGCAAGCTCCCTGACAAGGAGGGGGGTAGGTTTGGGAGGGGAAAACCTTTCCACCTCCCAAGGGGTTTTTATTCTTGCTCTACCGTATTCATGCAAGAAGTCCCGTGTAGCCTAAGCGAACAGCAGGGCGTCATTAGAGATACGTGTAAAGGGAAATAGGATAAAACAAGCTAACTATCCGAACTTGATATAACACGTGTTCCAAAAATAAAAGCGTAGTATGTTGGGATTCAAAACTAAAGTGATCAATTGTGTGAAAAGCTGCAAAAAAATAAATTGCAATAGGTTATATCTAGATCCGTAGGCCAACGGGTGAGGGGTCTTTATGAGTCAGTTATTAGCTAAGAGTTTCACACTTGGCACAGCAGTTCAAGCAAGTCAGCTTCAAACGGCCAGAGCAAAACAAAAGTTGATCAATGATATACAACGAATTTTACAGCTGTGGCCCTCAACCCTAGTTCCACCGGGCCATGCCTTAAATGCTTTAGCGCAGATTTCACAGCTCAGCACTATTCCTCAGGACTATCAAGCCAAACTCAAAATAAGGATTAATAATTTGTTGCTTCAGGATTTGCGCTGCCGCATTGATCAGTGCGCAAATAGACCCGAACTCCTTGATTTTGCCCAACAACTGTATCTTTATAGCGCTCATTTACCCTTAACGAAAAAATCAATTGTATCTTTATTGATCAAAAGATTAGCGGTGTTTGCCCCTAGAGACCCCTTGATCAATAAAAGTCCTTCCCTGGAGTTATGGAGTGAGTTAGTCCAAGAAGTCCATAAATCACCTGTAGCAGTCCGGCGCAAAACAGACCTAGATCTTGCATGCGTACCGGTTCGTAAGCAAAAGATCGTTATTTTTGGCGGACATCAGAAACTAAAGTACATGGTTACGAAAGCCTTAGCCCCTGATTATCAGTTGGTTTGGTTTTGTACGGATATTGGGGCCACTGAGATTCAGACCCGGCTTAATACGGTGGCGGGGGCTGCGCTGGTGGTGATGGTGACGGGCTATGCCGCCCATAAATACTCGGAGTTAGCGCGTAAGGCTTGTCGTGCCCATGATCTACCGCTCCATTATGCGAATAAAGGGGGTGCCCAAGCCCTAGTGCACTATATTCAGGCCATGCTCACCGTCAGCCCGGATCACAAAGTCAATGTCTAGAAAGACTAATGGGGCTCGCCTAACCCGCTAGATCGTTCTTTGCTTCGTGTAGTAATTCGCGCAACTGATGTTTTAGCAGACAAAAATAAGGGTCTTCTTTGGTGTCCAGCGAGCGACTTGATCCTAAACCAATGGGAATCTCAGCTTTGATCCGTCCGGGACAAGACGAAAGGGCATAAACCCGTTGACTCAAAAAGATCGCTTCATCGAGATCATGGGTGATCATGACGATGGTTTTTTTCGTCTGCTCCCAGAGATTGAGCATGAAGACCTGGAGCGCTTCGCGGGTTTGGGCATCTAAAGCCCCAAAAGGCTCATCCATCAGCAAAACCTGGGGTTCATTGGCTAGGGCACGGGCTATGGCAACCCGCTGTTTCATCCCGCCGGATAATTGTTTAGGTAAAGCATCGGCAAATGGACTCAGGCCCACTACGTTTAAATAATAATTCACCCGTTCGGCTACGGCTGGCGGATCCAAACCTTCCATCCGGGGACCAAAGCCAATATTTTTAGCCACGGTCATCCAAGGGAACAGCGTATAACTTTGAAAAACCATGCCTAAGTCTGGTCCAGGGCCAGTTACGGCCCGTCCCTGGAGTTGTATCGCCCCCGATGAGGGGGGAATCAGACCCGCCATAATATTCAGCAAGGTCGATTTACCCGAACCAGAAGCCCCCACAATAGAGACAAATTCTCCCTGTTCAATAGTTAGGTTGATCTGATCGAGTACCAGTAAAGATTCTTTTTTATGAGGGAAGGTTTTTACCAGATCAATCACTTCTAATAGGGCTGTCATAATACCTAATTTGCCCAAGCAGTATAGGTATTACGCAACCAGCTCAACATAAAATCAGTCAGTAGACCCACCAAGCCAATCACAATCAGGCCCACGAAGATATTATCGGTCAACAGAAATTTTTGGGCGCGGAGAATCTGATAGCCCAAACCCGATTGGGCGGCAACCAGTTCAGCGACAATGACCAAGTTCCAGGCTGCTGCCATATTTACCCGTAGGGCATTAATGATCCCTGGTAAACAGTGGGGAACAAGCACTTGAAAGAAAACCTGACGCCGATTGGCCCCCAAGGTATACGACACATTGATCAACTCTTTAGGTACAGCACGGGCAGTATCTGCCACCATCAGCGTGTTAAAAAATATGGTTCCAATAAAAATTAACGCCACTTTAGTCGGTTCATCTACGCCTAACCAAAGGATCAAGAGCGGAACAAAGGCACTGGCTGGCATATACCGGATCAGGCCAATGGCGGGTTCAAACAGGGCTTGGACGGCTTTAAAACTGCCCATCAACAGGCCCAAGGGAATAGCAACCAAAGCCCCTAACAGAAAGCCCCCACAGACTCTGGCTAAACTGACCCCCACATCTACCAACAGATCTTTTTCGGTAAACATGGTGACAAAAGCCTGGAGGACTTGATCAGGACCCGGTAAGAAAAGGGGTTCAACCTTCCCGCTCAAACTCAAGAGCGTCCACGCCAAAAGAGGGATCACAATAGAAGCGGTGGCCAGAATCCCGTAGAACTGACCAGGCAGTTCTTCACGCAAGCGCCAAAGCCGCGTTGGTGCAAGAAAGGGACGCAACTTGGCTGGCTTCAGGACTTGGCGGTCAGTGGTTACACTCATGATCCCCCCTTAGTTAGGACAAGCTCCGTTAGGGCTTGATCCCTTTTTGTTTGGCGTAGTTCTGAACAAACCGGGGGTCAAAAATGCCCTTGAGGTCAGCTTTTTTCTTGGTCAACCCCGAGCGCACGAGAAAGTCATTGATCTTATCGGCTGCGAAATTGAGATGGGTAATATCTTTACCCGGAGTAAAGGCTTTGAGATTTTGCTCGACGGTAAATATGGTAGTACCACTGTCGTAGTCTTTGTATTCCTCTGGAGTTACCCCGGCACGCTTAGCCATGATCTTGACCGATTCCTCGGGGTTAGCTTTAATGTAAGCCAAAGTTTCAAACCAAGTATTGACCAGCTTTTGCACGTCTTCGGGCCGTTCTTTGACAAACTTTTTGGTGAATACTAAGTGATCGGGGATCGCACCGGGAAATTCTTTGGAACTAAACAGGACTTTTGAGCCTTTACGCTTGAGGGCGGTGGTGGTAAACGGAGCAAAAACGCCTACCCCATCAAATTTATTGGCCACAAAAGCCGCCGCCGCTGATCCACTTTCCAGGGGGCTAAAATTAATATCTTTTTGACTCAACCCTGCCTTCTCCAGACCCAGCAATAAAAGATAGTGATCTACAGTGCCTAAATCGGCAGCGATTTTTTTACCCTTAAGGTCTTTGACGGAGTTGATCCCTTCTCTGACAATAATTTGATCATTGCCCGTGGAGTTATCATTTACCAACACGATCACCTGTTGGGCGCCCGCGGCCACCGGGCTAATGGTGTCATTAAGGGTCTGCGCATTGGCGTCGATTTTACCCCCCGCCAAGGCATTGATCGAATCTAAGTAGCCCTCAAACCAGATCAATTTGACCTTGACGCCATTTTTCTCAAAAAGTCCTTTTTCCTGCGCTACTTGCCAGGGAAACCAACCGGGCCACGCACTAAATCCCATTTGGACAGGGGGTTTTTCTTGGGCTGACGCGGGTAGGGCCGCATTCAAAAGTAAGCAGGGCAGTACCAGCGAGAGCAGTAAACGCTGTAGGGTATTCTTTGTCATGGGTGATCCTTGGTGATCTTTATTGAGGTAAAAATCGGGGTGAACCTACATAATTCACCGTCAAAGTTACCAGAAGTTGACCAATACCGTAGGTTTTCAGCAAGAACTATGCCGCTGAGAAAACGCTTATGGTGATTGTTTACGGTGGTCACACTGGATACTCCACGGGGATGGGGCAACATCCTCCCGGGCTTTTCTCCCGCCGTGCCACCGGAGGATTACTCCGGCTGCTTCTCTCGGACCAGTCACCCCAGTGGAGTCGGAACCCTAGAAGCTACCCTCTAAAGGGTTATTTGCCTACACAAAACATAAGCCTAGGGCCTATCAGCAGTTGTATCAGAATACACAGAATCTCTGATTGATGCTATGGTCCTAAAAAGATAACTTTTCTAGGGGCAAAGCAAGATGACTTCTTTAGATCTGCACACCTTGGCGGATCGTTATCACCGTGGGATCTGTACGCCTAAGGATGTGATCCGTGAAGTGTATGCCAAGATCGAAGGCTATAACGACCCTGCGGTGTGGATCTATCGGGCGCCCTTAGCCGATGCTTTGGCCCAGGCAGAACTTTTGGATGCCTATGATCCCGAATCTTTACCGCTTTATGGGGTGCCCTTTGCGATCAAAGACAATCTTGATTGGGCGGGGATTCCCACTACGGCGGGTTGTCCAGCCTTTGCCTACACCCCACAACAATCCGCAACCGTCGTGGAGCGATTGCAAGCTGCTGGGGCAATTTTGATCGGTAAAACCAATCTTGATCAATTTGCAACCGGCTTAGTGGGTACCCGGACCCCCTACGGTGTCTGCCGTAATCCCTTTGATGCGCGCTACATTCCGGGCGGATCTAGTGCCGGATCAGCGGTGGCCGTGGCAGCCGGATTGGTCAGTTTTGCCCTGGGCACCGATACGGCAGGATCAGGACGGGTACCCGCCGGATTTAACAATATTGTGGGCCTGAAACCAACCCGTGGCCTGATCAGTACCCTTGGTTTGGTACCTGCGGTACGGACGTTAGATTGTGTTTCAATTTTTGCCCTCACCTGTGTTGATGCCCTGCGCGTGCTTCAGGTTGCTGGCATCTATGATCCTCAAGATCCTTTCTCTCGGCAGATTGCGCCTTGGGGTGGACAAGAAATAAATTCTTTACGGGTAGGAATTCCCCAGGTAGACCAGCGCCAATTTTTCGGGAATACCGAAGCAGAACGCTGCTATCATCGGGCGCTGGATCATCTTCAGGATCTGGGGTGTACCCTAGTGCCCATTGATTTTCAGCCCTTTGCCAAAGTTGCTCAGTTACTCTACGAAGGCCCTTGGCTGGCAGAACGATTGGCGGCCCTTGGCCCATTCCTTGCCGATCACTCCGAAGCTATAGATCCGGTGGTGTTACAGATTATTCAAGGGGCTAAAAAATATGATGCCGTCGCTGTTTACGAAGGACTCTATCGTTTAGCACACTTACATCGTGAAACAGAAGCCCAATGGCAAAAGATGGATCTTTTAGCGGTTCCCACTACGGGTACTATCTATACGGTGGCGGAAGTTGCAGCCGAACCCCTCGCCCTCAATCGCAATTTGGGTACTTATACTAATTTTGTCAACCTACTGGATCTCTCGGCAGTGTCAGTCCCCAGTGGTTTCCAAAGTAATGGTTTGCCCACGGGTCTAACCTTGATCGCTGGGGCAGGTCAGGAACGATTACTATTACAACTTGGAGCACAGTTTCATGCTCAGGTGGGAGGAACCTTAGGTGCAACCGGAGTTCCCTTATCTTTAGAAACTGATCTTCCCCCCGTGACTTTAAAGGAAGAACAGATCCAGATCGTTGTTGTCGGGGCACACCTTACGGGCCAACCCTTGAACTATCAACTTGTTCAGGAACAAGGGGTGTTGATCCGGGCGTGTCGTACCCGCCCAGCCTATCGGCTGTATGCCCTTACGGGGGGAGCTATTCCTAAACCAGGGCTTATTCATCAAGGCCAAGCCCAGGGTTATGCCATTGAAGTGGAGGTGTGGTCTTTACCGGCGGCGGGCTTTGGTCGGTTTGTGGCCAATATTCCTGCACCCTTAGGCATCGGCACCCTTGAACTAGAAGATGGATCAAGGGTGCAAGGATTTTTATGTGAAAGCTATGCAGTGGTGGATGCGTTGGATATTTCTACGCTGGGCGGTTGGCGTGCCTATTTAAGTACAAAAAAAGCAGGCCCCTGAGTAGCCGTAATTACGCTAAAAGTCGCGCTCGGCCGCTTAGAAAAGCTTGGATCCGATGATCCGGTAGACGGATGAGTAAACGACCAAAGTCATCGATCCCAGCCCCTGTGCCGGTGATCGTTTCCTCCCTTAATTGGAGGCTTAGGGGGTGATCCCGTAGTCCATCGCGCACACGGATTTGGGGGAGTAGGGTCAACAGTCCAGAGGCAGTAGTTACATACACTTGATGGATCTGGAGTAAATAGACCCGTAAGCGTTCTAAAAGGCTTAATTCACTGGGTACCTGGTCTGAAATTTGGTGCAAACTGATCACTTTACCCAAGGGTGTCAAGTCAATAGATGTAGTCGTAAAATCAATCGAATGATTGAGACCGATACCGACAATAACGCGCATGTGTTCTGCTTGTTCACTGGGTACTGCTTCGCAAAGGATCCCGGCTAACTTATGTTGGGTAAACCAAATATCATTAGGCCACTTGAGGTGTAATGATCCCTGTTGGTGGGGTAGTAGGCTTTCTATGGCTTGAATCACACCTAAACCCACGGCTAAACTGAATCCTGCTAATTGCGCATTAGGGATAGGATCAAGGATAAAACTAGCGGTTAAAACCCCCGGTGGTGCATACCAGACCCGGCCTTGTTGCCCCCGGCCTGCGGTTTGCTGTGGAGTAAACACAACATCTCCTGAGTTCAAAGAAGCCTGATTTTCGATGGCCCACGTATTTGTACTGGGACATGCCGCTAACCAGTGCAACCATTCAGGCTGTTGGGTTAATGACATGAGGACCATGCTTGGAGAATAGTTGCTTCTTTAGCTCGTGCTAAACCACTTGGATAGGGAGATTGATAAACTTGATCCCACTGCCAGAGGTCATTAATGGTTTCTACTAAAGGACGAAATTTTAGTCCCGCCCTGATTGCTTTATGATTACTTAGGGCAGCAAAAGCATGTTGCATGGCTGTTGGTAGCCAAAGGGGTAACTCTTGCCAGTATTCGACTCCTTGATCTACTAAAAAAGATCCAGGAATCCAGGTCAACTGTGCATTACTCCCGGTAACCTGCTGACAGGTACTCAAGACGTGACCTAACGTAAGGGTGTAGTCCGGTCCTACCGCATTGTAGGTCCCTCCTTGGTAGCGGGCAGCCATGCCATAAACCCATGTCACCAGATCCCGGGCATCAATGAGCTGGACTAACAATTCAGGATGTTCAGGTGCTAAGACCTCGTTGCCTTGGGCGATTCGTCTTACCCAGTAGGTGAAGCGACCCGTATTATCATAGGGACCAACGATTAATCCAGGCCGTACAATCAAGCTTCGGTTGCCATAGACTTCACGTACTACGGCTTCGGCACGGGCTTTATAGGTTCCGTATAATGATCCCTCCTCTAGGGGGGCATCAGGATCTCCATAAAGGGGCAAATGTTCATCCCCCTGCGCTTGAAATTTTGAATAGACACTAATGCTAGAAATAAAAACATAAAACCCGACTGCATCGCGGAGTAGCGTTGCTGTACTACGTACGATTTGATCTAAATCAGGTACATAGCCCAGGGTATCAATGACCAGATCCCAGGTTCGTCCTTGCAAGGCAATAAGATTACCCTCAAGACGATCGCCTCTTAAGTATTCAACTTGAGGATAAAGCGTACTATTTGTTATGCCGCGATTAAAAAGGGTGACTTGATGTCCTTCCCTAAGGGCATATTCAACAAAGTGCCTACCCAAAAATTGAGTGCCCCCTAGGATCAGGATGTTCACTTTTCCCTCTTGAGCAGTACTTAAACAGCGCTTAAATACCTATAGATATTGCTCCAAGGTGGCGGAGAACTTCTCATAGGTGGAGACCCCCACTAGGCGCTCTTTTACAACGCCATCCCTGAATACCAGTACCGCCGGAATACTACGGATCTCAAAACGTTTGGCAATGGCCGCACTCTCATCTACGTCTACCTTGGCAACCCGCGCGCGTCCTTCATAGTTCACCGCCAATTGATCAATCGCTGGACTGATCATGCGACAGGGACCACACCAAGTAGCGGTGAAATCAATGAGCACAGGCCCTTCAAACTGCAAAAATTCATCAAAATTATCCACTTGGATCTGGGTAACAGAACTCACGAGTAGCCTCCTATAAGCTTTACAGAGCTTAATCTCACAATAGTCTGATTTTGCGCCGATTGAGAATAACTCGGCGATTAGTAGGCCCCATCCCCGCGGATCACCACCGCAAAGGTCTTGAGCAAGATCTGGGCATCTAGGGCCAAGGACCAATTTTGGATATAGCGCATATCCAACCGCACCATATCGTCAAATTCCTGGACTTTGGAACGGCCCGAAACTTGCCATAGACCGGTCATCCCCGGCAATACCAGGAGGCGGTCATGGTGCCAATCTTTATACTGATCGACCTCTGAAGGGATGGGGGGCCGTGGACCTACTAAGCTCATTTCCCCGCGTACTACATTGAGCAATTGGGGGAGTTCATCTAGACTATAGCGACGAATAAACCTGCCCACAGGAGTGATCCGGGGGTCATTGCGCATCTTAAACATGGGGCCATTTACTTCATTTCGAGCCAATAGTTCATTTTTGCGACTGTCGGCATCTTGATACATGCTGCGAAACTTGAGCATGTCAAAGGGTTTCCCTTTGACCCCAGATCGTTTTTGGATATAAAACACTGGGCCTGCTGAAGAGCATTTCACCGCAATAGCCAAGGCTAAAAGTACAGGGGCCAAAAGCACTAAGCCCAACCCCGCCCCCAAAATATCGATCAGCCGTTTGAGATAAAAGTCATAGCCCGTTGAGATGGGGGGGCGAAATTCCACCGCCGGAAGTCCGCCAAAGGACGTTACACGGCCTAAACTATATACTTCGCTCATACCCCAGTCCGGCAAGATCCGTAGGGTTAACCCTAGGGCATGAAGATTTTGCCAGAGGGGATCAAGGTGAATGTTTTGACTATGGACCAAGACCACTTCAGCCGCCCCAGAACTGAGGATCTGTTCACACAGATTCTTAACTCTAGTGCTATCCAATTCATTATTCCAAGAGGAACTACCGACCACCCGGATATGATCGAGCGCATTCATCGCCTGTTGGAGGTCTAAAAGCCGTCGATTTTCGGCAATCACAAAAACCGGGATCTGCCCATAGTCCACCACCTCGGCAACGGCCCGGATCAACAGTTCCGTGAGCCAGCGCCAGAGCGGAATGGTCAACGGAGCACAGAGCATGGCTGTAATAAATAGGGGTGTAAACCAGCGTAACGCGCCACCCCACCACAAAAGGGCCACGGAAGTCAGTACAAAGGCGCCTAGGCTACAGAGGATCAGCCTGCCCAGGACGCGCTCACGCCGCAGATAGCAACCGGAGATGGACGCGAAGCAAACCATTAGCAAAATCGTCAGCCAAACTAGCGTCATCGCCGCCGAACTCAGGACATTACTGCCAAATCCTCGCCACTGTCCGCCAATTAACGTATAGGAAAAAAACCATGCACTGAGGATCCCCAAGGTATCACCCAGCATATAGGGCACAGCCCTAAGGCGCCGGGGCAGAGAAGATTGCCAAAACCGACTTCCCCGTTGCGCACGGATATCTGGAGCAGTCATCCATCCACCTCCTGGAGTCTGGGTTTAGTCATCAGGACTTCTTGAAAGAGCTTTTCGTAGGCACTAAGGGCTTGGGATCGGCTAAACGTTTGAAGTGCATAAGCTCTGGCACGTTCACCAAAACGGGCTTGGGCCACAGGATCCTGAGCTAAATCTTGGAGGGCTTGGGTTAGGGCCTGCGGATCATCGGGGGGTAACAAAATTCCGCCCCCGGATTGGCGCAGCACCTGTGCCGCACTACCGTTGGGATTGACGGCTGCTACCAATGGACGCCCTGCCGCTAGCAGAACAGGGATCTTAGAGGGCATATTGATATCGACCACATGGGCCCGTTGGAGCACTAAAGTATAGTCTGCGGCGGCTAAAACCTCCGGCAATTGGGCACGGGGTTGAAAGGGTAAAAGCGTAACATTGGTTATTTTTAATCGTTCCGCAATACGCTTGAGCGGGGCTAAACCCTGATCAGGACCTATGATTACAAAGTGAAAGCGGGGGTCATGATGGAGATCATGGGCTGTGTGGAGCAAATTTTCAAGGCCCTGGGTAAGACCAATATTCCCACTGTATAGTCCAATAAATTTTCCCGTTAGGCCATGTTCTTGGCGAAAACCATTTTCTTGGGGTAAAGGCTGGAAAAAATTAGTATCCACCCAATTGGCGATCTCAGTGATCTTAGGGCGGACTACCCCTTTGGCTAATAGATTTTGGGTAAAGCCAGAACTGATCACCGCAATGGAATCTGCCTGGACATAGGCAAAACGTTCCATCCAACGAAAGATCTTGATTAATAGAGGATTTTTGATCAAACCTACCGCAATCGCCGCATCAGGAAGCAGATCTTGGATATTGAGTACGATGGGACAGTCCCAAAGACTTTTGAGAAAGGCGGCCACCAGCGATCCCGATAAGGGCGGAGAAACGGTCAAAACCAGATCGGCCTTGGGTTGATAAACGGCAGCCCAAGTACAGGAGAAAATAGTGGAAAGTTCTAATAATATGCGCGTGACCAAACCCGGCTGCGGACGGATATAGATCCAATGACGGATTACAGTAACACCCTTTTCGCATGTAGTCTGTTGCCAACGTCCCTGATAGCCCGCATAGATACGGCGCTCGGGG
>JANNOF010000337.1:0-6827 GCA_031398925.1 Gloeobacteraceae cyanobacterium SOY_34_metabat_371 | reverse complement strand
CCTGGGTATGCTGTTGGCGATTGGTCACTGCCTGGGCTTGGAGGTCCGTGAGCAGGGGTAAAGGATCGGGGAATTGGGCTAGATCGGCGCTGAGTTGTTGGTGCTGGACTTGGATCTGGGTTACTTCCGCTTGGAGCGTAGCGATTTCTGCGGTAACGTGATCCAGGCGTTGTTGCTCATGGGGGAGTTGGGCCAAAGTCCGCTCTAACATCTCAAATTCGCCCTGCCAACGCCGTTCTTGTTGAATTTGGGCCTTGAGCCGTTGGTGGGCGCTCAGATCGTAGGCTAGGTTAGTGAGCTGTTCTAAAATTTGGGTCAAGGCTTGCTGTTCGGTTTGGGCAAACTGTCCGGCATCGATCAGACGGCGACCTTGTTGACAGCGTTGCTCTAATACGGGGATCTCCAGCGCTAATTCGGCTAGTTGGCGCTGGGCCTGTTGGAGTTCATGATGTTTGATCTCAGCCCAGCGCAGGCGGTCAACCCCAGCCCGGTAAAGGGCATAGTCATTTTCGTTATAGTCTAGGCGCTTCAGTTCGAGTTCGATCAATTGCAATTGTTCTCGGATCTCAAGACCATAACTTTCTTGATCTAATTGATGGCGTAGGGTGCGTTCTTGGTGTTTGAGTTCCTTGAGTTGCTCTTCTTTATGGCGTAGGGTACTGCACTGTTCTTCGAGGCTCCCCTGTTGCTGAAGTAGGCGTTCTAAACCCTTGAGTTCTTGATCTAATTCTTGCCATTCGGTTCTAAGCACTTTAACTTCTTGATCGGTATAGGCGATCTGATGTTCCAATAAAAAACATTCTTCCTGAAGCATCTTTTGGGTTGCCTGATGCTGGGTATGAATCTGTTGTTGCTGCTCAGGATCTAGTTCCTGGGCGCACAGAGGGCAATGTTCTAACGATCCTTGGAGTAAATGTTCTTTTTCGGTTAACTCCTGCAACCGCTGTTGATGCATTCCCAGTTGGGTTTCATAGCGTTCTTTGAGGCCACGGCTTTCTAAGCCCTTTTCTTTAACTCGGTCCCGATAAACCTTGCGCTTTTGTAATTGCTGGATCTGTTGATTGATCTGCTCTAATTGTTTTTCTAATAGACCGCCCTTAGCAATGTCACCGCCGAGTTTTTGAAACTGGAAGCGGACTTCTTTATGACGGGCTTCGATCTCGAGGCGCTCTCCTTGGAGGTGTAAGATCAGGCGTTGACGTTCTTGAAGGCGGGGTTGGGCCACCGCTTGACGCTCTTCATAGGCGCGTAGCTGCTGTTGGGCTTCGTGGAGTTGGGCGAGTCCAAGCTCGATGGCCTGACTTTGGGTGAGTTGGCTCAGGGCTTGTTCGCGTTGGGTATGTCTGGTTTCAAATTGAGCGATTAGTTTTTGAAGTTTCAACTCCCAAAGATTGCGCTCCTTATCAATGATCCGTTCTAATTCCTGGCGTTGGGCTACGAGTATCTGGTAATCTTGATAGCTTTGATCGAGTACTGCTTCTTGTTGTATTAACTGCTGATAATCTTGGTACCCTTTTTCGATCTGACCGGATCTCGATTGGATCAGGGTTAACTCATGAACCCGTGTTTTTTGACGGCTGTACTCCTCGTTTAGGCGCCCTAAAGTTTGCCCCAGAGCGGCGGCCTGCTGATCTAACATTGTCAATTGCTGGGCTAAGCCACTCCGAAAATGGACTTGCTGTTGCAAAAGCTGGATCTGGGCAGTAAAGTTTTCATGATCGTGATCCCATTGAATAATCTTTTGTTGAAGATCTTGTTGTACTTGTTCTAGCTCCGGGCGAGAATTGAGTTGGCTGCGGCCCTGCTCTAAGTTGAGTTTTGTTTGCTCTACTTCTAGTTTATAAAAGTTACTTTTTTCCTTGGCCCGTTCTGTCAAGTCATCAAAACGACTGAGGTTCAAGATCTCAGCGAGTACCCCTTTGCGTTCAGCGGGTTTTTTTAGGGTAAATTCATCGGCCCGCCCTTGGCGGAGGTAGGCAGAGTTAATAAAAGTGTCATAATCCATTTTTAAAACATGGTTGATCAAGTCTTGGGTTTGACGAATCGTCCGCCCAGTAAGTACCCGAAACTGTCCATCACTTTGGCGCACCTGAAATTCTAAGGTTCCTGGTTTACCCCTCGGCCGGACCCGCAATACCCGATAATCGATGCCCTCACAACCAAAAATTAGATCGACTTGGGTTTCACTGGCCCCGGTACGGATGAGATCATCTTCACTGGAGGCGCGGCTTTTGCCCCACAAAGCCCAACCTATTGACTCCAAAAGTGACGATTTACCCGATCCATTGGCCCCACAAATACACGCCGTATGTAAGCCTGTGAAGTCGAGCAAACTGTGGCTATGGCTCAAAAAATTGGTCAGGGTGAGATGCATGGGGATCATAAGGCTTGCCAAGACACTCTTTATTCATAACCCACCTGGGTAAAAAGCGTTCTTTTACAGAGAATGCCGAGTTAAGCAATCTGCTAGGAAGCGGAGTCATTCTCCCCAAAGCACTTCTAAACCAGCCCGCTCAAGTCTGCTGCCCTTAGGATCTACGTAGAGCTATGCTAGTTAAAGCTTTTGGGGAGGATCATAGCCAATGCGGGTGCTGGGAATTTCTTGTTATTATCACGACGCGGCGGCGGCTTTGATCGTAGATGGACAGTTGGTTGCCGCCGCGGAAGAGGAACGCTTTAGTCGTAAAAAGCATGACCGCAACTTTCCTAAACTGGCCATTGAATTTTGTCTGCGGCAAGTCCAGATCACGGAGCAAGACCTAGACTATGTGGTTTTTTATGAAAAGCCGCTATTGAAATTTGAACGCCTATTGCTCACGCAGTTGGCGAACTTTCCTAAGGCTAATGAAGTCTTTGCTAAATCCATGCTCAGTTGGATCACCGATAAACTTTGGGTTAAAAGTCATCTGAGCAATGAGATCGAGATCGATCCCCAAAGGATCTTATTTAGCGAACATCACCTTTCCCATGCCGCCTCCGCGTTTTTATGTTCCCCGTTTGAAGAGGCCGCTATTTTGACCGTAGACGGAGTAGGGGAATGGGCGACCTGTTCTTGGGGCGCGGGGCATGGCAATCAAGTGGCCCTCAAGGGTGAGATCCAGTTTCCCCACTCCCTAGGTTTGTTGTATTCAGCCTTTACCGCTTTTTTGGGTTTTGAAGTCAATGAAGGCGAATACAAAGTCATGGGCATGGCTCCCTACGGACAGCCCCGTTATGTAGACAAGATCTGGAACATGATCGATCTTGCCCCCGATGGCTCTTTTACGTTGGATCTGAGTTATTTCAGTTGGCAGCACAGCAGTACTAAAAGTTTTTCGCCCAAATTTGTCACGGTATTTGGGGAACCCCGCAAACCCGAAAGCCGCTTTGTAACCCAAGGTACGGGTTTACCCCAAGGTGAAGCCCCAGCCAGTGCGGCGGAAATGGAACGGGCGCAATACTACGCTGATGTGGCGAGCAGTATCCAAAAAGTCACCGAAGAGGTGTTATTACACTTAGTACGGACGCTCCAAGAGCGCACAGGGCTTAAAAAGCTTTGTATGGCCGGGGGAGTTGCGCTGAATTCCGTGGCTAATTATCGGATCCTACAAGAAACTAACTTTGATCAGGTCTATATCCAGCCTGCGGCGGGAGATTCTGGTGGGGCCATAGGGGCAGCCCTCTACGTCTATAACACCGTGCTCAACAAGCCCCGCAATTTTGTAATGACCCATGCCTACTGGGGCCAGAGCTATAGCGAAGCTGAGATCCATAGTTTTCTCAAACAAGAACATATTACCTTTAAGCATTTTGAAGATGAAGAACAGCTTCTAGATACCGTAGTCTCCGATCTGGTCACCCAAAAAGTAATTGGTTGGCATCAGGGCCGTTTTGAATGGGGACCACGGGCTTTGGGGGCGCGCTCCATCTTGGCAAACCCCACCAGCACGGCGATCAAAGAAATTGTCAACGTCAAGATCAAGTTCCGGGAACCCTTCCGGCCCTTTGCGCCTTCGGTTTTAGCTGAACGGGCCGAGGAATATTTTGTCTTTCCCCAGGTGAATGACTATTTACCCCCCCGTTTTATGCTCATGGTTGCCCCGGTACGTCCCGAAAAGCAGGCCGAAGTCCCGGCGATCACCCATGTGGACGGCTCAGGACGCCTACAAATCGTGATCCAGGAAACTAATCCCCGTTATCATCGCCTGATCACCAAGTTTGGTGAAGTCACCGGGACGCCCTTGGTACTCAACACCAGCTTTAATCTGCGCGGTGAACCGATTGTCACTAGTCCGGCTCAAGCCTACAGTACCTTTAGTCGTTCTGGACTGGATACGTTAGTACTGGGCAATTTTGTGATCCGCAAGCCCTGATCGCCCCCTAACCCCCACGATATGGATGTGGGGAAAAGCGCAGATTTAGTACTAGAGGGGATCCTGGCTCCGGCACCCCCATGAAATAAGGACAGGGGGCAAAAAATCCCGCAAACCAATTTGAAGCCCCTTGCGTAGACTCTCAAGAAGAGCGATCCTGAAGGAATGAATACCATGCGCAACCGCCCATTACTGATCTTGGCTTTGAGTACGTTGACTGCAGTGATTGGCTTTCGGGTGCTCTCGCAACCGCCAACCCCTGTTACCCCAGCAACGATCACCGCGACTAAAAACCAGCAGGTTGCCATCTTTGCGGGGGGCTGTTTCTGGGGCGTTGAGGCGGTTTTTGAACATTTAAACGGGGTTTCAGAGGTAGTTTCTGGTTACTCTGGGGGTGATGCCCTAACGGCTCAATACGAAGTAGTAAGTTCGGGAATGACGGGCCATGCCGAAGCCGTAAAAATACTTTATGATCCGACGAAGATCTCCTATAACCAATTACTAAAAGTCTTTTTTGAAGTTGCCCATAATCCCACCGAGTTAAATCGCCAAGGTCCAGATAAAGGCCCTCAATATCGCTCAGCGGTCTTTTTTACTAATGCCGAGCAAAAAAAACTGACCCAAGCCTACATCACCCAACTGAATAAGAACCAGCGCTTCCCGGCGCCGATTGTGACGCAAGTTACGCCCCTCAAGGCTTTTTATGCCGCAGAGTCCTACCATCAAGACTTTATTACCCGCAATCCTAACTACCCCTATGTGGTAGTCCATGATCTGCCCAAACTGGCGGCGCTACAAAAACAATTCCCCACTTGGTACAAAAAGCAGGCTTCTGGATAGCTGTCTAGCACAGATCAAGAGGAACAGCCCTTGGGAGGGGGAACCCTTTCCACCTCCCAAAACTATCACTTGAAACTTTGCCACGCCCCGGAGGGAATGAAGGCCGCCCAATAGAAAGGATGGGGTTGTTGTTTGAGTAAGCTGAGTTGTGCCTCACGGAGGCTTTCGGCTCTACCTTTACCCCGTTCCAAATTTTGATAAAAATAATCCATCAACAGATGCGTCTGATCATCGCTTACTTTCCAAAGGCTGATCACTTGGCTTTGGACCCCAGCCATCACTAAGGAACGCCGTAGGCCATAGACCCCTTCTCCATTGAGAACTTCCCCTAAGCCCGTATCACAGGCCGATAAGACTGCCAATTGGGTGCCATAAAGATCCAGTCCAGAGGCTTCTAGGGCAGTGAGAATTCCTTCTGTGGCAGATGCTGTTTTTGGAGGGGCAGCCAAGGCTAATCCCGAACGCAACAACGTATTCCGTGGCGTATTGGGGGCCGGAGCCAGGAAAAAACCGTGGGTGGCAATGTGTAGGACCTGTGGGCCACGTAAAGCGTAAAGCGACTTTTTATTCGCTTCTGTTCCTGTGAACACTTGCGCCTGGGGTAAACGGGCTTGGATCGCTAGGACCTCTTGGGCGGTACCGGGTAACGGTTGAAAGGTGAAGTTCACAAGGTCTGCTTGACGGCTCTCGGTCGTGGGATCCGGTGGGCTACCAAAATCAGGGTTCGCGAAAATTACCGCTCCTTGACGCGGCCTACTCGGAGTGGCTAAACGCAGTAGATCGCGGCCCGAACTCAGGTAACTAAGGGTATAACGTGTTAAAAGATAACGGTCTTGTTCATCCACTAAAGCTGCAAAAGGGATCAAGTTGAGGTTACTATCGGGTGCCAATAACAACTGTTGACTGTCTCCCACGTAAGGGCGTAGGGGGGCCATAATGCGTTGATCTAAAGCCCTTGCCACCCTTTTGAGTTCCGCAGTCCCTAACGTCCGATTGCGGAGGGCCGCGCGAAATTCCTGGATCAGACGGTCAATAGCCGCAGCAGTACCCAAATCAAGCCCTTGCGGGTCCCCATTTGCTTTGAGCACTAAGGCTGCATAGCGTTCACCAGGGGCTTGTTTTACGCCAGGAGGCTGGTAGGGTGTGTAGCGGATCCATTCGATCAGACTGGCCTTTGCTGGGATCTGTGCTTGGACAGACGTAAGGGTGATGGGTTGCGCTTGGGCCTGATAATCACTACTTTGATTACTCAGTTGACGTTCAAGAGCTTCAATTTGGGTTTCGAGCTGGGTGAGGGATTCTGGGGTTCCGCCCGCCCGAAAAACCAGTCGCGCTAAGCGTGTCCGCGCCGCGGTGAGTTCTTCCAAAAGGGCCTGATCCTTAGGCTGGAGACGTTCTCTGAGCGTATCTAAACTCCTGCTTAACGCATCTAAGGTCCGGCCTTTACGTCGCAAAAGCGTAGTCATCGCCAGTCGTGCGGCGGCCTTTTGCTCCGTGGCTCTGCGGCCTTGGCCCTGAAAATACAGAAAGTAGGCCCGATTGGCCCCCTGACGGATGTCCTCTAGATAATCAAGTTTTTGTTGTTCCGATCCGGTGGCTATATTTAGTATTAAGCTCTTTTCCTCAATCTCAAGG
>JANNOF010000317.1:0-3361 GCA_031398925.1 Gloeobacteraceae cyanobacterium SOY_34_metabat_371 | reverse complement strand
TAGGGCTTAGCACGCGCACCCTGATGCGGTTCACCGTGGATCGGGAATTGAGCAGAGCCAGCAGGAGAGGATAGACCTCTTGCACGAATAGTTACCAGATCCGCTATATCAAATTCGGTTAAGCCATAGATCTTTGCAATGCGCCCCCTAGCCCCCATTTCATCGGGGTATAAGCGTTATAGACACCCCCACAACGTGGGGGACGGGGGGCTGATCAGAAATTGATAGGAGGGGCAAAGATAGCTTTGTAACTTTTTGTTTCACTGACTAGATCAAACCGCAGCTTAACGAGTAGAGTTAAAAAATGTTTTTTATAGGAGTTACTTTTATGGTTAATGGCGTAATGTTGCAATATTTTGATTGGTATTATCCAGCAGGAGGTGTACTTTGGAAAAATTTAACCGCTGAGGCCAAAACCCTCCAAGACAAAGGCTTCACAGCTATCTGGATCCCCCCCGCTGGGAAAGGGAGTGGCGGTAACAATGACTGTGGCTATACGGTTTATGATCTTTTTGATCTGGGTGAATTTAATCAAAAAGGAACAGTTGCTACTAAATATGGTACCAAGGCTGAATTAATGGGCGCGATCCAAACATTACAAACAGAAGGGATCCAAGTTTATGCCGATGTGGTATTTAATCACAAAGACGGAGGCGATGAAGTAGAGTTGGTTTGGGTCCGAGAAGTAGATAAATCTAACCGTAACCGACCGATAAGTGATTGGTATGAAGTCTTAGTTTGGACCTATTTTAAGTTTCCAGGACGCGGTACTACTTATTCTAGTATGCAGTGGCACTGGTGGTGTTTCGATATGATCAGTTGGGTTGTTGATAAGAGTGATGCAATTTTTGAAGACGGTAGATATAGTATTCCTGATAAAAAAGGTAGAGAAGGCGTTTTTCAGCTCAAAAACAAATTCTATGAAACAGAAGTAAGCTCTCAGTACGGCAACTTTGATCACCTTATGGCCTGTGATCTCGATACGCGTGAATGGATTTTGCATGACCCGGATGGCTTTAATGGCGAGCTTCGTTACTGGGGCCGCTGGATCGTCGATACGCTAAATGTAGACGGCTTTCGGCTCGATGCCGTAAAACATATTCGCGCCACTTTTTTCAGGGAATGGATACAACATTTGCGGACCCACTTTGGGGGTAAACAATTATTCGCCCTAGGTGAATATTGGTCGGGGAGCATAGCGGAACTTCATCAATACATCAGCAAAACCGCCGGGACTATGTCGCTCTTTGATGTCCCACTCCACTTCAATTTTTTCAATGCCAGCCGGGCTGGGAGTACATATGATCTACGGACGATTTTTGAGCGGACTTTAGTCCAAGAGCAACCGGCTTTAGCCGTAACTTTTGTCGATAATCATGATACGCAACCTTGTCAATCGTTAGAATCTTGGGTCGAACCTTGGTTTAAACCTTTAGCTTATGCCTTGATCCTGCTACGTAAAGATGGCTATCCCTGTGTTTTTCTCGGAGACTATCGAGATCAATCTAGTTATCAAGATAAGGGTCGGGAGGTCACGCTCTATAGCCATCGTTTTTTGATCGATAAATTTTATCTGGGCACGTCAAGCTTATGGGTTTGGCGAGCAACAGGATTATTTTGATCATCCCCGGACCATTGGCTGGACCCGTTTGGGTAATAGTGATCATCCGGGATCAATGGCGGTGGTTTTGACCAATGGCACTCAGGGCTATAAATGGATGAATATGTTTAGAAAAAACACTGAATATCGGGATCAAACCGGACATTTTACGCATCATATTTGGACCAATGATCAAGGTTGGGGGGCTTTTCCCTGTCCCGCTCAGTCGGTCTCGGTTTGGATCCAAGTTTAAGCAGTTTGGTTAAAACTGCGTAGCACTGACAAAGTTAAAATCCCGGATCTTCAGTGCCGGAAAAAGTCCCGGTGGAGCTTCATTATCCACAGCACTTACGGCCTTAGACATGGCTTCAACGCGACCCAGCATACTCAAGACACTTTCGTTAAAACGAAGATTTTTTACCCCGCCCTTGAGCTTGCCTCCTTCGATCAAAAAAGTCCCGTCGCGGGTTAGCCCGGTAACGAGGGTCTCGGCGGGTTTGATATAGCGGACATACCAAACATGGGTGACAAATACCCCTCGCTCGGTACTTTTGATCAGGTCTTCGACGGACTTGCTATCGTCCCCAGGAAGGATCAAGTTCCCCGGAAAAGGCGTCGGCGTACGGTTGTTTTTTTGAGCCGTAAAACGGTCCCAACGAACTTCTTTAAACACGCCTTGATCGATCCAGGGCACTAAGCGTTGGGGCGTCCCTGACCCCCCAAACGTAGCTCCCGGTACTCTAGAGTTGGTCGGATCGCTATAGAGGGAAATATTGTCAGGTAGGAGCTTTTGGCCCAATTTCCCGGATAAAAAAGTCACCCCATCTAGGGTGCTGCGTCCATCCATTAGATAAAACATAAACCAAACCAGTTGACTGACTGCCGCCGGAGAAAGGATCACCGTATATTTGCCCGCCGCGAGGTCTTGGGGCTTGTTGCCTAAACGGGTTTGCTCTAGGGCTGACTGTGCCAAGAGGCTTGGATTCAAAAGCGTACTATCGCTGGCGCTATCTCTGGCCCAACCAGAACTTTCCGGGGCCGTCATGGTCGTGCCGATCAGGGCATCGGTGCGTTGATCAAAGGCTACTAAACCAGCGGAGTTGGCTAAAAAATTGATGCTCTCGCCACTTTCCACCGTCCCGGAAGCCCGAATCCCGTTTTTGATAGCCGGGGTTGTAATCGCTAAAACTTGCTTGGCCCGGTCTTCGGGGGTCAACTGCGCCGTGGCAGGAAAATAACTCTTGGGTTCTAAATAGATCTGGGGCGCAAGGGGGGCTTGATACTCCGGGTCTACGGGGGCAACCCGCGCTAGGGTCTCAGCGCGCTGTAGGGTATCGGCTAGGGCTTCTGGGGTCAGGGTACTGGTGGTAGCTGCGCCGCTACGCCCCTCAAAAGCACAGTCAATACGAATATTAACGGCTTCTAAAAGTGTATTTTGCGTGATCCCATTGTTGGCAAAACGGGTCACGCCACTGCGGCTATAGCCAATGCTCACCTCCACATCGGGGGCTTGCTTTTTCTTGAGCAGGTCTTGGGTAAGTTGTTCAAGTTGCGCTTTAGTGGGTACAGTCACAGCCGATCACTCCTCATTATTTTTTATGTAGATCAAGCATTTCTGCCCGGAGCCACATCGATCTGGCGAAACCGAGCCGGGGCGGCACCGTGACTCATGTATCCCGCTTGACCGGGTTGGCCCTTACCACAATTGAGGACGCCCCAGGGTTGCCAATACTCTGGTCCAGCCACACCGTCACAGCTATT
>JANNOF010000312.1:0-14106 GCA_031398925.1 Gloeobacteraceae cyanobacterium SOY_34_metabat_371 | reverse complement strand
GCCTTGGGGCTTTCTACCTTGGCTTACCAATTCATCGGCGGTGTTTTGCATTCTGCCCCGGCCCTCACTGCTTTTACCAATCCCACCATCAATTCCTACAAACGGATCAACGCTCCGGTGACGACCTCCGGGGCCACCTGGTCCCCCAATACCATCAGCTATACGGGGAACAATCGCACCCACATGATCCGTATTCCTGATCAAGACCGCTTTGAACTACGGCTCCCCGATGGTGCCGCCAATCCCTATCTTTTACCTGCCGCTCTCATTGCCTTGGGCCTAGACGGTATCACCCAACAACGGGATCCGGGTCCGCGTAATGACCGTAATAGCTACATTGATCCCCTACCCTCCACGATCAAACAGCTTCCTGCTAACTTACTCGATGCCCTGCGTTGCCTGGAAGCAAACACAGTTTTAGCGGAACGATTAGGCTCGGCGTTTATAACTTCCTATCTCAAGCTCAAAAATCGAGAGTGGCAAGACTACAGTAGCCGGATCAGCCCTTGGGAATTAGAAAACACCTTAGATTGTTAAAAAATTTCATCGCTTCCAAAGATACTCATTTCTAGCAAAAAACTCTGGTATTCCTGGGTACTGGACTTCTTTTTTGATTGAAAAACGCGTGTTGTTTAACAAATAGGTAAAGCGAAATAGGGCTGGTTTATCATTGTCCATGCCGCTTTTTTGGGTCACTAATTTGAGGGTATTATCGCCAAGAAACGTCTTTTCTATAATCATCTCACCGTCGATCATCGTTCCATCTTTACTGATTATTATGGTTTCTTTGGCATTGGCCTTAGGTTCGTCGGGATATTGATATTCAAAAGTCCACGCTAGTGGGTCTGCGGCAACTGGGGTAACGATTAGATTGGAGGGGATCGAAACATTTTTGCCCGAGCTGTAATCTAGGTACGTCAAGGTTCCTTGCCATTGAGTGCTCGCTAACTGCTGCAGATCTTTGGCTTCAAGGTTTGCAAGCACTGGCGCAGCACGTCCTAAACAAGCAGCCAAGATCAGCAAAACTATCATCAGGAGCTTCATAGTTGCTTACCCAAATTTAAAATTTCCTACTCAATGTAACATTTTAGGAAAATATCGTACCATCAAGAATAGGAATACTTCGTTACCCTGATCTTCGTCAACCCATTGTTGAGTTTGCCGTGTCCAATAGTGATCCGACTATCCTAGAGCAGGCTCGATCTAGCCAACTCCTGACCCCCCAAGAACTAAAGCCCTTGAATGTCCGTTCGGATCTGCGCGGCTGGGGGCAACTCATGGGCCATTTGGCGGTGATGGGGGTGAGTGGCTACCTCTGGGGGACCCATCTAGATCAGGGGTACATTGCTTTACCCGCTCTCGTGATCTATGGCTTTAGCTTAGCGGCCATGTTTGCCACGGTACATGAATGTGTACACCGTACCGCCTTTGCCAACAATCAGCTCAACGATGTGGTCGCTTGGTGCGCTGGATTGCTGTCCTTTTATAACAGTACGTTTTACCGCCGTTATCATAAATGGCATCACCGCTTTACCCAGATCCCCGGTCAAGACCCGGAACTCAATGATCCCAAGCCCACCAATCTCAAAGAATATCTGATTGAGATCAGTGGCGTGACGTGGTGGTGGGGCAAGATCCAAGGGCATTGGCGGGTAGCCTCCGGTCATTTAGAAGATTGCCCCTATATTCCAGAATCTGCTCGTCAAGAAGTAATTAACTCGATGCGTTGGCAATTAGCCGTATATTTTGCTGCCATTACGGTTTCGATCATCGCCCAACAGCCTTGGTTTTTGATCTATTGGTTGGTGCCCCTAGCGGTGGGTCAGCCGATCCTAAGGATGATCCTTTTGGCGGAGCATACGGGGTGTTCGTATGATGATAACCCCGTGACCAATACCCGTACTACCCTGACTGCTTGGCCCGTGCGCTTTATGATGTGGAATATGCCCTTCCATGCCGAGCATCACGCCTATGCTTCTATTCCCTTTCACGCGCTGCCTGCGGCCCATGCGAAGCTCCGTCCGCACCTTACTAAAGTAGATCAGGGCTACCTACGGGTGAATCAAGGGATCATTGCTCAACTGAAGCGATGACTATGGGGTGCTTCACCTTAAAAAACTTTGCCCTCCAGTGCGGGGTAGTTTTGCCCCAAGCCCAAGTGATCTATCAGACCTACGGTGAACTGGCCCCTGATCGCCATAATGTGATCCTGTATCCCACTTCCTATGGAGTACAGCATAGGGATATCGAATGGTTGATCGGCCCCGACCGGATTCTTGATCCTAGCCGTTGGTTTATCGTGATCCCCAATATGTTCGGTAATGGGCTTTCTAGTTCGCCCAGTAACGATGAACAGTGTGGCTTAAGAGAGCAGGGATTTTGGTTTAGCCATGGGGATAATGTCTATGCCCAAGAACAATTGTTACGGGACGTCTTTGGGATCGATCATTTGGCTTTGGTCTACGGTTGGTCAATGGGTGCCCAGCAAGCCTATCACTGGGGTGCCCTTTATCCTGAACGGGTAAAACGCATTGCTGCTCTTTGTGGAACCGCCCGTACCACGGATCACAATCGCATTTTTTTAGAAAGTCTACGCTCTTCGTTAACCGCTGATCCAAGCTGGAATGGGCGGACTTTTGAAGGCATCCCGGAGCGCGGCTTTCGGACTTTCGCGCGGATCTATGCCAGTTGGGCCGCTTCTCAGGCTTTTTATCGCAGCGGAATGTATTATCAACAGGGCTATGACTCCCTCGAAGATTACCTGTGGCGCGGTTGGGAACTGAACTACCGCAAACGAGACCCCCGTAATCTACTCGCCATGATCGATACGTGGCTGCATTGTGATCTAAGCGATAACCCGGTCTATCAAGGTGATTACCCCAAAGCATTAGCCTCGATCCAAGCCCAGACGTTAGTGATGCCTAGCAGTTCTGATCTTTATTTCACCCCCGAGGATTGTGCGGCGGAAGCTCTATTAATCCCCAACGCCGAATATTATCCGATCCCCTCAATCTGGGGTCATCGCGCCGGGAATCCCTATCAAAATCCTGAGGATGAAGCCTTTATTCGTGGGGCGATTGGACAATTACTCAATAAGTAGTAGCCCTATCCTTTATTGGTAGTAGGTGTACACCTCATCGAGATAGCCCTCAACGGTCAGATAGGTGAGTGCTTCCGCTTCGGCTTGGGCGATCTGCTCTGGAGATAGATCAATAGATTGGCATAATTGCGCATAGGCGCTCGCTTCTGCTTCGTTGACCAGAGGTTCATCGGGCTTCCGTCGGGAGACATGGATCACAACATAGGCCAATTTGAGTAACAAAGCCCGTTCGGTCGCGTCCTTGAGGCGAGGTAAGGTTTCGCTCAGAGGAACATTTTGGGCCAGAAAGGCTGCAACCTGAGCCTGAACCGTACAAATCTCTTGATCACCACAAAATAACGGCGCGAGTTGATCCGCAAGGGTGGTTACTTCTTGGGGTTCGAGTACGCCATCGGCCCAAGCCATCGCCGCCACGGCACGAAGAAAATTCATCTGTCTAGGGCTGATCAATGGATCTTCAAAGGGTATGGTCATGATCCTAAAAGTTTATGGATTAATCTGTATTATCCCAAACTAAGCCAACGGAAGTTTAAAAATTGTGATTTGTAGAACAATGACCCCTTACTTGGATGCAGTTTCAAAGATCATAAAATGCTGTTGCGGCAAAAAGTCTTTAGTTTTTACCCATTGCAAACCCACCGCAGCCAATTCACGTTTGACCTGATCCTGGGACATTTTATGGGCTGCTTTGATCGGCACTAGGGGGTCTTCAGCACGATACTCAATCAAGATTACCCGTCCACCGGGTTTAAGGGAGCGGACGATACCTTGCATCATTTCTCTGGGGTGCGAAAACTCATGATAAGCATCGACCATAAAAGCCATATCAACTTGGGCCACGGGCAATTTGGGATCACTGATCGTGCCCAAAACAGGGGTGACATTGGCGATCTTGCGGTCTTTAGCTAAGCCCGTGATCATGGTCAGCATTTCGGGCTGAATATCTACCGCCAAGACTTCTTTAACCTTGGGACTAATGCGAAAACTAAAATAGCCCGTGCCCGCGCCAATATCTGCCACCACATCGGTAGCCTTTAGCTCCATTTCCGCCACTACGCGATCCGGCAGTTCGGTCAACTCCCGACTTGGACGCTCTAACCACCCTGCTCCCTCGTGGCCCATGACCTGGGCAATCTCCCGTCCTAGATAGACTTTACCAATGCCATCGGCACTAGCGGCAATGGTCTGGTATTCGGTGGAAACGGGCGCTTGGGCCGGGGAGCCACAGCTAGTCAGCAGTAATAAAGTAAGTAAGGGCAGCCAGGGCTTCATGGTGTGGTTTTTTCTACAGAAATGGGAGTACCGTCACTCTTAGTAGGGCTTTGATCGGCTAAGGCTACGGGTTCAGGCTTGAGGACGACCAGATCATAGATCTTTTGGTACACCACGCCCCAGGGTAGACGGCCCACGACTGGCCCCAGAAATACCGTCATGCCCAAAAAGGCGCCACTGACCATGACAATGGACGGTCCCGAAGGTACATCCAGATAGTAACTAATGTAAAGGCCAATAATACTAGCGCTGATTCCTAGGGCTATGGAGACTTTGATCATGTCCGCTAAACGCTTAGTGATCAAGTAGGCTGTAGCCCCTGGGATGATCATGAGGGCAATGGTTAAGATCACGCCCACGGCTTGCATCGAAGCAACTACGGTTAAGGAGATCAGACCCATGAGGGTGTAGTGTAAGCGTGAGGCGGGTAAACCCACCGCTTCGGTCCAAAGCGGATCAAAACTATGTAACAATAACTGCCGATAAAGGGCAATGACCACGGCGATAACCAAGATCCCGATCCCTAAACTGGTGTATAGATCAACATAGGTAACGCCCAAAATATCGCCGTAGAGAAAATGATTGAGGTCAACCCGTTTGGTCTGCTGGATCTCAGTGATCAAGATAATGCCAAAGGAAAAGAAGATCGCCATGACAATGCCCATGGCCGCATCTTCTTTGATCCGGGTCTTGAGTTGTAGCCAGCCTAAAACTGCCGTAGCTAAAATTCCCGAAATAAAACCACCGACATAGACATTTAACGACAGCAAAAAGGCAATGGCTACCCCAGGGATCACGGAGTTAGAAACGACAAAGCCCAAGAGTGACAGGCGCCGGACGATTAAAAAAGACCCGGTGATCGCACAGAGCGTTCCGACGATCAGGGCCGAGCAAAAGGCCCGAATAATAAACTCAAAGGTAAAGGGTTCCGCTAAAAATTTCCACCCCGCCAGTACCACTTGCCACAGGTCGATCATGAGTTCTCCTAAACGAGGGCAACCTGGCCTGCGTAGGCCCGATTGAGATTTTCAGTGTTAAAGATTTCTACTTGGGGTCCGTAGGCCACTAGCGTATTGCGCAATAGTAAAATATCGTCGTAGCGCTTGACTACTTGTCCCAGATCGTGGTTAACCACCAAAATCAATTTACCTTGGGCCTTAAGTTGATCAAAAACATCTAAAATCACTTGCTCCGTAGTCTGATCAACGCCCACAAAAGGTTCATCGAGCATATAAAGCTCAGCCTGTTGGACTAAGGCCCGCGCCAAAAAAACCCGTTGTTGCTGGCCCCCGGAGAGTTCGCCAATGCGACGAGTGCTAAATTCACGGATCCGTACCCGTTCTAGGGCCTCAGCCACCGCTTGGCGATGCTTGTCTTGAATATTGGTAGACCAACTCAGGTAGGGGGTCAAGCCCATTAAGACCACATCTTCGACCGTAGCCGGAAATTCCCAATCCACCCCAGCGCGTTGCGGGACATAGGCTACCCGCTTACGTTCTTTTAAAAGAGGCTGATCACGCCAAAAAGTTTGTCCTGAAACCTGGGGTACTAGGCCGAGCATGGCCTTGATCAGGGTACTTTTACCCGCACCATTGGGCCCAATAATCCCAATAACACGGCCTTGGGGAGCGGTGAAGCTCACGTGGTCTAAAGCTAAATTAGCGCCATAGCGCACAGTCAGGTTTTCGGCGCGGAGCATGGACACTCCCAAAAGTTAAAAAATCTATATATATCTTAATTGAATTTGTGGCCTGGGGATCAAACAATGAAAGAAATCTGAAAAGATCAAAAGGTAAAACCAACCCCTTCTAGCCCGGTATAGGCGGCGAGCAACAGGGGCGTATTTTTTTGCCAACCGATATTGCCTTGGGCATCTAGGGCGATCATGCCATAATCCCGATTTCTGGTTTGAGCCTCTTGGATCGTACGGTTTAGGGCTTGGGTTAGGTCTAAGCCATCGGTGACTCGGACTACGACCCGCACGGCAACGCCTTCATCAATAATATCTTCACCAATGCCGGTACAACTGACACCGCAGTAAGCATTGGCATAGTTGCCAGCAGGTTGAGCCGAATCGCTAACGCGCCCATTGCGCTCGTAGCCCCGGCCCCCCGTTGAAGTCCCGGCACTCACGCGGCCCTGTTGATCGAGGGCGACAGCACCTACGGTGCCCATGGAGACGGAACCCGCTTTTTTAGCGATCCCGGATTCTTTTTGTTCTACCCATTCGCGCACGCGCTTAGTGGTCGCCGGATCATAGAGGGGCAAGCCCAGTTCACGGGCCAATTGTGCCGCACCCGTTTCGGAAAGTACCCGGTCAGGGGAGGTTTGCAGGGCGTGGGCCAAAAGAATTGGGTTTTGAACACCCGTGACATTGATCACGCCACTAAAGCTGCCTGTAGATCCATCCATCAAACCAGCGCTCATGCGGATCTGACCATCGGCTTGGAGGACGGATCCCGTCCCGGCGTTAAATAACGGGTCGTCTTCTAGCTGACGGATCGCTAAAACTATCGCCTCTGTGGCATTTAATCCTTGGAGCAAAGCGGCTTGCACGGATAGGACGATCTGGGCTAGGGAAGCTTGGACCGTCTCAACCCGACTCGGGTCCTCTAGGGCTAAGCCCGCGCCGCCGTGAATAATTAGTTTTGGTTGCACTTCGTACGCTCCGCTAGCTCACAGAGCATAGTATCAAAAATCGTCCTCTTCTTCTGTAGGGTCCACAGACCCGCTGGTGTTATCCGTGATCACCGTGCCATTAAACATATGGGCTAGCGACTTACTAGCACTCATTAAGACATCATCGACAGGCATTGGTTGGGCAACCGCAACCGGAGTTGGCATAGGACGCATGGGCGGATCAACGCTGGGGGCAGGTGGGGGAGCTATGGATTGTGGCGGGGTTGCCACGGGGGGAGCTACAGCCTTAACCGTCGGCTGCACCGGGGCTAAAGCTACGGTCGGCGGGCCTTGGGCTACTTCAAACCCAATATTTTTGTACTGACCCAAAAACCACTCCACCACTTCGAGCACTTCCTTGCGGGGCTTGGGATCACGGAGTTTCTCAATAAAAAATTTACTTTTGAACCCGATCACGATATCCCGGTCGGTTTCCCGCAGCACAAAGCCATTGGTCAAGATCCCTTTAGTAGAAGGATTGATCAAACCTTTAGGCGGAGCTGTACGCAGGATATGGAGAAATTCATCCCAGCGCGCCCCCAAACCGGTGGAACTAACAGCACGGATGGTTGTTTCTGGAATTAGAACAGGGGGACTAGGCGCAGGCACGACTACTAGTGGCGGAGGCACCGGGGGATCGTGCCTAACCTCAGTTACGGGAACAGGTGGGGATAACTCAGGGGGTACACGCGGGGCAGTGACAGGCTTAGGGATTACGTCTGGAACAGAAGTACCTATAGTCGTAGACCGGGCCGGTTCTTGGATCAGTTCCAACAAAGTCACCTCTAGCCACATACGCGGTTGGGTACTATGGCGGATCAGGGGTTCAGCGCCCCGTAGGGTACTTTGGAGGTGCAATAGCCAGGGCTGAGTTAACTGTGGGGCCAGTTGCACGAGTTGTTCCCAGGTCGGACGCGTCAGGGCCACCCAAGCCCGTTGATCAGGAGCAACTTTGGCTAAAAGGGCATCCCGCAAAAAGCCCGTCAGATCCTGTAAAACCTGCATCGGTTCCCGTCCACTACTGATCAACCGCCGACAGATCCCCAGGATCCCGGTGACATCACGCTCTTGAATGGCGTTCAGTAATCCCAAAAGGTCCTGCTCCGGCACAGCCCCCACTAAGTTCCACACATGATCTACAGCAACGGTTCCTTCTAACAGCCCTAGCTGATCCAAAAGACTCTCGGCATCCCGTAGGCCCCCTTGGGCAATTTGAGCCACCAGTTCTAAGGCTTCGGGGGTAATGGAGATTGTTTCGAGCTGAGCAATATGGGCTAAATGCTGGGTCATAGCTTCTAGATCAATGCGCTTAAAATCAAAGCGCTGACACCGCGAAATAATAGTGGGCAGTACCCGCTGGGGATCCGTTGTGGCTAGGATGAAAATTACCCGTGGCGGCGGCTCTTCTAGGGTTTTAAGTAGGGCATTAAAGGCTGCACTACTGAGCATATGACATTCATCGATCACGTATACTTTGTAGCGCGCTTGCGCTGGAGAAAGTTGGGCCCGTTCAATCAGATCGCGGATATTATCAACCCCGGTATTACTGGCAGCATCAATCTCGATCACATCCAGGGCATTCCCCTGGGTGATCCCTACGCACATGGAGCACATACCGCAGGGATCTGGGGTCATACCCGTTTCGCAATTGATCGCTTTGGCCAAAATTCGCGCTGTAGAGGTCTTGCCTGTCCCCCGTGATCCGGTAAATAAATAGGCATGGGCCAGCCGTTGGGTTTTGAGCGCATTACTGAGCGTAGTCACAATCGGCCCTTGGCCTACCAATTGGCTAAATGTCTGGGGCCGATATTTGAGAAAAAGGGGCTGGTACATCGGACTATTTTGGCAGAAAACCTCGGTCCTCATGGCGCATATTAAATTAATCGTTAAACGTGGCTTCCATTTAGCGAGGAACCGCTACGGACCCAAGCAACAGATCTACCGCTTGATCAGGGTAATCCCGGAGGTTAATGCGCAAATAGCGTGCACTTTGAACTTCGTCTAAGGGAATTTCAATACTCCCCGCATAGACCTCGCCATTGGCAGGCAGATCTCCCGGTAGCCCGGTAGTAAACGTACTCAGGCGACGCCCCGTTTCGTCGGATATCACCAATTGATTAAAAGCATCGCCATACAAAAAGCGGCGGTCATCACTACCTTGATTGCTTAACGTAAGATCTAAGATCAAATTGTTATTAAGACGGTAGATATCCGTGACGGACAAATTAACGGACCCATTGCTGACCTGTTGGGTAGGGTAAGGCTGAGGGTCAGCGGGGACGATCTCTGGTTCTTCAAAAATATCGGATTTGGTTAGATCAACTTCTGATTGTAACTCCGGGTCTATATCCGTAAGGCTGACTTGGGTTAAGCCCTGTTCCCGTAGCCGCAGCTCTAATTGAGCCACTTGGGTCAAAACCTGCATTTCTTGAATAAAACCCGTAGATCTCGCCCCCTTTAGCCCAGCTACTGTGATCGAAGTGGGGGTGGTGACATCCCGTAAGGCCCGTTGCCCAAAGCTATAGGAAATATAGGCTGCACCCACCGTAATGGCTAAGGCCGCCACAAAGACAATGAGCATCCAAGGGGTGCGGTACCGGGGGGGTTTAGGACTGATGGCTTCCATAGATACTCTTTTGACAAAGGGGAAGGCTAACTCTAGCCTTCCCCCCCAAGCTCAAGGGCGATAGTTAAAGAAGGATCTTGGCGACAACCCCGGCTCCTACGGTCCGTCCACCCTCACGGATGGCGAAGCGCATCCCCTGTTCAATGGCGATGGGCTGGATCAGCTCTACAACCATTTGAATATCATCACCGGGCATAACCATCTCTACCCCTTCAGGTAGGTAGATCATGCCGGTCACATCAGTGGTGCGTACGTAGAACTGAGGCCGATAACCAGAGAAAAAGGGTGTATGACGCCCCCCTTCTTCTTTAGAAAGGATGTATACCTGGGCATCAAACTTGGTGTGGGGCTTGATCGAGTTAGGCTTAGAAAGGACCATGCCCCGCTCAATATCTTCCTTTTTGATCCCCCGGAGGAGGATACCAATGTTGTCCCCGGCCATGCCTTCGTCTAAGGTTTTCTGGAACATTTCCAGACCAGTCACGACCGCCTTACGGGTATCGCGCAAACCGACGATCTCAATTTCTTCGCCGACCTTGACTTTACCGCGTTCAATCCGGCCTGTAGCAACGGTACCCCGACCAGTGATCGCAAATACGTCCTCAACGGCCATCAAGAAGGGCTTGTCAATCTCACGGGCAGGGGTGGGAATCCATGCGTCTACCGCTTCCATGAGTTTGTAGATGCAATCTACCCAGGGATTTCCCCCTTCTTTGGTGGTTGGATTTGACACAAGATAGTCCAAGGCTTCTTTGGCTGAACCCTTGACGATGGGAATGTTATCCCCGTCAAACTCATACTTGCTGAGGAGTTCCCGGACTTCGAGTTCAACCAGTTCAACCAGTTCTTCTTCGCCTTCCATCAGGTCGGCTTTATTGAGGAAGACCACCAATTGAGGCACACCGACTTGGCGGGCCAAGAGGATATGCTCTTTAGTCTGAGGCTCAGGGCCATCTGCGGCAGAAACCAACAGGATCGCCCCGTCCATCTGGGCGGCTCCCGTGATCATATTTTTCACGTAATCCGCGTGCCCAGGGCAGTCTACGTGGGCATAGTGACGATTTTCGGTTTCGTATTCTACGTGAGCTGTATTGATCGTGATGCCACGGGCTTTTTCCTCCGGTGCCGCATCGATCTCGTCGTACTTCTTAGCCTTGGCTTTGCCCAAAGCCGCTAGGGACATGGTGATGGCAGCCGTCAAGGTTGTTTTGCCGTGGTCTACGTGCCCGATGGTGCCAATGTTGACGTGGGGCTTGTTCCGGTCGAATTTAGCGCGAGCCATAAAGGTGACTTCCTCGTCCTTATGCAGCAGTAAGTGATCCGCCCTCATTGAAAGGCGTGGCATGTACCACTGCCCCTGGCCCCCAATTAAGGCGACAGTATATTAATTTACCAAATTGTTAGAACGAGTGTCAAATTTTAATTTGTTTTGGAGGAAAGTTCCTGCGCCCACGCAGCCAAAATCTTTTCTAGGACGAACTCCATATGCGCTAAATGGACACCGCCTTGGAGATACATAATATAAGGCTCTCGTAGTGGACCATCGGCGGATAGTTCCAAAGTACTGCCTTCAATAAAAGTTCCCCCCGCCATGATCACCGCATCGGCATAGCCAGGAATTACATCGGGGACCGGATCGAGATAGGAACCAATGGGAGAATTTTGCTGCACCGTCCGGCAGAAGCATTGTAGCAATTCGGCAGATCCCAATTGAATGGCCTGGATCACATCGGTTCGGGGGGCTAAGGGGAGGGGGTTGACGGCAAAACCCTGTTGCTGAAACACCCAACTGGCTAAGTGGGCACCCTTGACCGCTTCGCCCACTACACCGGGAGCCAGAAAAAGCCCCTGGTATAAAAGACGATTTTGGTCCAAAGAGGACCCCCCCTCAGCGCCGATCCCTGGGGCGGTGAGCCGATAGCAGGCCCGTTCTACCCATTCGGCATTGCCCGCAAGGTAGCCCCCCACCGGGGCTATGGTCCCCCCAGGATTTTTGATCAATGAACCGGCGATCAAATCGGCTCCAATCATGGTTGGCTCCTGGGCTTCGACCAATTCGCCGTAGCAATTATCAACAAAACAAATACAATTTGGATTTTGCTTTTTAACCAGATGAATGATCTGTTCTATGGCACTGACCGACACACTGGGCCGCCAGCTATAGCCACAGGAGCGTTGGATCAGGACCATGCGGGTTTGGGGACGAAGGGCGGAGGCTAAGCCGACCCAATCCACCAGTCCATCCACTAACTCTAATTCGCGGTAGGTGATCCCAAAGTCTTTGAGGGAGCCTTGATATTCCCCCCGCAAGCCGATCACTTCTTCAAGGGTGTCGTAGGGATGACCGCAAACCGCTAAAAGTTCATCACCGGGGCGTAAGACCCCATATAGAGCACAGGCAATGGCATGGGTCCCCGAAACAAATTGAATGCGTACCGCAGCTTTTTGGGCGCCCATGACCCGCGCAAACACGCGGTCTAAGGTTTCACGGCCCAAATCGTCATGACCATAGCCTGTTACCCCGGCAAAATGATGGGGCCCGACCCGTTCGGCTTGAAAGGCGGCCAGTACTCGTCGAAAATTGATCCGGGTAACTGCATCTATTTGGGCAAAAGGTCCGGCTAGATCCCGTTGCGCCTGTGATAACCAATCTGAAGTAGGCAATGCTTTGGTTTGATACTCGGGTGTCGGGATGACAGGATTCGAACCTGCGACCTCTGCGTCCCGAACGCAGCGCTCTACCAAGCTGAGCCACATCCCGAAGGGCTTATTTATTCTAACTTAGCGAGGAACGCTTAGATCTGCTATAACCCATCTGTGGCACGGCTACGTATCCCGGAGCGTATCAATGGATCAAATTTTGGTTTTATTGTGGTTACGCTATCGTTTGTTGATAGCTAGCGTATATCGCAATCAAAATCCCTGGGATCAGTGGCTGGTTATCATTAGTTTTAGTATGGCCCTGATCTTTTCTTTGGTACTGGGTTTATTGGCCTTTGGCAGTTTATATTTTTTAATCTTACCCCGCTCCAATGGATTAATACTTATCAATCAAGTAATTAGCAGTAGTCTTTGGATCATTGTTTGGTTCCAGGTTTTGCTGGCAGTGATCGCGCAATCTACGGGCACTGCGGCAGCTTTTGATCCGCGACGATTTTTATTACTGCCCATTCGTCTAGAGCGCCTTTTTGCCTTAAATTTTCTCACTGGGTATGCCGATCTTAGCTGTTGGTTATTTTTACCCACCTTGACGGGAATATTTTTGGCTCCAGCGCTTTATTTCGCGCAGCCAGGAATCTTAGTCTCCTGGCTCTTGGCGGTGCTGTGGCTAGGTATGGTCAGTCTTACCCTCAATCTTGGTCTAGTCAGCCTACTGGGTAGTGGTGGATCGCGCAAAGAAGCCCTAACTGCTCTGGCTATTGGCGTGGTGGCGGTCTTGCCCCAGATCTGGGTCTTGCTGGGGGTACGGTTCCCCGGACTGGTTAAGGCTATGCAGGCATGGTTTAAGCCTTGGATCTATTTACTGGAGCTAACGCCCCCCCAAGCCCTAGGAAAATCCTTGGCGCTTGATCTCAGTAGTGGGTTCTTAGTTTTCCTTTGGTTGGGCGCCTTGGGGGGACTGAGTTATGGGCTATTCCGGCGCTTAGCCTTGGGTTCTGAGGGGCAAACCTCCCGTTCAGTTACGACCCAGTGGAATCTATTGGCCCATTTGGGTACGGGAACCCTAGGGGCTTTGGTGGGCAAGCAGCTTTTGTATATAGGGCGTAACCCCCTCTCTTATTTTTTGATCCTGCCTGTAGCTATTGTTTTTACAACGGTTTCCCTCTTTGTTCCAGCCCAGGTGATCCGAGCTTGGGGCGAAGTTTTAGCTATCTTAGGCGTAAGTAATATCTATATTTTTTCGGCGCAATTATTTAACAGTACCTTTGCCTTTGATGGACAAGGCTTTAAGACTTATATGCTAGCTCCCGTTCCCTGGCAGCAGGTGCTCTTGGCCCATAATCTCAGCTTTGGCCTATGGATCCTGGGTGACCGGCTTGGGCGTGCCTTTCGGTGCGTACAACCCGTGCCAGATGCCGACCTCGAAACCCTTGAGCCCCTGCTCGTCGAGCGTCGGCACGTCGGCGAGCGACGGCACGCGCTTATTCGATGTGACCGCGTACACCTTCACCTTGCCGCTCTTGATCTGGTTCGTGGTGTTGGTGGTCTGGTCGCACATGAAATCGACGGTGCCGCCGAGCAGGTCGTTCATCGCCGGGGCTGTGCCCTTGTACGGCACGGTCAGCATGTCGGTCTGGATCGCGCTCATGAAGAGCATGCCGCACAGGTGCGAGGCCGCTCCGATGCCCGCGTTTGCGTAGGTGACCTTGTCCTTGTTGGCCTTGATGTAGGCGAGGAACTCCTTGAAATCCTTGGCCGGAAAATTCTG
>JANNOF010000278.1:0-1762 GCA_031398925.1 Gloeobacteraceae cyanobacterium SOY_34_metabat_371 | reverse complement strand
CCGAGCGCCGTTGTCAGCGTCGTCGTACCGCCCGAAGATCCCGACCGGAAAACGAGGTCGTTCGCGTTCAGCGCGAGGTTGCGCACCGCGTCGGGGCGGACGATATCGGTCGCCGCCGCGAGGCGCAGGTCCCCCGGGGTGGTGTAACCGGCTACGGGAATCGTCAGTGTCGCGCCCGAAGTGAGCGCCAGGTTGTCGCCTCCGGCCAGCGAAATGGCCGAAGCGTTCCCGGCATCGAGGCTGCCCGAGATCGAACGGATGATGATGTCGGCCGCGCCCGCGGCGTTCACCGCGCCGGCCGCGATATCGAGGTTTGCGGAGTTGACGACATGGATTGCGGCGCCGGCCGTCGCGGTCGTCGCGCTGACCAGCGTTTTCGCGTTCGTGTCGATCGCGTTGCCCGCCAGCGTCGCGAAGCTCGTCACCGTGCCCACCCCGGTCGACGCGTTCAGCGTGATGCCGCCGCCGGTCGCGCTGATATCGGCATTGGCATCCCCGGCATCGACGATCGCCCCGCCCAGGCTGTGCACCGACACCGCGCCTGCGGTCGCGTTCGTCGTCGTCAGCCCCGTGAGCGTGATGCTCTGCTGCGCGCTCAGCGCAATCGTCCCACCGCCGGCGTTGATCGTCACCCCGTCGGTCATCGTGATCGCACCCACCGCGTCACCCGCTGCGAAGTTCGCCGCCACCACCACGTCGCCCCCGCTCGAGGCAACGTCCCCGGCTGCGCCGAACGTCACACTGTCGCCCGCGCGCAGCGTCACACCCCCGCCCGCCGTCGCCACCGCCTGGTTCACCGCCAGGCTCGCGCCATTGCCGCTCGCCGTCAGCGTCACCGTCCCCGTCGCCCCGGGCCGCGGGATCAATAACCCAAAGCCCCCCGCCTCCACCGTCAGGTTGCCCGCCGCATCGATGTCGATGCTCCCGCTGGACGCCCCGGCATTGGTCTGAATCGCCCGCCGGATCACCAGCGCATTGGCCTCGCCGATCCGAATATCGCCCGCCAGGCCGCTGTTCCTCGCGTCCAGGATCGCCACGTTGGTCTCCAGCGCATTGCCCGAACCGATCCCCGTCACCGCCTGCAGCACCGTCACCGCCCCCGCACTGTTGGCCGTGATGTCGGCGTTCGCATCCCCACCATCGCTGATCGAACCGCCCGCGCTCTGCACCGACACCGCACCCACCGTCGCGTTCGTCGTGCTCAGCCCCGTGAGCTGGATGTCCTGCGGCGCGCTCAGCGCGAGCGTCCCGCTGCCCGCGTTGATCGTCGCCCCGTCGGTCATCGCGATCCCACCTACCGCATCGCCCGCCCCGAAGTTCGCTATCACCGTTACGTTGCCGCCGTTCGAGGCCACGTCGCCGGCAGCCCCGAAGGTCACGTTGTCGCCTGCGCGCAGCGTCACATCCCCGCCCGCCGTCGCCACCGCCTGACTTACCGCAAGGCTCGCGCCATTGCCGCTCGCCGCCAGCGTCACCGTGCCCGTCGCTCCCGCCCCCGTGATCGTCACCCCCATCCCGCCGGCCTCCACCGTCACCGCACCCGCCGCCGCGATGTCGATGCCGCCCGAACTCACCCCCGCATTGGTCTGCGCCGCGCGCCGGATCACCAGCGCGTCGCTCTCGTTGATCTGGATGCTTCCCGCCGTGCCGCTGTTGGTCGCCACCAGCGTGCTTATCGTCGTGTCCAGCGCATCGGCCGAGCCGATTCCCGTGCTCAAGCACGCGGTCGCCGACTGGTCTTGCGTTATCCCAAGTGTAAGCA
>JANNOF010000272.1:0-5317 GCA_031398925.1 Gloeobacteraceae cyanobacterium SOY_34_metabat_371 | reverse complement strand
CGGTCGCATCCTGATGTCGCCATCACGCTCACCAATCTGGCGGGACTGTATCGTAATCAAGGCAAGTATGCGGAAGCGGAACCTTTGTATCTGGGGGCCGTATTTATTGCACTGCGGAGATTGGGGATCGAGCATCCGAATACGCAGACTATTTTGAATAATTTCTACACGATGCTGCAAGGTCAAGGGCGGTGCGCGAGTGTCGAGGAGTTTATGGGGTATGTGGTGGAGCAGTTACAGGCAGGGTGAAAGCCCCCCCCGCCCCCATTTCATGGGGGTGCCTAAGCCGAAGATCTTTTAGATCCGTCCGACTGCTTGCCTTCACTTTAGGATCAACCTTTGCCGGAGGATCTAACCCGGCAAGCGGTCGCTAAAGCGCTTTGCGTTACAGGGGGTGTCGGGGGCTGTAAGCTCCCTGACGAGGAGGGGGGCGGGTTTGGGAGGGGGAACCCTAGGTTCCCACCTCCCAAGGGGCTTTTATTCTTGATCTCCCAAGGGCCTTTATCAAGTGAAGTGAAACAGCCAGTCTAACCGGAGCAACCCATTAGAGATCTCATAGGATCAATACTCAATTGATTAACCTTTTGCAACAAAAGTTACCCAGTGATCCCCGTACAATAGGGCCAGCAGCAAGGAGAATTCGATCTTGGCAAAGAAAACTTTGGCTCAATTAGGCCCGGAAACCCTAGAAGGTAAAAAAGTTCTGGTACGGGTCGATTTTAACGTTCCTTTAAATCCCGAAGGTGTGATCACCGATGACACGCGGATCCGGGCCGCCCTACCTACCATTCAACATCTCGTTAGCAACGGCGCAAAAGTCTTGCTCACCAGCCATCTTGGTCGGCCCAAGGGCTTTGAAGAAAAGCTCCGCCTAACCCCCGTCGCCGCCCGGTTACAAGAACTCTTGGGTGCTACCCCCGTATATAAAACCGATGATGTGATCGGCGAAGCGGTTGAAACCGCCGTGGCCCGTCTCGCCAATGGCGAAGTGCTCTTACTAGAAAATGTCCGCTTCTACAAAGAAGAAGAGAAAAACGATCCAGCGTTTGCTGAGAAACTAGCAGCCCTAGCGGATCTCTATGTCAACGATGCCTTCGGCACCGCCCATCGCGCCCATGCATCCACCGAAGGCGTGACCCATTTCCTACCGATTTCCGTGGCTGGTTATCTTTTAGATAAAGAACTCCAGTATCTCAAAGGGGCCATCGAAGCTCCCCAACGCCCTTTAGTAGCCATCGTTGGCGGCTCTAAGGTCAGCAGCAAGATCGGAGTGATCGAGGCGCTGTTAGAAAAAGTCGATAAATTACTGTTGGGCGGCGGCATGATCTTTACCTTTTATAAGGCCAAGGGTTTAGCCACCGGAAAATCCCTGGTCGAAGAAGACAAGCTAGAACTAGCGGCGGCGTTGATGGCTAAAGCCGAAGCCACGGGGGTGCAGTTGATCTTGCCTACGGATGTGGTGGTAGCGGATGCGTTCAAACCCGATGCCAATACCCAAACCGTCTCGGTCGAAGCGATCCCTGAGGGGTGGATGGGCTTAGATATCGGTCCTGACTCGGTAACTTTATTTGAAACTGCCCTAGCGGATGCCAAAACCGTGATCTGGAATGGACCGATGGGTGTCTTTGAATTTGAAGCCTTTGCCCATGGGACCAATGCCGTAGCCCGCTCCCTAGCGCAGCTCACGGGTCAAGGGGCCATCACGATCATTGGGGGGGGTGACTCGGTAGCCGCCGTAGAGCAATGTGGTCTCGCCGATCAAATGAGCCATATTTCTACCGGTGGTGGTGCTTCCCTAGAACTTCTAGAAGGCAAAGAGCTACCAGGGATCGTGGCCCTCAATGAAGAATAAGTTTGCCAGACTAGAATTTTTTTAAAAAGACCATAGCGCAAAACCCTAGGGCTTTGCGCTATTTTTCGTTAGTTACGCCTAATACTTTGGCCCAAGGGCATCAAGGGGCCGAAGAAGTCAATTTTTTATCTTTGTTGGGGTACTGATTAGAACGCGATCTTATGTACTCCCCAATCTCTCGAAATTTAGGGACGGCGTTAAGCTCTAACTTAGAGCCATCCTTGAGCAAGATCAGCAGCACCCCATAGCCCATGAAACTTCCTGCAATGGTGGCGGGGATTTCCCGGACTTCTTGGATCTCGCGGTAAATCAGATCCGTACGATTTTTACCCAGCCAGCCCCCTTCTACGGTGACCCGGCGATTGGTAAAGCGATAGCGGGTAAAAGCATAGGAAAAAACCGCCCCCAGCCAAAAAGGAAACCAGATCACCGTTACCAACATCAAAGTATTAACAATAAGGTTCCCAATATGGGGACGACCCTCATAAATGATTTCCTCTTGAATTGCCACCTAACACCTCCGCACGCCCCAATAGCGTTAATAACTGTGCGTCCATCTCCCTAAGGCTCATGCCTTGGGCCTTGGCTTGAAGGACTACTACTAGATTAAACCCTGGGGCTAGATCCAACCACCGGGCACGAAAAACTTCTCGGATCAGTCGTTTGAGCCGATTGCGGATTACAGCGTTGCCTACTTTACGGCTCGCCACGATCCCTAATCTAGACGTTAGGGCATGATTGCGCTGCGTATAGAGCACCAAAGGAGCGCTCCCCCAGCGTTTACCCAAACGGTAGGCTGCATCAAAATGACGACTCTCCCGTAACCGTTGGGTACGGGGTAGCACTGCCTAGATCGCGATCTGGTGGCGTCCCCGTTGGCGACGGGCACGTAACACGCGCCGTCCACTGGGAGTCTGCATCCGTTTTCTAAAACCTGAAACCCGACGGCGTTTGCGGGTTGTGCCTTCAAGGGTGCGTTTCACAGCGTATCTCCAAAATAAGCTTTAACCTGGGGTCACTTGACCCGTCTACTAGCTTAATCTAAGCTAGTTACTCCAGCAATCATCTTTTTACTCCTCCCTCTGTGCGGCAGGAGTACATTACGCTACATATATAGGATCCGTTCATGAGCAACCACATTAATAGCGCCTCTACTATGGACGGCTTAGAAAAGGGAGACTACAATAAATCCACACTGCCTGACAAAAAGGGGATGCTCTTGACCGCCGTCCGTACTGATCAGCTTTGGCAAGAGATCCTTCAACATCTGCGCAGTCGCCGTCCTGCCATTGAAACCTGGATCAAACAGGTGAGCCTAGTTCATCAAAGCGAAGATGAACTAGTTATCCAGGCCAACAGCCCTTTTTACCGGGATTGCATTCAAAAACAATATGGTCTTTTAATTGCTGAGGCCGCCCAAAACGTAACAGGTCGTACGTGGCAGTTAACCTTTACGGCCCTTGAGGCACCCCAGGTTCAACGCCCTATTTCAGTGGTATCGGAACGTACGCCCCGTCCTAATGTCAGTGCCTCGGCGCTGAATCCTAAATATGTATTTGATCGCTTTGTGGTAGGATCCAACAATCAAATGGGTCATGCTTCGTGCTTGGCAGTGGCAGAATTACCCGGTCAGCATTTTAATCCCTTATTTTTGTGTGGTGGGGTGGGTTTGGGCAAAACCCATTTGATGCATGCCATAGGCCATTATCGTTTAGAGATTGATCCCCACTGCCGGGTTTGTTATGTGACCACGGAGCGTTTTACCAATGACTTGATCGAGGCGATCAACCGTAATGCAATGCAGGCTTTTCGGGAACGCTACCGTAAGGTTGATATTCTTTTGGTCGATGATGTGCAATTTTTAGAGGGTAAGGAGTACACCCAAGAAGAATTCTTTCACACCTTCAATGTCCTCTATGAAGATAGTAAACAAGTGGTTTTAGCTTCTGACCGTCCCCCTAATCTACTTAAGGGGATCCAAGAACGGCTTTGTTCACGCTTTACTATGGGTTTGGTATCAGATATTCAACAACCCAATTTAGAAACGCGGATCGCTATTTTGCAAAAAAAGGCCGAGTACGAAAATATGGATGTCCCCTACGAAGTAATGCACTATATTGCTTCAACCTATACCTCCAACGTCCGGGAACTTGAGGGCGCTTTGATCCGGGCTATCGCCTACGTTTCTATTTCGGGGCTACCCCTTAAAGTCAGTACAATTCGCCATATTTTAGCCCCCCAGCCTTTACCGGGAGAGGTCACCCCGGAATCCATCCTGGAGATGGTCTGTGATGAAGTAAAAGTCAGCTTAGAAGATATCAAAAGCGATTCGCGTAAGCGTGAGATCTCTGAAGCCCGACAAATCGCCATGTTTCTACTCAGACACTACACAGATCTGAGCCTCCCTAAAATTGGCAATCTTTTAGGTGGCAAAGATCATACAACGGTTATGTATGCAGCCCAAAAGGTTGGCAAGATCAAGCACTCAGACCCACAGGTGGCGCGTCTGTTACAGCGCCTCGGACAGCGTATTGCCTCAGAGTCTCATTAGGCTGCGGATAGAATCATACTTTGATCCCCCAGTCGCACACGTTCTTTAATCGCAGATAGACCCCGGTCTTAACTGTCACAACTGCTCAGGGGATCAAAGCCTGAGTACTGAATTTCAGCATTTATGTAAATTATTCACGCAACACTCTTGGTCTTGTAATTAACTTAGGTTTAAATAGTAATGGACTAGTGATTTACGAGTGAGTTGTACCTATGATCTCTGTGAAAGATGCCCCCGCTTCTCCGCTCATCGGTGAAGAGCTACGGGCCAAGGTGGAGGAGTTAAAAGGCAAGGGCTTAGATAAAAAAGAAATTGCCATTGCCTGTGGTTACATCCGAGGAGGCCGCGGTGGAAAAACAGGAAACATTGTTGCCCTCCAGACAGCCTTACTTGATGTGTTGGAACCTAAATTTTTCAGCACCAAGACGACTAAAAGTGCGACTAAACCCCGTGGGGGACGTGTTGCAAATTACCAAATTAAAGTACAGCAAAATGGAAACTTGCTTATTGGTGGCGCCTATACCCGGCGCATGGGCTTTGAGCCAGGGGCAGAATTTGAGATCCAACTTGGACGCAAACACATCAAGTTAGTTCAGGTTTCGCCTTCTGGTGAGCTTCCCCTCGACGACGACGAATAAGCTGACGGGTAATACTGTTAAAGTAGGGGGTAGCACTAGCACACCATCATGGCTGAATTACCCCGTACTTTAGACGAAGCAGTCGTTCAACTGACACAGGCATTAGTTGCCGCTCTTGGGCGCAAAAAATAGGAAGTGCATTAATGACCGAATTCGTAATGTTTATATTGCTGCTGGGTTTTGGCTGGTTGTGGCTGGAAAACCAAGGTGTGCGTGATCGGGCAATTGTGATCGCCAAGGATTTTTGCGCCAAAGAAAATGTGCAATTTTTAGATG
>JANNOF010000233.1:0-3470 GCA_031398925.1 Gloeobacteraceae cyanobacterium SOY_34_metabat_371 | reverse complement strand
CAACTATGCCCACCAATATCCTTTTTTTGCCGTATCCATTGCCCTATTGTTTGAAGGAAGGCCGATTGTGGGCGTGGTCTATGACCCTACCCGTCAAGATATGTTCACAGCGATCCGGGGTCAAGGGGCTTGGATCAACAAAGAACCCATTACCGTCTCTAAAACCCCGACCTTAGATCAAAGCATTTTGGTCACCGGCTTTGCCTATGACCGCCGTCAGGTGCAAGACAATAATTATCGTGAATTTTGCCGTTTGACGCACCTCACCCAAGGGGTCCGCCGGGATGGGGCCGCCGCGTTAGATCTCGCTTATGTAGCCTGTGGGCGTTTTGATGGCTATTGGGAACGGGGCCTCTCGGTGTGGGATATGGCGGCGGGGGTTTTGCTGGTATCCGAGGCCGGAGGATCCCTTAGTGCCTATGATGGTAGTCCTTTGGATCTCCAATCCGGCAGGGTCTTAGCCACCAACGGGCTGATCCATGGAGCGCTTCAAAAGGTTCTGACCGAAGTCCAGGGTCAATACATCGTTCCTTGAGCTTGATCATCTGCTGATCCCCCTAGGGATTTACACAGCCAAAGAGATCCCTTGCGGGTTGGATGTGGCATCTTGAAAGGGTAGCTTCCAGTCATTTCCATGCAGATCCGCACCGCAATCCAGGCATTACAACCCGAACTTATCCACTGGCGTAGACAGATCCACCAATTTCCTGAATTGGGATTTCGGGAACACAAAACCAGTAGCCTGGTTGCCCAACACCTCAAAGCGTGGGGCTGGCAGATCCAGACGGGCATTGCAACCACCGGGATCGTGGCGGTCTTGCCCGGTAAGGACCCGAATAAAGTCTTGGCCTTTCGGGCCGATATGGATGCCCTAGCCATGCAGGAACATAACTCCATTAGTTATCGGTCCCAACATGAAGGGGTCATGCATGCCTGTGGACACGATGGACATACGGCGATCCTCATGGGCTTGGCTAAGTTTTTGAGCGCTGCGGATGGTTTACCAGGGACGGTTAAGTTGATCTTTCAACCCGCCGAAGAAGGTCCGGGGGGCGCGGCGCCGATGATCTTGCAAGGGGCGTTAGAATCCCCTCGGCCTCAGGCACTGGTGGGTTTACACCTGTGGAATAACCTACCCCTCGGTACAGTGGGTGTTAAAGCAGGCCCCATGATGGCAACGTCTGATCGTTTTCGCCTGACGATCATCGGGAAAGGGGGCCACGGGGCCATGCCCCATCAAACCGTCGATGCTGTTGTCGTTGCCGCCCAGGTGGTGACTGCCTTGCAGACAATTGTCAGCCGCAATGTGGCCCCCCTAGAGTCAGCGGTGGTGACCATTGGCAAACTCCATGCCGGAACGGCCTTTAACATTATTGCGCCCACAGCAGAAATGGAGGGAACCGTGCGCTGCTTTAGCGAAAGCCTCGCCCAAATGCTCCCGGAACGCTTAGAACAGGTGATCAGTGGCCTATGTAGCGCCCTTGGTGCGACGTATCACTTGGAGTACAAACGGGGCTACCCAGCGGTGATCAACGATCCAGCCATGACAGAACTCGTGCAGCTTTGTGCCGCAGAAGCCCTGGGGGATGTGCGTGCGGTGGTGCCCGAACAGACTATGGGCGGTGAGGATGTTTCTTTTTTCCTCAATGAAGTACCCGGATGTTACTTTTTCCTCGGTTCCGCCAATGGGGACTTGGGTTTGAATAAGCCCCACCATCACCCCTGTTTTGACTTTGATGAACAGGCCTTGGGCCTAGGGGTCGAGATCTTTGCCCGGTGTGCCGAACGCTTTTTTGCTCCTTCGCCAGTGATGGTTTAAGCCTACTCCTCGGTTAAGATCAAAGCTGCTCAAACCCAATCCTATGCAGCGTCCTCCGTGGCTAGCCGTTTGGACCACCCTGATCGCCAGTGTGGTTTTAGTAAGTTTACTTTCAACGTGGGTGGCCCCTGCTCGCCAAGCAGCCCTAGACCAGACGGCTCAGGATCTACAGCTAAAGTTGCTGTGGCTAGAGGATGAACCGATCCAAGAAGCATTGATCCCCCCGGATTTTGTGATCATTACGCGGGATCAATACCAAACGGCCTATGAAACGGTACAACAGCAACGTTTGGATCTAGAAAAAAAACGCACAACGGCGACGGATAAGGATCTAAAAGCCCAGCTAACCCGTCAAAGCACCGAACTTCAAGAGCAACAGCAAGCGCTAGGGATCAAATTAGGCATACTGTGGGCTGAAACCAAACAACCTGCTAAGAGCCTTAAATTTTGGTCCCCCCAAGCCCAAAATGTATTGGGCAAGCTCTATGGCCCGCCCCAACGCCCGGATCCTACGAGTGAGCGTTGGATTAAACAAAACTTAACCGGCTGGTATCAGCTTGAGGCGCTTGAACAACTGGATCAGCGCCAAGGACGGAGTTTAGCCGCTATTCAACTCCTGAAAAAGTCACAATCTGAAGATGCCCTCAATCGTTGGCTGGGGATCTTAGGTACACGACTTGTTACCGGATTGCTGGGTTTGCTGGTTTTGGGACGAGAACTAGCCCTCTGGATCCAACGTAAGCGCACCCTGACTACCCAGACAGTACCCTGGTCCATCGAAGATGGGATCTGGGTCTTTAGTGCTTGGTTAACTGGTTTTTTTGTGGTTCCCTTTGTTGCTTTTCCAGTGTTGCGTCCCCTGATCGAAGTCCAATTTCCTGCGCCAGAAGTAGCCCTAGCGGTACTGGTGATCTTAGTTAAATCAGGGGATATTGCCGTAGGCATGGGTGCCCTTTGGTACCGCATCCTGCGCTTTAATCTAACTACTCTGCCCCTACACCTGCGTGTTAAAGATCTACCTTGGGTCTTGGGGGGCTATGTGGCCTCTGTACCCTTAGTTACGATTGCAGCCCTGATCAGTCAGCAACTCGTGGGCACAGGGGGCGGGGGCAATCAATTACTAACCTCCATTATGGAAAGTAAAGATCTTTTGACCCAAGGACTTTTATTATTTACGGTGGTAATTTTGGCGCCTGTTTTTGAGGAGATTTTATTTCGGGGCGTTCTGTTTTCGAGCCTGACCAAAATTATGTCGTCCTTCAATGCCATGATCTTTTCTGGCTTTGTTTTTGGCGCGATTCATATGAGTATGGCGGAATTACTGCCCCTCTGGGTACTGGGTATTCTTTTGGCCTACTGCTACGCCCAAACCCGCAATCTCTTGGTCCCCATACTGATCCATCTTATTTTTAATGCCCTTTCGTTTTGGGGACTTTTGCTCCTTGGTGGTGCGAACTAGATCCTGAAATATCCACTGCTAAACCAGGATCTTTGGCAATTAGATCGAAGGTTTTAACCCAGGTAAACGGTCTGCTAGAGCGCTTTGCGTTGTAGGGGGTGTCGGGGGCTGCAAGCTCCCTGACGAGGAGGGGGGCGGGTTTGGGAGGGGGAACCCTAGGTTCCCACCTCCCAAGGGCTGTTGGTCTGTCTT
>JANNOF010000230.1:0-1894 GCA_031398925.1 Gloeobacteraceae cyanobacterium SOY_34_metabat_371 | reverse complement strand
GCACCGTATTGTCCCAACTGCCGCTAACGATGCGCTGCCCATCCGGACTGAACGCCACTGAATTGACCCAACCCGTATGACCGATCAAAGGGTTGCCGATGGGCTCTCCCGTCGTCGCATCCCAGACCCGTACCGTATTGTCCCAACTGCCGCTAACGATACGCTGCCCATCCAAACTAAACGCCACTGAATCGATCAAATCCGCATGACCGGTTAAGGGGATGCTGATGGACGCTCCCGTCATCGCATCCCAGATCCGCACCGTATTGTCACGACTGCCGCTAACGATGCGCTGCCCATCCGGACTAAATGCCACTGAATTGACCGCAGACCCGTGACCAGTGAAGGGGTTGCCGATGGGCGTTCCCGTCATCGCATCCCAGACCCGCACCGTCTGATCAGCACCGCCGCTAATGATGCGCTGCCCATCTGGACTAAACACCACTGAGTTGACCAAATCCGTATGACCGGTCAAGGGTTTGCCGATAGGTGCTCCCGTGTTGGCATCCCAGACCCGCACCGTATTGTCCCCACTGCCACTGATGATGCGTTGCCCATCCGGGCTAAACGCCACTGAACTGACCGAAGCCGTATGACCGGACAAGGGGTTGCCGATGGGCGCTCCCGTCATCGCATCCCAGATCCGCACCGTCTGATCAGCACCGCCGCTGACGACGCGTTGCCCATCCGGACTAAACGCCACTGAATAGACCGCAGCTGAATAGACTGCAGACTCAGACCCATGACCGGTCAAGGGGTTGCCGATGGGCTCTCCCGTGTTGGCATCCCAAACCTGCATATTTTTAACACCACCGCTGACGATGCGTTGCCCATCCGGACTAAGCGCCACTGAATAGACCTCATCCCTATCCTCCTGACCGGTCAAGGGGTTGCCAATGGGCGTTCCCGTCATCGCATCCCAGATCCGCAGCGTATTGTCATCACTGCCGCTGACAATGCGCTGCCCATCCGGACTGAACGCAACTGAAAAGACCCAAGCCGTATGACCGGTCAAGGGGTTGCCGATGGGCGCTCCCGTCTTGGCATCCCAGATCCGCACCGTCTGATCAGCACCGCCGCTGACGACGCGTTGCCCATCCGGACTGAACGCCACTGACCTGACCTCACCCTCATGGAGCATTTGATTTTGCTCCCGATTGCTCGGAATAGCATCCAGCAAACTACCCTCCACTGAAGTAAACCGAGGGCGGTTGGGAAATTGTACGAACGCTGATTGACTTAAATGCTTGGCCGCAATGGCATTCATCACCGCATTCACAGGTTGGCTGCCCGCCAAAGCTGCCGCAGTTGCCGCCAATTGTTCCACCCGCTGCCGTTGCCCCTGTTGCAGTTGATACAAGGCAAAGAGGGCTGAGCCTGCCATGATTACAGCGCCAATCGATGCCCCAACTGCCACTCTCCTGGCTCGGTTCAGTTCTCGCTTTTGGAAGCGTTGACTGGCAGCAATATACTGTTCCTCTTCTGAACTGAGTGGAACAGACTGTAGTTCAAATAGATTCTCTTGTTTTGACTCTAAAACCTTCTCTAGAAAAGAACCTTTTAGCAATTCCTGATTCGCTTGCTTTTGGTCGTTCCAGCGTCCCAAATCCTCGATCAAGCGAGACTTAATTAGCAGGATATTTTTTGCTTCTTCTATCCAGTCTGCCAAAAGTCTCCAGGAATTCAGCAAGATCTCATGGGCAATTTCGATGGTTGCTTGCTGCTGACGCTTCATGCCATCTTGCGCCTGCAATGCCGCTTGGCTCAAATTCTTACTGCTGCTCACCAGCAAATTTTCATTGATGAGCCGATCAATGGTTTCTTGTACTGCTTTCCCTTGCAGCGCCGATCGCGACATGCCTTGACTCACGGGCTTGACCACCCCGTCTGTCTT
>JANNOF010000222.1:0-2766 GCA_031398925.1 Gloeobacteraceae cyanobacterium SOY_34_metabat_371 | reverse complement strand
GTTCAAAAACGTGACGGTGTTCTGGCGAAATACTTGAGTGTATGCGGTGTAGCTGGCATCCCAAACATCAAACGCATCGAATGTTGGCGGTGTGGTTTCACCGTTGAATAAGACGTTGGTGACATTGGTGCTAGCTCCGTTGCTAGTACGCTGATTATCCAATCGCTCTAGCGTGAAATTTTCTAGAATGACTTTGGTGTCATTGATGCCGACAAAGGTAATTTCGGTATTGCTGCCCACTTGATTCAGCAGCATTTTTCTAGCCGTCAACCCTGTACCTGAGAATTGCAGTGTATCGGCATTGGCGAGGGTAGTAGTGGAGGCATTGGTACCCCGACCCACACCGCCAAAATCTGTCACTACATCGGTGCCGCCTAAGAGCTTAAAGGTGTCTTTACCGCCGTTGCCTGTGAAGGTATCGTTGCCAGCAGTACCTGTGAGCACGTTGTTGCTGCCATTGCCAGTGAGGGCTGCTCCAGAACCAAGTGGGGCATCACCATTGAGTCGAATCACTGCAACATCAGCAGGCGTAGTAGCACCCTGCACGAAATATTCAACCGAACCAGCTAGAACAATTTTTCCGTCCGCCTGAAGAGCAATGCTGCTGGCAAAGTCGAAGTAGTCTGTAAGATCAATCACAGCTTTGCCGCCGTTACCAAAGGTTGTGTCAAGACTGCCATCGGTGTTGTAGCGAGCGACAACGATGTCGCTTTCTTCAAAAAACGGGCCAGCAGCAGTATTACCAACCACTAAGAGTTTGCCATCGGGCTGCAACACTGCACTGTTGGCGATGCCGAATCCGTTCGAAAAATCGGTCAATACTTTACCGTTGGTGCCAAAACTGGCATCTAATGTGCCGTTGGCGTTGTAGCGGGCGATCGCAAAATCCCTTTCCCCATCCAGTCCGCTACGGTCGGTTACAGAGCCAACTAACAAGATTTTTCCATCTGCTTGACGCACAACGCTGTTGACAAATCCCTCAGACAGACCAGCACCTGTGAAATTGGCGCTCGTGCCACCGCCACTACCAAAGCTTGTGTCTAGACTACCGTCACTGTTGTAACGAGCAGCTAAAAAGTCCCTGGGGTCTTCATCATCTAGTGTCCTAAGTTCGGCACTGGCTCCCACTACAATTTTGCCATCGGGCTGGAGCACCGCTCCGCCAGTAGAGTAGTCAATATAATCACCAACTGCACCATTTGTGACAATGCCACCTGTGCCAAAGCTGTTGTCTAGACTGCCGTCACTGTTATAACGAACAAGGCCAATGGTGTCGAGGTCACTGCTGAAATCAGCTAGGTTAGTTGTGCCCACTGCAACCAGTTTGCTGTCCGGTTGGAGTAAGAGGGTAGCTAGGAACTGTCCGCCCAGTTGACTAGGCGGCGCAGTGGTCGTGATCACTACTCCATCATCGCCAAAGCTGTTCTCCAAACTACCGTTAGTGTTATAACGAGCTAAGACAAAAAGGTTATCCGGGTAGAACAAGAACGTGTTGCCAGCGACGACTAGCTTGCCGTCAGTCTGAAGCACGACACTGTTGGCACTATCACTACCATAAAGTCCGGTAGAAATGTCTAGGGTAGCTACACCATCGGTATCAAAGGTTGTATCTAAACTGCCATTTGAGTTGTATCTCAATACCGCTATAAGCGTGCTGTTTTCGCTGTCAGTGGACTCCACCACTACCAGAGTGGACCCCACCACTACCAGTTTGCCATCAGGTTGAATTAATAAACTATTGGCTCTATCAACTGTGTCGGAATTGGTGGACGACATAAGATTTGTAAGTACAATACCGCCAGTGCCGAAGGTAGGGTCTAATGCGCCAGCGTGAGAATTTTGCAAGATAGATGCTTGAGACATGATGAGTGTTCCTTAGTTCATAGGGGGATATGAAGCACGGTGCAACTGAGTTAGCTAGTTGCCAACGCAGTTCAAATCATTCAAATAAAGGTATTTGGGCACAGCAAAGCTGGGCCTTGAGTTACCTGGCTAGGGGAGTAGTTTTCAGTTGGAGGGAGCTGGCTGCAGAACGTTACTGAAGGGCGATCGCCAACCTAACCGACAGTCTCACTTCAGAGATACAAAACGAATAGCTGAAATAGTGCTTAGCCCGAACGCTTCGCAAGAACAGCTTGAAGCTAACTATGCTTCTTGACTATGCTTCTTGAAAGTAACGGTTTTCAAACAGACGACTTTTCAGGAGGAGGGAACACTAGAAAATCGAATCTGCTCTAGCAGGATTCAGTGTTCTTACGCAAGAGTATAGGTAAAGACCTTATGTCAGAATTTATCTTCAAGCGCCATTTATCAAAGCTTCATGAAGTTCAGTCTGTTACTTTATATACCGTTCATGTTTAGCATAGCTAATTTCACCCAGGAGAACCTTGAGATTACAAGAAGCTTAACTTCAATAGAAACTATGCGCGCAGATGGTATTGCGAGCGTCCCGCTCTCGCAATATCACTTACTTCTCTTGGTTTTTCGGGGAAGTGTGTCGATCCCAGTTTTTTAAGGGGCGATCGCCAATTCAGCCGTTCGGCGACGGGGAATATCGTGGGTTAAAAAGTCATAGGCCATCGTCGTGTTTGGAAAAATTGCTCGTGCTTCTTTGAGCAAATCGTCCAAGACAATCGCATTTCCGGGGGCATAGCGGGGGCTAAAGTGGGTCATAATCAGGTGCTTAGCCTTTGCGCCAAAGGCTACCTGTGCTGCCATTGTTGAAGTGGAATGCAGTCGCTGATACGCCATCTCAGCGTCCTGATG
>JANNOF010000219.1:0-8484 GCA_031398925.1 Gloeobacteraceae cyanobacterium SOY_34_metabat_371 | reverse complement strand
ACGAGCGGATCAAGACCCGACTACTGCGGCGGCAATTTATCAAAAGGCCGTGGCGCTCCAACTCCTACGCCAACGCAGCGATGCCCTGCGGATCCTCCAAAGCCGTGGGGCCTTAGTCCTAGATAGTCCCGTCACGACCTTGAGTGATGCCCTAGTTGATGCCTATCTACGGATCAAGGCTAAGGGACAACTTTGATATTACGAAATGTAAACAAATTGCTGTCAATATAAAAGTGCTAGCTATGATGATTTCACGCGCAGTTTCGCGGGCCAACATGCAACCGAACCTTGAAGAAGTTAAAAGTAAAACGACGAAAGTGACCTTGTATCTCTCCCCTGAGGTGCACAGTCAGCTTAAGGTCCAATCTGCTTTAGAAGATGAGTCCATGTCCACGCTTGCAGAAAAAGCTTTGGTGTTTTTTCTAGAGAACCCCGACGTGGTCGAAGAGCGCCAAGGTCAAACCCATCGTTTGTATCCTTGTCCCGCGTGTGAAACCCCATTGGTGTTTAAGGATGGTTCCCTTGATCGCATTCCTAGCCCGGTTGGCATGATCCTCAAAGATCCTGAAATCGATCCGCTACGGGTTGTGACCGAAGTACCTGCTTTGTGCCGTTAAGCCTTTATTGCTAGGTGGTCTTTGTAAAAGGTGTCTCCAATGCGTGAACTGGAAGTCCTGATTCAAGCCCAATATCCCATAATTTACCTCGTGACTTTTGAGGAAGAGCGGGCGCAGGAAGCTATTGCACGCATTGCCCAAGCTAAGCCGCAGCATCGAATTTTTATCTGGACCGTGACCTATGGCATGGTGGAGTATGGGCGGACCAATGCGCCCCCTCAGCACAACACCATGTCTCCCCAGGTAGCCATTGAGTTTGCGATCAAACACAAAGAAAATGCCGTTTTTGTATTTAAAGACCTGCATCCTTTTTTAGAAAGCCCTGAAGTCAAGCGTTATCTCCGGGATGCGGTGATCAATTTCAAGGGGACGCAAAAGACCCTAGTCCTCATGTCACCCCTGCAAACTATTCCCGTAGAGCTTGAAAAAGACGTGGTAGTCATTGAGTTTCCCCTGCCAGATATGCAAGAACTCGATGAAGTATTGAGTCTCCATCTCAAGGCCCATTTCGGACGTAAACGGCTGGCTCCAGAAGTCCGCGAAAAGCTCCTCAAAGCGGCCTTGGGCCTAACCCGTGATGAGGCAGACAAGGTTTACCGCAAAGCTGAGGTAGTGGCGGGAAAATTAACCGAGTCCGAAGTTGATGTGATCCTATCGGAAAAAAAGCAGCTTATCAAACGCAACGGTATTCTCGAATATTTAGATTTTGATGACACCATCGAAGCAGTCGGTGGGCTTTCTGAACTCAAGCACTGGCTTACCCAACGGGCCAATGCCTTTACAGAACGCGCGCGTCAATACGGTTTACCCCAACCTAAGGGCATGTTGATCCTGGGGGTTCCCGGCTGCGGTAAGTCACTCATTGCTAAAACTACGGCGCGCCTATGGGGCTTACCCCTGCTCCGGTTGGATATGGGTCGGGTTTACGACGGCTCCATGGTCGGGCGCTCTGAGGCCAATCTACGCAATGCCTTACGTGTAGCCGAATCCGTTTCTCCGGCGATCCTTTTTATTGATGAAGTAGACAAAGCCTTTGCCGGATCTGCTGGATCTGCGGATGCGGATGGCGGAACTTCCTCGCGGATCTTTGGAACTTTTTTAACTTGGATGCAAGAAAAAAATTCACCCGTATTTGTGATGGCTACTGCCAACCGGGTTGAGCGTCTGCCCAGCGAATTTTTACGTAAGGGCCGCTTTGACGAAATTTTCTTTGTTGATCTGCCTACCTTGGATGAACGGGTAGAGGTCTTTCGGATTCATCTCCAAAAGCGCCGTGAAGAGATCAACCGTTTTGATTTAGAAGAGCTAGCGAAGGCTTGCGATGGGTTCTCAGGAGCTGAGATCGAGCAAGCAGTAGTCGCGGCTATGCATGAAGCTTTCGCGCAGAATAGAGAGTTCACACAGTTTGATATACTGTCTGCACTCCGGTCTACCCTCCCCATCTCTCGTACGATGATGGAGCAAGTAACCGCTCTGCGCGATTGGGCACGTAACCGGGCACGTCCGGCGGCGGCCAATTTTGCTGAATACTTGCGTGCTGAATTCTAGTGTTGAGGGAGTGGACCGCCAAGCTCACCAACTTCACACACTGGGATCCAAAACGTAAGCCGTCAACCAACCTAACCGACCGAAGGAGTTCACAATGTCACATTTTAGCACACTACGCACCAAGATCAGTGATGCCGAGATCCTCAAGAACGCTTTGAAGGACCTGGGAATTTCCGTCAAAACCAGCGCTGATATCCGGGGCTATAACGGTCAACGCGTCCGCGCCGACATCGTTGCTACCCTTGAAGGCGAGTATGACCTCGGCTGGTCCCGTAATTCCGATGGTTCCTTTGATCTCATTGCTGACCTCTGGGGTGTGGCTAAAAAGCACAACCAAACCGAACTGATCAACTCGATCAATCAAAAGTACGCTGTCAATAAGACCTTGGCTGAAGTGCGTCGCACCGGTCACACTTTGGTTGCTCAAGGTGTAGCTAACGACGGTTCTGCCCGCCTCACGATTAAAAAGTAAGGGATGCAACCATTGTGGGGGGCGTGTTTTTTTAGAACACGCCCCTTTTTTAGATCAAAGCTTGATCATAATCTTACGGGGAATGGCATACAGCCCTTATGTAATGGGCACTAAAAATTTATTTTTATAGCATAGACCGTAGATAGTGTAGTTAGTTTCTATAACAACTTTGCATTGATATAAAACGCTTAAAAGCATGGGCAATGTAGTTGCCCTAGCTCTTAAAAAATGCGCCATCCTAGGCGTAAATATTGGGTCGAAGTTTGGGTCGAAGTTCATGTTCGTCTAGGATCAACTTCGGGTGAAGCCCCCCGTCCCCCATCTTGTGGGCTGACTAAAACGCCTATACCCCCAGGAAATGGGGGCTAGGGGGCGCCTAGTAAAGATCTCTGGCTTAACCAAATGCGCCAAAAACTCTTGCAGGCGTTTTGTGTATTTTTTTCTTGCTGGATCAAATAAATTTAAGATCTGCATACATTTTTTTTGAGATCGTGCTACGATTTCTTTCAACGGCTGAGGCAAAGACGGTTATGGCGATTCATGTGCAAGGAGTTTCCAAGCGGTTTGGATCGTTCCAAGCCCTAGACCCTACAGATCTAGAAGTTGGGGCGGGTTCTTTAGTGGCCCTCCTTGGTCCTTCAGGATGTGGAAAGTCCACCCTATTGCGGTTAATTGCTGGCCTAGAGCAACCAGATACGGGCAAGATTTGGCTTTCTGAACGCGATGCCACCAATCAACGGCCTCAGGAGCGCAACATCGGTTTTGTGTTTCAGCACTATGCGCTTTTTAAGCACATGACAGTGTCTCAAAATATTGCCTTTGGTTTAGAAGTCCGCAAGTCCCCCAAGAACCAGATCGACAACCGGGTCAAAGAACTGCTGGATCTGGTGCAACTCAAAGGTTTAGAGGGTCGTTATCCTTCCCAGCTTTCCGGCGGACAGCGCCAGCGGGTTGCGCTCGCCCGTGCCCTTGCGGTTGAACCGCAGGTATTACTCTTAGATGAACCCTTTGGGGCCTTGGATGCTCGGGTGCGTAAGGATCTGCGCACTTGGCTGCGTCGCCTGCACGATGAAGTCCATGTGACTACGGTTTTTGTAACCCACGACCCTGAAGAAGCGATGGAAGTCGCCGATCATATTGTGGTGATGAACCAGGGGCGGATCGAGCAAATCGGTTCTCCAGCAGATATTTACGACCGACCAGCCAGTGCTTTTGTAATGAGCTTTATGGGTCCGGTCAATGTAATGGCTACGGCTGAGGGATCAACCGAAACCGCTACCTATGTCCGTCCCCACGATTTGATCCTGTTTGAAGAGCCCACGGAAGAAACCCTCGAAGCGCGTTTGGTCCGGCTGACGCACCTAGGTTGGCAGATCCAAGCCGATCTGGAGCTAAAGGGAGGGCAAAACCTGACGATGCAACTCAGCCGCGAACAGGTCCAACGCCTCAATTTAGTGGCCAATCAATCGGTTCATGTACAAGTATTCAATTCCAAACAGTTTCCGGCGGCTGTCTCAGCCAAGTCCCTAGTCCGGGCTACCGCCTAATCCCCCCTTACGGAGTTTTTCCATGTCTTTGTTTCACGTAAGTACGCGTCTTGTTTCATCTCTACTTTCGCGCCGCACATTGGGTTTAGCCCTAGGCGCCCTTATCTTGGCTAGCCCTGTAGTGGCCCAATCTAAAGTCGAACTACTCAATGTCTCCTATGATCCAACGCGTGAGTTTTATAAAGACTTCAATAGTGCATTTAGTAGTTATTGGAAGAAAAAAACCGGGCAAGAAGTTACGATCAACCAATCCCACGGCGGATCGGGGAAACAGGCCCGCTCGGTGATCGATGGCCTCGAAGGGGATGTGGTCACCTTGGCTTTGGCCTATGACATTGATGCCATTAGTGAAAAAGGTAAGATGATCCCCCCTAACTGGATCAAGCGCCTCCCACAAAACAGTGCACCCTATACTTCGACCATTGTTTTTCTCGTCCGTAAAGGTAATCCCAAAAAGATCGTGGACTGGGATGATTTGGTCCGTCCTGGAATCAGCGTGATCACCCCTAACCCCAAAACCTCCGGTGGGGCACGTTGGAACTATTTAGCTGCTTGGGCCTTTGCTGAGCGCAAATTTAAGGGCGATGAAACCAAAGTCAAAGAGTACATGGGCCGATTATTTAAAAATGTCCCTGTTTTAGATTCAGGGGCTAGAGGGTCCACCAATACTTTTGTTCAACGCCAAATTGGGGATGTACTCTTGGCCTGGGAAAACGAAGCTTATCTCTCGGTGGACGAACTGGGCAAAGATAAAGTCCAGATCGTTGTACCCTCCTTGAGCATTCTGGCGGAACCTTCGGTGTCTTGGGTCGATAAGGTCGTCACCAAACGCAAAACCACCCCTGTCGCCAAAGCTTATTTGGAGTATCTTTACAGTCCCGTGGGACAAGACTTAGCGGGCAAGCATTACTATCGGCCCCGTGACCCCCAAGCGGCAAAGAAATACGCCGCAACCTTTGGCAAAGTCAAACTGATCACCATCGATCAGGCCTTCGGCGGCTGGTCCAAAGCCCAGAAGAAACACTTTGACGATGGCGGGACCTTTGATCAGATCTACAAACCTTCCTGAGTATTGCCATGACCATGACCCTAAAAAAGCATAGTGTAATCCCTGGTTTTGGATTATCCCTAGGCTATACCCTGGCCTACTTGGGCTTGGTGGTGATGATTCCTTTGTCGGGTTTAGCCCTCAAAACCGCCACCCTGACCTGGGAGCAATTTTGGACTACAGTTACCGATCCTAGGGCCGTTGCTTCTTACCAGTTAACCTTCGGGGCTTCGCTGCTCGCGGCCTTGATCAATGGGGTATTTGGCTTTTTAGTGGCCTGGGTCTTAGTGCGCTACAGTTTTCCAGGCAAGAAAATTGTAGATGCGATGGTTGACTTGCCCTTTGCCCTACCCACGGCGGTCGCTGGGATTGCTTTGACCACTATCTATGCACCCAATGGCTGGATCGGGCAATTTTTAGAACCCTTGGGCATCAAAGTTGCCTATGCACCCTTAGGAATTGTGGTCGCCCTCACGTTTATTGGTTTGCCCTTTGTGGTCCGCACGGTGCAGCCGGTTTTGCAGGATGCGGAGCGTGATCTTGAGGAAGCAGCCGCCAATTTGGGGGCCAATCGTTGGCAAACTTTTCGGCGGATCATCTTTCCCAATGTTTTTCCGGCCCTACTCACGGGGATCACCTTATCTTTTGCACGGGCGCTGGGGGAGTACGGATCGGTGGTCTTTATTTCTGGCAATATGCCCCTCAAAACCGAGATCACTTCCCTACTGATCATCACGAAGCTCGAACAGTATGACTACGCTGGGGCCACAGCCATTGGGCTAGTCATGCTACTTATCTCTTTTGTTTTACTTTTTGCGATCAACCTCCTCCAACGTTGGAGTCGACGGTTCGCCTAAGTTCCCCGCGCTTTGGCTTCATCAGAAGTTCGTGCACCCAAGCCGACAGAGCGCGGTTCCTCATCCTCTGGAGAATGCCCTCATGACCCAAGCAGCCGTCCTACCGAACGTAGCCCCTACAGCCCGACCTCTGGAAACCACGACCGAACCCCGCTGGATCCGCTGGGTCTTGACAGGCACGGCTCTTCTTTTCTTGGGCTTCTTTTTGATGATCCCTTTAGCTGCGGTATTTGCCCAAGCCTTTGAAAAAGGACTAGAAGTTTACTTTGCGGCCTTAGTAGAAGCCGATGCCCTCAAAGCCGTTCAGCTCACGCTTTTAGTAGCGGTAATTTCAGTACCTTTAAATTTAGTTTTTGGGGTAGCCTGTGCGTGGGCAATTGCTAAGTTTGATTTTTGGGGCAAAAACCTCCTCATTACCCTAGTAGACTTGCCCTTTTCGGTTTCTCCCGTAGTAGCAGGTTTGGTCTTTGTTTTGATCTTTGGTGCCCAGGGAGCATTAGGTCCGTGGTTAGAAGCTAACGATATTAAGATCATTTTTGCCGTACCCGGTATTGCCCTAGCCACCATATTTATTACGGTGCCCTTTGTCGCCCGTGAACTGATCCCCTTGATGCAAGAGCAGGGCACCGAGCAGGAAGAAACTGCTATTGTCTTGGGGGCCAACGGCTGGCAGACCTTTTTTAAAGTCACGCTCCCTTCAATTAAATGGGCCTTACTGTATGGTGTGATCCTGTGTAATGCTCGAGCAATGGGGGAATTTGGCGCAGTTTCCGTGGTGTCTGGGCATATTCGTGGGCTGACCAATACCATGCCGCTCCACGTCGAGATCCTGTATAACGAATATCAATTTTCTGCGGCCTTTGCGGTTGCTTCGCTTTTGACTCTTTTGGCGCTGGTGACGTTAGTGCTCAAAACCATTGTTGAGGTCCGAGCTGAAAAAGAACACAAGCGCGCAGGTCATCAATAGATCATTTGATTAATTCTTCTGGGCTTGATACGGTGCTTATAGAGGGCAATTCACAAGGAGTAGATCATGTCAGCACCAAAGATCGCCGTAATTACAGGTAGTAATAAAGGTTTGGGCTATGCCATCGCGCGTAAACTCGCCGGATCCCCTGATATTCAAGTGATCCTGACCAGCCGCAAACCGGAAGAAGGCTTGAGCGCTCAAAAACGCTTGGCAAGCGAAGGGATCACCGCCCATTACCATGCCCTTGATGTCACCCAAGATGAAAGTGTCCAAAAGTTTCGAGACTGGCTCCTTGAGCAGCATGGATCAGCTAGTATCTTGGTCAACAATGCCGGGGTAAATCCGACCATGGAACCCGCCGAAGCAAGCATAAATACGTTTCAGCTAGAAACCTTGCTGGCAACTTTTACCACAAACGTTTTAGCAGTAGCCCGGATCACCCAAGCTCTACTGCCAGGAATGCAAGCGCAAAATTATGGGCGCATTGTGAATGTCTCTACGGAAATGGCTTCTCTATCCACGATGAATCATGATTATTACCCCCTGGCGCCCTCCTATCGTCTCTCGAAAGTGGGGCTTAATGGGCTAACAGCAGTTTTTGCTAAAGAGCTACAGGGGACGAATGTTTTGATCAATGCCTATTCTCCCGGCTGGCTCCAAACAGACATGGGCGGGCCTAATGCCCCTTTTACCGCCGACGAGGGGGCCGAAACCGCACTTTATTTAGCTACTTTGCCGGAGGGTGGACCGCAAGGTAAGTTCTTTGCCGAAATGCGTAAGCTTGGTGGACCGTTTGCCTTACCGTGGTAGTCGCGATCCAATTCGGGTGTCATATCAAATTCGGGTGATAACTTAAGATCCCTCCGACTACTTGCCCTACTTTATGGGTACAGAGCTAATTTTTACGAGGAAAAGAGGAAGAGTTCAGAGACCGAAGCCTACGATTCTACCCCCGGTCCCCGGAATGTGTCAATAAAAAAGAGACACTTTGCTAGAAGAATTAGTGAGTAGCCTCCTCTTTAGTAGTGGCAGGTGGGTGAATCCACACCGCGATGGGAATCTCATCCGGCATAGACAGACTTCCTACAAACCGCTCCGGGTGAGCTTGATAGGCTCGTGCCAAAACCTGCTGCCGTTGTTGGAGTACTTGAGCCGTCTGTCCGCGATGCAAAACTCCTGGTGTCAGCATGCCAATCTATCCAGGCTCGGTGCAGGTATCGGCTTCGCGGAGGATCTTGAGGTTGTAGTGCGCCGTAAAAGAACGACGCGCGGGCTTGGCTACTCCTTCTGGGTTGGGCCGATGCCCATTATTTGATGGTGTGGTCGTGGGTTGAGCCATGATTCAAGTTCTCCTGACTTAGACAGTAATTGCTGGCTGTCAGGTGTCTCATCCATTATTGGCACAGAGGGCAAGTGAGAAAGATT
>JANNOF010000171.1:0-4207 GCA_031398925.1 Gloeobacteraceae cyanobacterium SOY_34_metabat_371 | reverse complement strand
ATGCGTAAACAGACCATTCAATATACATCATCCTTAGATGCTTTGGTTGCCGTTGCCAAGCGACTCTGTGTGTATGAAAACCAGCAAAAAATGGACTCTGAAGATTTTTTTTATCAGTATAATCAGGGAACATTAGCAGATGATGTTCTATTTATAGAATGGGCAAACGATTACCGGCATTATCTGGTTTTGCGTCAAGAAATAGAGCAAAGATTGAACTATGCTGCCTAACATTCTATCTGATTATTTAAATCAAGTAGAACAAGCAATTGTTCAATGTCCAAATCTTTATGTGGAACGTTATGAAGAAGAAATTTTAACATCACAAAGGGCTAATTTAAGAATTCGATTGCGTTTAGCTCAAACACACTTATTAGAAATAAACGAAGCTATAGTAATTACAGACAATCAGTTGGAATTTCTTGATTATCGCTACCATTTTCAGGATGAACGAAATTGCCTGATTTTTCGTTATGATAGTACGCCGCATTTTCCTGATATCTCTACCTTTCCGCATCACAAGCATTTACCAAATGATGTGATTAGTTCTCAGAAACCGGAAATTACTCAAGTATTAAAAGAAGCAACCGAATTATTGAAATAGGTGGATAAGTTCCTGTCCTAAGAGCTAAAGTAGGTATATTATCTCTAAACTAAGCAAAATTAGAGAAAATTTTCACTATGATAAATAACAGGTTTAATACAGCTAGATTGGAGATGTTTATCATTTAGCTAGTTTGGTAGCTTATTCTGAGTTAAGAAAGAGAATAATTAAGGTTATAACAGCCAGCCCTCTAAATATTGACAAATAACATATTTTATGGTTTGACTTCATGGGATAGCATCAAGAGTTGCTTTGTATTGCTTGAGCTTTCGAGCAGTGGAACAGTGGGGATGTTTGCCATCAATAGAGAGTGGTGGTCGCTTCTTTTTGGGACTTCTGGGATGTTTGCGAAAAGATTTGAGATGTACTTTGGTTGCTAGATGTTGGAGAACATCTAGCATCTGAATGTCGGTAAAATCCTCAAAGCATTGCCAATGAACCGGAGGAATAGCAATCATCATGCCCCGATAGATGCCGTGAATATCATCCACCAAGTAAAAATCAGATAGCCCAGCGTCGATTTTGTCTACCCCATGTACACTACCAAGGACTGCTTTGAGTGTCGCTAAAAGGTTGTAGGCTGACAGCGCCAGACAATAAGAGAATAAGGCGGCTTTGGGATAAGCTAAGGTTTCAATTTCCCCATGAAAGTTTTGGGTGACAGTTTGGAATAAAGTTTCCACACACCATCGCCCTTGATAAAGTTGTGCAGCCATTATCCCCGAAGCATCGGTGGGTGGTAAGTTAGTCAAAATGGCAATTTCCCACTCTTGGTCACGGGTGGGACGAGTCAGTTTGAGTAGGATACGGCGACACTGAAAAGTCTGTCCCTTATGGGCAATTTCCACCTGTTGTTCAAACACGTTTCCAGTTTCACATCGTCCAACTTCCTGTAATTCCTGGAGCGGGGTGTATCCTAAGTTTCCGTGTTGACGAATCACAAAAAATGCTGCTTGTTGAACGATGGTATGGAGAAAGCCTGCGGTACAAAAGTTGCAGTCGGCAATCCATACCTGTTGGGGTTGCACCTGTGCCAAAACCTGATTAAATAAGGAGCGTTCTTGGGCATGACCGTCTTCACAGGGAATGACATCAACCACCAGTTTTGTCCCTGGGTCGAGAATGGCGATAGTTTTTCCGGGTAATGGTTTGGCTGCATGAGGGCGCAATGCTGCTAGTCGGCGCTCTGTGCCCGCTAAACAACTCCCATCTACAATCCGCAACCGATATTGTTTTCCTAGAGGACTGGGGCGTTCCACATTCAATAACTCCAGCAACTGCTGGAGGTCAGATGCTGTCTCATGCACTAATGCCCGACTTACAGGTAGTTCAATCCGTTGCAGTTTGTTGTATAACGCTGTTGCACTGACACTTACCTCCACTGCCTTCTTCTGATAGGCTGCATGAACCGATGGATACATCCCACACACCACCAGACTCATCAAATCCACAATCGTCGAAAATAGTAACTCTTGAGAGTATTGGCGAACGCTTGAAGTCTCAAATAGCTGATTCATCCGCGTGGGGTTAAAAATTTTTTCCATCAGGACTCGCATCATTACACTGACGGGGCTGGCTTCTACAAAAGCATTAAATATAGGAGATAGCATAACCGCTTCACTGCTGTTTTAGTCTTACATTCTTAGAAAACTCACATATTGTACTATTTGTCAATATTTAGAGGGCTGGATACCAGAACCTAAATCGTGGCAAGAATTGATTCACAATCTCGAATGTGCTTTTATTTGGATTGAGCGCGAACATCCGAGAGAAATCCACATCAAGCAACTAAGTTTACTTTGATTAACTGCTGAAGAGAATAACTTTCAGAGCAGTAAAGGCTACGCCGAAATGAGATGAAAAATAATATGTATAAATATGGTGAGCCAAATCGCAACACAAGGTTCTCTGTTTGACATACAAGCAGTACTAGACTACGGGCAATCAGTAATTAATGTTGCTCAAGAACTAGCCAAATCACTAATTGATTATCGCACTCTCTCTACAAAGACAATACAAGCGCAGATGAATCGCCATTTCCTTGGCACGGCGGCATCAGGTGCGTGGCAGTGGAAAGACGCTTATGAGGCTGTAGAGGTAGCACAGATTTTATATCTGCGGCGTAATGGATTGCGACAAAATCCTCTCTTAGAACTGCAACTTCTTGAAGCACTCTGCCCGACTCACACTCGCCGTTCTGAAGAACAGTTAACGCTACAACAGTTCTCTACACCCTTGCGCTTGGCTTACTTGGTAGCAATGGCTGGACAAATATGTAGTGATGACCTTGTGCTAGAGCCGTCTGCGGGAACTGGGATTTTGGCTCAGTTTGCCAAACTCAAAGGTGCAAGCCTGATGCTTAATGAATTGGCAGAAGACAGAAGTAAAATCCTGCGACGCTTGTTTCCCGGTGTTCCGTTATTCGGTGTTAATGCCGAACAAATCAACGATTACCTAGCAGGTAAAACTCAACCATCTGTAGTGTTGATGAATCCACCGTTTTCAGCATCGCCCAAAGTCAGCGTTCGCAATCCAGACGCCAAGCACGGGACACAGATGGATACCCGAATTACCGTACTCGATAAAGTCCCGGCTGCTGACCCCACTAATATTGCTTGTATACCGGATACAGTGGAGCTTGCCGAACTGCTGAAGTTGATTGAGCAACTACCAACCCGACTGGTGTGGCAACAACAAAATCTGAATGCTCAAGCTACTGCTTCAATGGCGGTTTCTTTAAGGATTGTCAAGCCGAAACAGAGCAACTCGACACTGCAACATCAAGTAATATCTCAATTTCTAGATGTTATTCCCCTAGATTATGAGGTTGTCGAGTGGACTGCAACCGAAGGGCTAAAAGATGCACTTTATGAAAGCTATCGCCCACAACGAGTTCGGATTAAGGATGCTTTACCTCATCCCTCGCTCTTGTGCGAAAGCGCAGCGCTAGCACTTGTCTCTCCTCCTGCTCCCACTTATAAACCTCATCTCCCTCCAAACATTGTCAGCCAAGGACTGTTGTCTGAGGCACAGCTTGAAAGTGTGATTTACGCAGGACAAGCGCACTCAGAATTTCTGTCAGGTTCCTACTTGGTAGATGACTCCCTTGATAACGTGACAGTCGCGGCGAACAACGAGCAAAACGCTGTGAGGTTCAGACGCGGGTGGTTCTTAGGGGATGGGACAGGAGCAGGTAAAGGTAGACAAGTCGCTGGTATCGTTTTAGACAATTGGTGTCAAGGACGACGAAAAGCCATCTGGATTTCCAAGAGTTCTGCACTGATTGAGGATGCGCGACGTGATTGGTGTGCTTTGGGTGGTAGTGAAAAAGACATTATCGACCTGGGCAATATCAAACTAGGTGATCCAATCCCCTTTTCGGAAGGTGTTCTCTTTGCTACCTACTCAACCTTAAGATCACAAAAAGGCGATAAAAGTCGGCTTAAGCAAATCATTGAATGGGCAGGCATTGAGTTTGAAGGTGCGATCGCCTTTGACGAATGTCACGCAATGGGTAATGCGATGGCACAAGAAGGCAAGTTGGGCATGGTCACCCTCGGCTACCGCCGCATCGGCCTGGCCCTGGCAGACTTTAACGACGAC
>JANNOF010000163.1:0-3781 GCA_031398925.1 Gloeobacteraceae cyanobacterium SOY_34_metabat_371 | reverse complement strand
GGAGCCCTACGCGTACCTGCGCTACGTCCTGGAACGGATCCCCAACCATCCCATCAACCAGCTCGACGCACTGCTGCCTTGGAATGTCGCCAGCCCGATCGCGGAATTGCCGACGGCTTAGGGGCTTGGGCGGACGCTTACCATCGAACAGCTCCCCAATCCCGTTAACGATATGCTTGAGCATGTCTCTCTTCACATCAATACCTTCCATTGCGGCGATCAATCGTGCCGCACTATCGGCGATCCGTTGTGCCTTATCTAGGAGGATATTTACGCGTTCTGTGGGATCCATTCAGTCACTCACACTAAGGTCTGTACAACGGTTTCATCCAATACTCGCAGGAAACCTTAAATCCGGGATCGCCCCAGGATCTGTCAATGACGAAGTCAGGCCACTCATTTGTCCCTGATCCCTGGCACCTCTTCGTTTGATGCATCTTCGGATCGCGCTTGCCTTCCTTGTACTTGGTCGACGAGGGCGCACTGATGATCGTGGCGTCGACGAGGGTCCCGGTCGACCGCTTCATGCCGCTCGCCTTCAGGTGCTCGTTCACGCAACCGAAGACCTTTTTGCCCAGCTGGTACTTCGTCAGCAGATGCCGAAACTTGCAGATCGTCGTTTCGTCCGGTGCTCCCTCAACCCTCAGATCAATGCCGACAAACTGCCGCCTCGCCTCCGAATAGCGTTGAGCCCCTCGCTGTTTCCAATACCCGACTTTTATCGCAACAGACCGGCGTCAATCAGAGAATTCCTTGAGCTTTTTGAACATTTTAATTCTTTCCTTAAGGGCCGGCCAAGCGAATTCTTTGAAATCTTTTGCGGAGGGATTGTGCTCTTCTGAGGTTGAAAGTAGGAATTCTATTGTATCGGATAAACAAACGTTTTCTGTCATTGACCTCGCTATCAGATACGTAGCGATAGCGTAATCATCTTTATGCCATTCACTTTTATCAATTGGTGCATCAACAGGTGAGAAAAGCTCGGGATGCCATACTTTAATGATTCCAAGCATTAGGCCTCCAATCTTTCGCGCGCTCTTGTCGAATCCATCAGCTCCAAGCTCCTCAACAGAGACGCTCAGTATCTGTCGTGCAGATTGATCATTATTGTAGATCTTCTGAACCAGCAGTCTGTTGTTCTCAGCTACTAAGACTTCTAGCCTTGGGATTGTGTTCATTGGATCTTGCCGTCGCACTTTTTCATGCACTTCGCGAGATAGTCGCCGAATCGACGCTTGCACTCTATGTAAGCTTGAACTCCATACAATACTTTCACCACGTTGCACTCCTTCATATCTCTTTCATACTGATCTACACATTCGTTCTTGCATCTTTTGCGAGGAAGTTCGTCATAGCAATTCCCGTAACTCGGCGATCCCGGAATCTCACAGGGATGGGCGCCAATCTCTGACGGCAACAAGATACCGACAATGAGCACGGTAATGGGGTTTGGCAACACCCCAGGCGGAATTGAGGCGACAACTACCTTGACGCGCGCCGTTGCGCTCACCCCATAAGCCCCCGGCCTTTGCCGCGGGTCATTTGTCAGAGTCAGAAAAATTGTCGATAGCCAAGTTAAAATCTATAACCAGAGATTCCTCTGGGTACTGGAATTGTATGTACTTAACAAAATCCAGGACTACAAGTTTTTGTTCACGGGATATATTGGATAAAAACTCGGAATGCCAATTTTTCCTGCTAACCGAATCAATATTCTGCCCAGAAAGCAGATTCAAAAGATAGAACCGAATATCTGCACCTTCTTCTGGTTGCTCTAGCACCATAACTAAGTAGACGCCAAGAAAGTATGCGGCGGCTCTGGGCTTCATAAATGCAAGGCATGCTGACGGGTCGCAAGGGTAGTTGTCGAACAGGCTGCGCAGCGTTACATCGCTATTTGTCTTGCCCTGAAAATACCTCGCAACCTCGTTGCCTTCGTAGTTGTCGTATTCTGGTCTCATGTTAGCTATGTCGTCCGAAAGGAGATGCATTTCTTTAAAGAACTCCTTCCTTGCTGCTTTTATCAAATCGTCCTTGGAGCGTGGTACCTCACTCATAGAAGCATCCCTTTGCCGAGAGAAGAGCTGTGCAGTTCTTTACGGCGTTCCAAGCCCCCTGCGCTTGGGCTCGATGCCCTTCGTCACCTCCGGAAAAGCACTTGTTATTTACGCGTTCACGAGCCATCGCGCAAGACATGTTCAGAGAAAGCTTAGCCTGCAGAGTTTCACATGAGTCTTCCGGACGACAGGCTTGTTGGCCGTTGCCCCTGCAAAGCCTATTCACTTCTTTCTGAAGCTTCCGATGTTCTCCGGGCGTGCAGTTACCTGGCGGCGGCAGCGCGATTGGTGGCGCTCTAGTAATCGGTGGAAGAGGTGCGGGCGGATTCTGTTCTCCCACACAATTCCCATAATTCGGCGATCCCGGAATCTCACAGGGATGGGCGCCAATCTCTGACGGCAACAAGATACCGACAATGAGCACGGTAATGGGGTTTGGCAACACCCAAGGCGGAATGCGCACGCCGGGAACAGGGTCTGGCGCGGGAACCGGTGCGGGAGGCGTCAGCACGCCACCGGCATTGCGCGGGATCGGGCACATTGCCCCGGGGCGAACGGCCTGGACCTGCGCATTCAGCCTCGCCCCGATCACGTACTGTGTTTGCCCGTTGGGGGCCGCGGCGGCGCCCAACGCGGATGCGACACTGGGAGCCCCCAGGCTGAGTTGCTGCCAGATGGCCGCGGTGCCAGCGCTGGTGGTGTTGTCCTGCGGTTGGACCAGCGACGCAAGCGCGTAGGCAGGTACGGGCGTCTGGGAGGCGGGTCCCGCGGGGCTTTGAGGCCTTACGGGGGAGGCCAGTGGGGCCGCGCTCAGGAAGCGCCCTGCCGCGGGATCGAAGTAACGCCGTCCGGTATAGATCAGGCCGGTTTCGGCGTCGGCGTAGTGTCCGGCACCACGAAGCTGGAGGTTGAGTGACGCATCTGCTTGGCTCGTCGTGTGCGCGGGATCGGTGCCCGGTGCTTGCCAGAGGCGATCGCCGTCTGGGCCGGTCACCGCTAGGGGCGCGCCCAGAGCATCGCTGTGGATGGCCTGGACCTCGCCTCCGCTGAGCCGTGCCACCGGGCGGCCGTCGATATAGACGTAGTGCGCGATGATGGCGCCGCTTTTGCCATCGATCTCGGCGCTGAGCCGTGCACCGTCGTAGAGAAAATAGGTGACGGTTTCGCCCGAGCCGGCGTAGACCGTCTTCTCAATGCGCTGGCCGAACGCGTTGTAGCGGTAGCGGGCAATCGGAGATTGTTGCCCCCGTGACGGTTTGGCGAAGACAGCCGTCAGTTGCCCGTGGCGGTTGACCTCGTAGTGTCGCGTCGGCGTGCCGGTCACGGCGCCGTCGGCGTTGCGGGTGAAGGCGGACGCCGCAGCGTCCCGCCCAGCCTTGGAGGCGGCCAGCAGGTCCTGCAGTGCCGGCAGCGCTGCGTCGTCGCTGGGGCCGAACTGCTGTTCGGCCTCGTCGTATGTCAGACCCAGGGCCAGGCCGCCAGGGCGGATCAGACCCATCGGCAGACGTGCGCCGGTCGCGTAACGATAATCGACGCCGTAGCGGTCGGAGCCGGCGCGCAGCAGACGGCCCGTGGCGTCGAACTCGAGTCGGTCCTGGCTGCCGTCCGCCAAGGTCATTGTCCGGCGGCGCAGCGCTTCGCTGGCCGGGTGGAGGTCGGTGACGATGACCTGATGACCCCACCAGCCGGTGCGAAGGACTTCCGCCAGGGCCCCCGCCTGAGGG
>JANNOF010000134.1:0-25094 GCA_031398925.1 Gloeobacteraceae cyanobacterium SOY_34_metabat_371 | reverse complement strand
ACCGGGACGAGGAAGGATTTGGCAGTACGCCCTTCGACTCCGCTCAGGGCACGGGAATGCCATTTCTCGAGCACATCGGGTATATCGTTCAGCTCGGCCGGATTGCGCTTGTCATCCAGCGAGAAGCCATCGGACTGCATGTCGTAGAACCAGACATGATCCGTGCCGCCGGAGTTGGTCTTGGTGAAGATCAGTATCCCGGTGGAAACGCCGGCATAGGGACGGAACACGCCGGAGGGCATGGAAATCATCGCCTCCAGTTTGTGGCCGTCCACCAGGATTTTGCGCAGATCCAGATGCGCCTTGCTTGAACCGAACAGCACCCCATCCGGCACGATCACCGCTGCTCTCCCGCCCGTTTTGAGAAGCCGCAGGAACAGTGCCACAAAAAGCAGCTCCGTCTTCTTGGTCTTGACGATTGCCTGTAGATCTTTAGCGGTTGCCTCATAATCCAATGACCCAGCAAACGGCGGATTCGCCAAAATCAACGAATAGGTACCCGCATCAACTGAGTGTTCCTGGGCCAAACTATCGCGGTAGCTAACATCGGGATTATCCACCCCGTGCAAGGTCATATTCATCGAACCAATGCGTAGCATCGTCGGGTCAAAGTCGAACCCGTGGAACATCTGGCGATGAAAATGTCTACGCTTACGCTCATCTCGGAATAGGGCAGCATGGTGATCCCGCAGATACTCCCCCGCCGCCACCAAAAAGCCACAGGTGCCAGCCGCCGGATCACAGATCACATCATCGGGCGTGGGTTTGGTCAGTTCCACCATCAACCGGATGATATGGCGCGGCGTGCGGAATTGCCCATTTTGCCCCGCACTGGCAATCTTACCCAGCATGTACTCATAGAGGTCGCCCTTGGTATCCCGGTCATCCATCGGGATTTTATCGATCATCTCCACCGTTTTCGCCAAAAGCGGAGCATTACTAAACCCCAGCCGCGCATCCTTCATATGGCGACCATAGCTAGAATCCACATCGCTCAGGGTACGGAGGAAAGGAAACACATGCTCATCCACCACCGTCATCATTTCGCGAGATTCAAAGTTCTTAAACCGCGACCACCGCAGATCCGCATAGGGACGGCCTTTCTCATCCTTTCCCTCCGGGAAAATGCGCCGCTCGATCGGAATACCGAGGTTTTCGGCCTTACTCTCCTCAAGGGTTCGCAGGTCATCCAGTCGCTTAATGAAGAGAAGGTACGTGATCTGCTCGATGACCGATAAAGGATTGGATACCCCGCCTGACCAGAAGGCGTTCCAAATTTGATCCACTTGGTTACGAATTTCGCCTATTAGCATTGCTGAGCAACCTTCATTTTCATTATTCCCAAAACCAGTCTTTTTGGAAGTAGGGACATTATCCCATAACGCAACCCAGGACCCAGCACCATGAGTGCTTAGCGCCTGTCGCACAAACAGAAGGAATGGCAGCAGGAGCAGATCCAAAATTTAAACATTTGGAGAATGGAGAAGTGATCTCAAATTCGCGTGTATAACCAAGTCATGGCAAACTACACTAAGCTCCAACCCCCTGTGTATCATCGCTCGTAGTAGAGGCTGTTTGATAGCTTTTGAGGCTGGTGTCAAAGTGACCTGAGGCAATATCCAAGGTGATCCGGTCTGCTTTCATCCTCGCTACCCGCTGATTGACGAGGGTAGCCGCCAGTCCAAGGCTGAGAGAATAGGCTTTTCCAGCGTGGCGAAAGCGCAAACGCCCCCTAAAGCTCTCTATTGTGACCGTACCAGCAGAGGCCCGTTTTTTTCTGGGGTCGAGGACGCTTTCATAGGCTTGGTATGCCCTAATTTGATACACAAAAACCCCATCTAACGCCCGAAATACCCCCTAAAAGGTATTCCATGTCCAGGGATTTAAGACTCTGTGCACTATAGGTAAAATGTTTAAAACCCGCTCTAGGAGCGGGTTAAATGCTGGAGCCGCTGACGAGGTTCGAACTCGTGACCTCTCCCTTACCAAGGGAGTGCTCTACCGCTGAGCTACAGTGGCATCCTGAATTGCATTTATGATCTTAACGCTTTAAGGGAGCATTCGGAAAGAAATTTGCATGTTGGCTTCTTCTTCAGTAGTTCTAGCGCTAGCGGACTTTTTAAAGATCCTTAAAAGGACAAGTCGGACAGCTTGAAGCTTTCTGTTGGGCATCTTGGTACCCCATGCTGTAGGAAAGTTCCACAATCCGTGTAGTTAATTGGGTCAATTTCAATCCCACAAAAGGATCTAACGGTTCAGTCATTTGAAGCATTAATTGCTCAACGCTGATGATTAATCCTGAAGGTGTCTTCATGATGGCTCCTTTCACTTTCCTTTCTTTATTACAAACAATGCCTCTCTTTTATGATGTACTTGAAGATACCATTTTTACCAAAACAATTCGTTACATTTAATTAAATTTTCTCATAAACATCAGCCAGACAAGGATTCTAGCTGATGCTTCTATGCCTTTCGAGTTAGTTCATTATACTTAGTACGGGATCTGAATATCGACTGTGTGGGCTAATAAAGGCAATGTTTGTCCGCCGCCAATACTAGCAAGTGCTACCCAACAAACCTCTTCACCAGGACATAAATTTAAGTCACTCCAAGGGATAGCTAATTCCAAACATTCGATCATAAAGTGACGGGTATGGACCTGTTGTGAGAACCATTGGTCGTACTCCCCGGCACTAAATAGCCCCAACATTAAGCCGTGATATACCGTGATCTGATGACCAAAACGGTAGGTATAGGGTGCTTGTTGGGGGCAGTCGGCATAGGGCAGCAAACTGGTAAAGCTCGTTTTGCCTGGGGCGTAAAAGAAAAAATCTACCCATTCTGGGCGTTTGTGCCAGTCCACCCGAATGTAAAGATGCGTATTATTGACCCCGTAACGGATCCGACGGATCGGGCCTTGTTCGTACATCGTGCCATGACTACCCCCTGGATCGAGGCTAATGGCGTTGTCCCATCCCTGATCGGTACCATAACCTGTGATCTGAGGGCTGATAATGGGCGGCGTTTTGGGTTTAGGTGGGTCTAAGGGCTGAAATAATGCAGGGGGCGGAGTTTGGAGCAATGCCTGATAAATGCCCTGGAGATGCTCACGAAAAAGTTGATCAAACAAATAGTCATGGTGGGACGAATGGGGATGGCCATACCACCAGAACCAATCTGACCCCTCAGCGCACCAAAGTGCTTCATAGGCGGCTTGGGGAGGGGCAGGATGCTGGTCAATGGCTTGACGGGCATCGGCAAGAAGACTCCAGGCTTTATTTTTGATCGGATCACCGATCCAGATGCCAAAGTCACTATTGATCCAAGAGCCACTGTGTAACTGTTCTCCCGGAAAGCTTCGCCGCGCAGGGTGTTCCGCTAGATATTCTGAAACCGTGACTAATTTTAAGAACTCATGATCGCTAAAGCGCTGGTACAAGGCTTCTAAAAAAGGCAAGCCGTCCTTTTCATAAAACTCCCAGCAGTTTTCCCCATCCAGGGCAACGGTTACCAAATGCGGCTTGTCAGCGACGCCTTGATCCGTCAGACGGCGCTGGATTGCTTCGAGCTGCTCAATAAAATCACCAGCAGCCTGTGTAGGGGCCATTTTGCTGTATTTGAAGCCAATTAGGTCAGACATCCGATGATCCCTAAAGACCATCGCTATGTCTCCTTGGGGCGTAGTGACCTGATAGGGCTGATAAAGGGCATCGGCTTGCTGAATATGGCCGTAGGGATCCCGTTTCCAATCGATTTTCAGGGTCCGGGCTAAGACTTCCTCATCACTGATCATCCATTGGAAGCCTTGATTTAAAACCGGAGCGAGAATCTGAGGGCTGACGGATTGTTCCGAGGGCCATAGTCCACGGGCAGGTCGGTTAAAAATATCTTTATAGAGTTTCTGGGCCCGATCTAAATGGACTTCGACATCTATGGGCCAATGAAATAGGTGATCGGGTAAGCGCAGTTGCGGGTTAGCCACCAACGCACTTTCTGAATCTACTAATAAGGGCAAAATGGGGTGGGTAAAGGGTGTAGTGGTGATCTCGAGTTGTCCCTTATCCTGCAGTTCGCGGTGCTTAGGAATAATTTGCCCTACGATCTCCTGTTGCTTGGCGATGATCCCGAGGCGGTCTGCGTAGCTAAAATCCCGTCCTTTGCTGAACCAATCCCGGATTTCTGGGTCTTCGGTTTGAAAAATAGGATCAAACCAGCATAGGGTGTACCAAGTAATGAGATCATTAAAATCTCCTTCTTGCCAGTGGTGCAGGCACCAGGGAATCCCTTTGGTTTGGCGTTGCTCTAACAGCTCGTTATAGCGGGGCCAAGGACGGATCATCCGGTCCCAATTGGCATCAAAGCAGCGCTCTAGGGCAAAAAGCCGCTGTTCTATGGTTAAAACTTCAGACGCAAGACTTTCTAACCAAGGATCAATAGCTTTTCCTAAGGCTGCTTCTTCGATCTGTACGATCAGCGACGGTACCAGATTTACGGTTTGATGGAGTTTAGGAAACCGTTCTAGCAGTAAAACCAAATCTAAATAGTCTTTGCAACCATGTAGACGGACCCAAGGCATGACGTACTGGCCGGTGAGGGCACTTTTGTACATTGGTTGATGTTGGTGCCAAACTAAAGCGATATAGAGGGGCGATGACACGATTTTTTTACGGAGGCAGTTTTTTGAGATTAACAGATCTCAAGCCGCTCTGTTGCCCTTGTCATCGGTCAAGCTGGTGCTAGGGTGAGCGTTTTGTCAACAATTTAAACTTTCTTGGCTAAAGGCATGGGGATTCTCGTTCTTGGCGGGCAACCCTGCGGGGAGCCATTCCTTGCCGAGATTAGAGGCCGTTCAGGTGTCTCGTCCTCTGGAATATTAGGGGGTCCTGAGCTTACGGTCGCTTGGGTTGAGCAGGGCTTGCATTTCCTTAGTTATCTCCGCTTGGATGATCAGCTCAGACCGCAGATCTTGAGTCAACTGGTTTAGTTCCTTGCCCATAGCCGCAGGAGCAAGTGCTGCTTGACTTTGCGTCAGCCCTAAAGCAGCGATGGATTCAAGGAGCCGTTGTACCAAGGTGTCACGGGTTTGCTCGCATTGGGCGGTACTCGTAGACCAAGTAGCAGGGAGTTGCGTGGCGTATTGGCGTTGTTTTTCCAAACGCCCTAGGGTTTGATCGATGCGATGGAGGGCGAGGGTAGCATCACAGGCCGCAGCCAGCAGCGGGATCAACGAATGCGCCAGATCCGGTTGGAGCGTATTGCGTTGCACTAAGGGCAAGACGTTTTGACCAATAAACAACACATCCGCCAGGAGATCACGGGCAATGCCTGGGGGTAGCGTTGTGGCGGTTTGCATAATTTTTGTCTTGAGGTCAGTCGGGAACTTAGTAGCCGAGGGCTGGGGGTTAAGAAAAGGGCTTTGGAGTTTTTGATTCGCTCCTAGCAACAACCCCAGGGCAATAAAGGGGGTTACCCAGAGGAGTACAGGCAGGGTTACAAGCCCAGCAATAGTACCCATTCCGACGACGCCCCCGAGCAGCACATAAAAAGAAGTAGGCACAACAGACCAAACACGATTTTTGGGGAGGGCTTGAATCGAAATCTGAGCTTGAGCCAGGTGTTGCGTGACTTGGGGAACACTGCTCAACGGGATCTGGGCGAGGGGTTTTTGGATTTTGGCTACTTCCAGGAGCGCCGCGGTGGGCCCAGGAAGATCAAGGAGTTGGGCCAGTTGTTCCCCCGTGGCCTGTTCGACAAAAATCAGCCTATCGCTAGACTGTGGTTCTGCCCCGCCACAGTTGGCGCAAATGGTTAACCCCAGGGGTTCGGGATTGCCGCAAATGAAACAGGTATTGATCCGTCTAAGCGTAGATTTTAGCGGTACCTGCTGCTTGCCTAGGGCCTCGATCAGGGTTTGAACGGTGGGAAAGCGCCTTCCTGGCTCGGCGCAGGTGGCACGGGCCACTAGGGCATCAAGCCAAGGGGGAATATCAGGGCGTAGAGCACGGGGATGATATCCATCGGGACTAGGTGTCGGCGGTAGCATCGGGGAAGAGCGCGGGGGTAAATTCCCCGTGAGCGCAACATAGAGCGTTATTCCCAAGGCGTAAATATCAGCGCGACTATCCCCCCGTTCTCCGGCAAAAATCTCAGGCGCTAAGTAATCTAAGGTGCCAACAAAGTTCCCGGTTTGGGTCATGGTGGACTGTCCCTGGATCTTCGCCGATCCAAAATCTGCCAGGGCCACCGTACGGTCCGCACGCACCAGAATATTAGAAGGCTTCACATCCCGATGTACTATGCCCCGATGGTGGGCCAGCGCCAGAGCGGAACCTATAGCTTTGCCCACTTGAACTACATAGTCAGGACTCAGGCTTTGGTGACGTGCCAACATAGTCTGGAGATCCCCTGCGGGAACCAGTTCCATGATCAAGGCCAGCCACGGTCCTTCCTCGATCAGATCATAGACCGTAATGATATGGGCATGATTGAGGGCACGCACCGCCATGACTTCCCGGCGCATCCGCTCGCGTACTTTGTCCGCTAGGGCGGGGGGAGGAAAGACTACTTTCACCGCCACCGCCAGATCCAACTGGGTATCTAGGGCTTGATAAACCACAGAATACCCGCCCCGTCCCAATTCCGCCCCAATCCGGTAACGGTCTTGGAGGAGCGATCCAGCAGTGAGATAACTCATTCTGCTAAACGGGGCAAGACCGGATAAGATCCTGTGGCCATCCCATTCAGGGCCACCAGAGCATTTTGTCGCCAGCCATCGGGGCGTCCATAAAGGTTTAGAAAAGCGGTGAGATGGATTTGGGCATCCTCGTATTGCTTGAGGTTATATTCAGCCATCCCAGCATGATAAAGGGCCATATAATTTTCGGGCCAATAATCGATCACCAAGCGCATGATCGGAGCCGCAGAATTATCATCTCCCGCATCGGCAATGGGATGACCGACATTAAAAACAATGGCTGAGGCAGTAGCGCGGAACCCTCCGGGCAAGTTATCAATTACCGCTTTTGCTCGGTCAATTTTACCCGCTAGGGCATAGCACGCCGCCGCATAGCCTTGGCCTTCGGTGGTTAGAGGCGCGGGGTTGTTCGCCATGATCACGGTTACTTCTACGGCATTACAGGAGGATTTCACCCGTGCAAACCAGCCTTGCGGAGTAGTTTCGGGTAGCGGGGTTTCTATGGTTTTTGTAACCACGGGGGACGGGGTGACCTTTGCCATAGGAAGAAAAAAAGGTATCGCCAAATTCAAAACGCAGAAACCAATGTAACTAAAGCCCAGGGTATAGAGTGTACGCATAGTACCTCGCTTGATGTCTATAGTTTCAGGGTGTGTCTTAGCCCTGTCAAGGGGGAGATCCGGCAAACAAAGTTTCCTAAAAAGCTTAGGAAATCCTGCTAATCTAAAAGCGTCCTACGCCTTATCTAACTATGCAAAAGATCATCTTGCCCGTTCTTTTAGGGATACACCTATGGGGATCAACGGTGCTGTCTGCCCCCGATGCCCAAACCCAAGCACTGGATCTGTATACGCAAAGTGGCAAAAGTATGGATGCCCAGGATCTAAATAAGGGCTGGGAATTGATTAATGAATCCCTGCGTCTTAATCCCAACTATGGGCCAGCCTATAGCCGCCGTTGCAATTTACTCATCAAAGTTGGAGATTACCAAAAAGCGCTCCCTGACTGTAATCAAGCCATCAAGCTTGATCCCAACTATGCCCCGGCCCACTATAACAAAGGACGTATTTTGCAAAAGACCGACCAACTCAGGGCCGCAGTTCAATCGTACAGTGCCTCCCTACGCCTAGACCCCAACTATTTAAAAGGCTGGGCCTATCTAGAGCGCGGAGATATTTGCCTTGATTTGAAAGACTATCGTGGGGGCGTAGCGGATCTAACCCAAGCCATCGCATCGGGGGATGATGTGTGCAAGCTATGTGCTTACATCAAGCGGGGCTGGGGCTGGCGACAACTCAAGGAGTATGCTTTGTCTGAATCTGACTACAACGCTGCTATTCGTTTAGATCCCACACACCCAGACAGCTTTGAGGGAAGGGGCTACAGTCGGGAATCCCAGGGGAATAGAGCTGGAGCAAAACAAGACTACATCCAAGCCGCCGCGCTATTTAAAGCCCAGGGCCAATCCACACAATACCTACGGGTCCAAAGTCGTCTCAATAAACTCTAAGGATTTTTAAAATTCATTACCTATAGGGGCTTACGCAAATTAAATTACCCAGATCCTTAGCGCCAACACAATCACTTTTTGCCCCTGATCCCCAAAATTTGCAAATCTTCACGCGCATCCATAAGGCTGTGTTAGCATACTTGCAATCGCTATCCATGCGTTCCACATGGCGAAAGTCTTGGTTCTTAACGCATCTTACGAACCGCTCAATATTACTACGTGGCAACGGGCAGCGGTTTTAGTCCTCAAGGGCAAGGCAGAACAGGTTGAAAATAATCATAGCCGGATGCTGGCGGCGGGGTTTCCTTTCCCTACGGTGGTCCGACTACGATATTACGTAAATGTGCCCTATAAAGAAATTCCCCTAACCCGTCGTAATATTCTGCACCGAGATAACCATACTTGCCAATATTGCGGATCTAAAGAAGAGTTAACCATTGATCATGTACTTCCCCGTTCCCGCAAAGGCAACGACAGTTGGGAAAATTTTGTCACCGCCTGTGTGCGCTGCAACATCAAAAAAGGTAGCCGTACGCCCACCGAAGCTGGAATGCCCCTGATCCATCGTCCTACCCGCCCCCACAGTTCCTTGTATTTTGAGGTGAGTAAACATCTCAAGAGTGGGGTTAACGAAGAATGGCGTAAATACGTGATCGGTCTGGGTTGATTTAGCGTAGCTGACACGACCTGCGTTCCCGGTCAGATTGGGGTTCTTGCCAAGAGTAGGCAAAGTGGCTCACCGCCGGGAGTTGGGGAAATTTCTGTTGGAGCGCGGTCATTTGCGCTTCTAGGGAAGGTCGATTTTGCGAAGCACGTCCCCAGGTACCGGCTAAGGCTGGAGTGATCGTCACACCGGGGGGTGCCTGTTGGATCACCGTTTGGACCTGATCCACAATGCACCAGGGTTCACCACAGACCCCATAGGCCATGGGGTGCCACTCCATGGTTTTGGGAAAGCGTTGCCAGGGCTGAAGCCGTGAATCAAAGCCTTTTCCGACGGCGCGATTAGCCTCAGGAAAAAAGACGGCACCACTGGTGATCCCCTGCTGTTGGGCAGATTGGGAAGCGAGGGTCAGGTAATCCACCACCCCTTGGAGGGCATGGGCAACACTCAAAAACCAAAGATCTTGTTGGAGTTGGGCCAAGCGTAGGGGTGCTGCGGGTAAGGGTTGCCCTGGCAGTGTACTGGGGGTCCGGGTCTGCCACAGCGGTTCCCCCTCATCGGGATAAAGCATATCCACCGCCATCACATCATTGAGGTTGATATAGCCTTGGGTAAGGTAACGGCGGATCAATTCTTGGCCTTTATAGTTCAAAGCCCGTTGTAGGATGGTCCGCTGACTGGCTTCACCGTAGATCCAAAGATCCTGTACTTTGCTGGTCACAGAAGCAGCACCGCTCAAGCGCGGATACCGAATGTAATCAAACAAGACCCCATCAGGTTTGCGCTGGGCCACTGCTTGGATCAAGGCTTGAAAATCCTGTTGTGCCTGGGGGCTATAGGGATCAATAAAGACTTTATCGAGTTCTAGATTGGTCGGATCTAAGGTCAATAGGGCCTCATTACTGATCACCGAATAACTGGTTTGTCCCCGCCCATTCCGGGCGATCACGTTTTGACGGTCCTCTAAGCGAGCATAGGGGTAGCCAAACTGCATACTAAAAACCCAGGCATAGACCCCTAGTCCCCGCTCCCTGGCTTTTTGAATGGCTAAGGCCAATAGATCTTGGTCTTGATCAACGACGACCGGCCACACCGTGGGATTCTGATTTTTAGGGAGCAACACCCGCCCATCATAAAAAACCTCAATATGTACCCGGTTATAGCCCTTATTGACGATGTCATCCATCAACGTATCTAAGGCACCGGCTTTGAGATCACAGGCATAGAGACGCAGCCACAACGCCTCCACCGCAGGCCAGGTTTGACTACGGCAGGTGGCTAAACGGCGGGCTTCTGCCCCTACGATGCCCCCGTAGCTCCTGAGCGCAGTGCGATCACCCCCTAGGGCCTGCGCTCTAAGCGCATTTTTTTGTTGGATCACCTCCATGTCGGCCGTACAGGTTTGCGCTAGGGCAGGGGAGGCGAACAAAGCAAGGGCCAATAACGGGAGGAAGATCATAAACACGCTGTTCCTTAGTTCAATAACTACCCTGAAGTGACTGTGACGGAACAGTATCCATATTTTTCACTGGTAGTTTAATCGGCATCTAAGTATAATAACTCCAACCTTGCAGGTTAATTTGTCGTTAAGAAATACGCCTTAGGGCAGACCCTATCCCGTCCAGGGTCTGCTATTTTAGTTCAGCTACTGTTTGAGAACGCAGTCACAGAGGTTTACCGTGAGGAAGACAGCAAATTCAGAACAACTTTTACACACCCTCCGGGCCTATGGCTTTACCGGGATCGATGAACTAACCCTAAAATTACTACAAGAATGGTTACAGACCTACCCTGATGGTTGGCCTGCCTTAGCTTTGGTAGAAGCTGTGTACCAAGGAAGATATAAATTGCTCTCAGTGCAGCAGATCCTCCGCTGTTGGCAACGCTGTGGCGAGCCGCGTACACACTTTGATTGGTCTTTTCAACAACAGGTATTAGCCCAAGACTGGCAGCCCTTAATTCCATCCATCCCTACGCCTGAACCCATAGTGGTATCCCTGCCGCAGCCCTTAGGCTGGCAGCCTGTGGTCGAACGCCTACGCGAATTGGTTGGGGCTGCATAAGTGGGAATGATCCCGCTCCATAGCCAGAAATGTGGACAGGTCCAACTTGAGACGCCCCTTGATCCCTTAGTCGATTATTTGAGCGACTACCCCCGTTGGGTAACGTTGGCCTTTGCGCCGTTAAAAGTAGCCAAGCTTGATTTTGATCATTACCGCGTAGGCTTACCTACCATGGGCGCTTTGGGTTTTTCCCTGACCCCAGAAATTGAAATAGAGTTTTTTGCCCAAGATACCTGTAACCGGGGAATGCGGGGCTATCAACCCCTTCAAGTCCAGGGTTATGCCATAGATCTGACCGGAACGTTTCTCTTAGATCCCCATCCACCCCAGGTTCACATTCGTTGGCAGGTGGATCTGGCGGTAACCCTGTGGACACCAAATTTTTTAGATTTTCTACCCCACTCCATCGTCAAAGCCACGGGGGATCAAGTGTTGATAGCGGTCAGTAGCCTAATTGGGGACCGCTTTCTAGAACAGCTCCTCTCCGCCTATCGGGCACCAAGTTCTTGACACAGTAAGGCCGCAATATGATCAAGGGAGTGCTGCTGTGGATCAAACCAACGCATTTGGGTATAGCGTTTTAGCCAAGTGCGTTGCCGTTTGGCATATTGTCGGGTGCGCAGAACAGTCTCGGCACAGGCGGCTTCTAAGCTACAGCCTCCCAGAAGATAGGCTCCTAGCTCCCGGTAGCCGAGGGTACGCAGCAACGGTAACTCTGGCCCGTACCGTTGTTGTAAGGTTTGGATCTCCTGGAGCCAGCCCTGCTGGATCATGTTTTGGGTACGTTGGGCCAGTCGTTGCGAATAATAGGGTTCGGACAGATCCAGCCCGATCCACACCACTGGATACGCAGGTTCTTGGCGGGTGCGCTCTGGGATATGGCCCAGGGTATGCAGGATCTCTAGGGCCCGCAAAGCCCGGACACTGTCATTGGGATGGATGCGCGCGGCGGCTTGGGGGGCGACTTGGGTTAAGTGTTGATGGATCACAAGGGGCGCGACTCCGTGCCACTTAGCCCGTAGTTCAGGCTGGGGCGGTACAGGGGGGATTGTTAGCCCTGCGGTGACAGCATCTAGATATAACCCCGTTCCCCCGACTAAAAAGGGGATCTGCCCCCCTTGATGGAGGGCTTGAATATGATCTTGAGCGGCGGTTTGGTACTGAGCCACGGTATACGTTTCCTGCGGGTCCGCAACATCCAGCAAATAATGAGGCACCCCGGCTTGTTCGTGGGGGGTCGGTTTAGCGGTACCAATATCAAAGCCCCGGTAAACCTGGCGCGAATCCGCTGAAATAACGCACCCATGCAGATATTGGGCCATTTTGACCCCCAAAAGGGTCTTGCCTGTCCCGGTTGGTCCGGTGATTACAACCAATAGTTGTGACTGATCCACAACAGGCATGGTACTTTAAAAGATCGGCGGATGAGTAAACAAGTAGGATCATGGCCCAACCAAAAAAGAAAATGTCCAATTCCAAGCGCGATCATCGGCGCGCGCACTGGCGACGCAAGGCTGTCTTGCGTGGCGAAAAAGCACTGGCTTTGGGCAAATCGATCTTGACCGGACGTGGTAGTTTCTATTACCCCGTCAAAGAAGAACCAGCGGCTGAAAGCGAAGAAGAGTAGTAGATCTTTGGATTTGCGGAGTTTTTAGAAGCGGGGTCGGCATATAGACCGACCCTAACTACTCCGTATAGGTTTTATTTTCTAGTGCGCTCCCTAAGCAGAAATCCCATAGGCCCTTCCCCGCCAACTCCGCGGACGGCGCAAGGAAGAAATCACAATCCGCAGCACGGCTAAGGGATCAGCTAGGGGGGACAACCAAAAAAAGATATTTTTTCCCTCATAACTGGGGGCAATGGCGAATAAGAGTAATAGGCGTAGGGTTAAAAGTAGCCCGTTAATCCACCATAGACCTGTTAATACAAGTTCAGATCCCGAGCCGCTTAGGGCTAGCCAGAGCAATATTGGGAGGGGCAAGCCCTGGGTCAGCACCAAAAAAAGCACATCTAGGAACTGCTGACCGGGGGTACTGGCATCTTTGAGATCCAGCGAACGGCCCCATTCTTGCCATGTTTCCCAGCCAGAGGTATACATGCGGACTTTGAGGACCTGAGCGCCATCTAGAAAGCCCACCCGGACCCCTTGCTGCGCCAAATGTCGCGCTAGAGTCACATCATCACAAAAGGAGGTCCGGGCGCAGGTATAGCCCCCGTGGCGCGCAAGTACGGCGCGGCGCACAAAAAAACATTGTCCATTAGCCATGACCCGCTCAGGTGAAGGATCGTGTTGGACACCCGTGGGTCCAAAGCGAAAAATCAGCGTTAACAGTAGAGCTGGATGGAGCCAGTTTTCACCGTTAGTTTTGACAATAAAGCGCGGGGATAAGGAAATCGCGCCGTAGTCCTGTGCTGCCTTGAGTAGGGCGGCAATCAAACCCGGCTGGGGCACAGTATCGGCATCAATGCCCAAGATCCATTCCCCTTGGGCCTGTTGAAACCCATACTGGAGTGCCCAAGGGCGACCGACCCAATCCGTCGGTAACGGATCATCGGTGACGACCCGAAAGCGGCCATCCCGTTGGGCCATTTTCTCTACGAGCGCCACCGTTCCGTCGGTCGAACGGCTATCAACGACGATCACTTCTTTAAGGCTAGATCCCTGTTGGTGTAAGCCTTCCAAACACGGCCCTAAGCGCTGCTCTTCATTGAGGGTAGGCACAACCACTGAAACCGTAGGGTTAGTTTCCGTGTTAAGTAGCGGTTGTAGCGGAGGAAGACGGGTACGCCCTTGGGCCAAGCGTCCCATCAAGACGCCTAGGGCTAAGCCCTGGAGAATAAGCAAGATCCAGATCATTCCCTTAGGTTACTCTGCTGCTGGATCCAGAATCGCTGGTTTCTCAGGAGCTTCGGCAAACCACCATAGGAGCATGGCCGGAACCTGACCGAGTAAAAGCCCCATCATCACCGGAATTTTGAGGTCATAATCCAATGATCCAAGGCACATGGCCGTAGAAAAGGCCATATTTGCCGTGTACACCACTAAGGGAAGCGTCAAGTCATCACGGGTTACGGGGGGGTCTTCTTGCCATAGCAAACGGGCCACTGCCATAAAGATCAGGCCCGTTGCAAACCACCCGGCAAAGTTTTGGGCAGGCATCCCAAAAAACGGCCCGCCTTCTTTCCATTCCCAAAACATCGGGCCAAAGGCCAGCGTCATGGCGGGATCGAGGATCAAATCCCAAGCTGTGAGTAGCCCTGAACCCAAAAGTACTGAACCAATGCTGCCCATCAACCCAGGAATTCCTTTAAAAGCCGCCCGTGCCAATAAATAAGAAGTCAAGCCCATGTAAAACCAAGAAAAAGGAATAGAAATGGGGACTAAATCGGCGATTTTAAACCCCAGCAATTCGGTATAGGCATAGGCCCCAAAGGGAAAACCAGTACTGGTTCCTAAAAGTTCACTGCCTAGGGAGATCACACAGGCGGGGACAAAAAAGAGCAACATCTTGCGGATCCCAAGCACCTGTACCCCATGGATCATCAAGGCTAAGGCTCCCAAAAAGATATAGGCTACCCCACCACTACTCATCCCAAAGCTGTAGATCTGTTGCCCAATTTCGGGCAAGTTATTCATAAACTCCGGTGAACGGGGTAAAATCACCAATCCGTAAAGCCCAAAGAGCATTGAAAGAACATGGATAGTAACAAGTGAATGCTTAGAGACGGTAAGAAACTGCATGGTGCGCGGTGAACTCCGTAGGTATTGCGTTCGACACTGAGCAGCTAACCATCATAGACGCTCTTTTAGCGCTGGGGTTGAGGGAGACCAAAATCAATTTTCAAATAGACCGATACCAGAATGACAAAATCTTGCCATCAGGGGTATAGGAACCCCCTGGCTGTCCTTGACCAATGCGGATCTGTAAACTTAGACTGCGGTCTTGAAGCACGACTAACTTACCCTGTTGCAGGTACTGGCTATAGAAACCTAAAGCATCTTGAGTATAGCGTTCTTTACTTTTGCCGAGCGCTTTGGCATATTTTTGCCAATGATGCTCAAGGCGTTGACCGGCCCCAGAAAAACCATTACTCGCCCAATAGTAACTAGGCGTAGCTTTCGTACTTAAGGTCAAGGAACGAACCATTTCGGGTTCTCCACCTTCTAAAGAAGGATCCAATAAATGGTTCATGGCCCAACCCCAACTGGGTGCTGCCCCCAACCCTAAGGTGAGAAGATAGAATCCCAAGCAGTGCCCTAGGAAACGAGTGACAGACTTAAGTGCCATCAGTGGATTGGGTGAGTTGGGTTTACTCAAGGTCTTAGCCCCCTTTATAACCCAGTTTAATGAACATTGGCCTTTGGGGGTAGGAGACGATGGAGCGATTCTAAGGGTTCCCGGTGATGTGATCGTCACGATGGATCTTTTATTTGATGGGGTTCATTTTAGCGATCAAACAACCCCAGCCCATAGCGTAGGTTGGCGGGCTGCCTGTGCTAATCTTTCGGATCTAGCGGCGATGGGGGCGACGGGAGTAGGGCTTATTGTTGGTTTAGGACTCCCCGCCACAACGCCCCTAGCCTGGGTGGAAGCCCTTTATCAAGGGATCCAAGATTGTGCAGGTACGGTCCCGATTGTGGGTGGGGATACCTGTCGCAGCAAGACCCGGACGGTGGCGATCACGGCCCTAGGACAAGTAACTCCCGGACGGGCTTTTTTACGCAGTCAGGCCCACGTAGGAGATCTTTTGGTGATCACGGGTCCTGTGGGGGGGGCGCAAGCGGGGTTAACCCTGCTTTTAAACCCCGAATATTACCCTGAAGCCCCGATTCAGACCCGCCAACAGCTAATTCAACGGCACCAATATCCTCGACCTCGCTTGGATTGGGTCGGTCCCTTACAAAAACTCACGGGCCCTGTGGGGGCAATGGATACCAGTGATGGCTTAGCCGATGCCCTGATCCAAATGGCTCAAGCCAGTGGGGTCGGTATGATCCTTGACTGCTCTCAGATTCCCTTAGCTGCTATAAATTTAGACCCGGAGCAGGCCCTTGCTTGGGCCTTATGGGGCGGCGAAGACTTTGAACTGTTACTCAGTGTGCCGCCCAGCCAACTCGACTTGATCCAAGCCCTAGACCCTACTGTTATTGGTCAAGTGGTCGCCCAAAATCCCGGTCACGTGTGGACTACCACTGGGGAGGCAATCACGCGCCAACAGGCCTTTGCCCATTTTTAATCGTGGACCCGTTTAATCGCGGCGGACTTGGATCAAATCGGGACGTAGGGCTTGGGCCCCACGCAAATAAACCGGAGTCAGTTGGGTTTTGGAGGTATGCAGTTGAATGATCACCCGGATACAGCGCGGGAGGCTCCCTTTGACGGGCATATGCGCTAAATCCATCAGGGGCACCTGATCCCAGCCCGGAAAATGTTCGCGCACGACCTGTGAAGGAAAACAAGCATCCAGATCTGGGGTACAGGTAAACAGCACCATCACCAAATCCGTGGGGATCAGTTGATTCATCCGGTCTAGCTCTAGGGCCAGTTCTAGAACAGCTTCCCGGATCGCTGGGGCTGTATTGGTTTCAGCGGTAGTAGCCCCCCGTACCCCCCGCACCCGCCAAGCAGGGTCCATCAGTCTTTGTGTAGCCAAGTCATCATCGAACGCAGTTCTGCGCCCACTTCTTCGATGGGATGTTCCGCTTCGCGGCGGCGCATAGCCTTAAAGCCCGGTGCCCCAGCTTGATTTTCCAATACCCAGTCCCGGGCAAAGGCCCCTTGTTGGATCTCTTTGAGGATCTGACGCATTTCCCGGCGGGTTTCATCGGTGACGATGCGTGGGCCACGGGTATAATCGCCGTACTCAGCGGTGTTGGAGATCGACTGGCGCATATTGGCAAGGCCCCCTTCGACCATCAAATCGACGATCAACTTGACTTCGTGCATACACTCAAAATAGGCCAATTCCGGCTGGTAGCCCGCTTGGACCAAGGTTTCAAAACCCGCTTTTACCAAAGCCGTTAAGCCGCCACATAGGACGACTTGTTCCCCAAATAGATCCGTCTCGGTTTCTTCGCGGAAGCTGGTCTCCAGGATCCCGGCACGGGTACCGCCGACCCCTTTGGCATAGCTCATGGCCACATCACGGGCTTGCCCAGAACTATCTTGATGGATGGCAAAAAGACAGGGTACGCCTTTACCTTCTTGGTACTGACGGCGCACTAAATGCCCCGGTCCCTTGGGGGCCACCATGATCACATCGACCCCTGGGGGGGCCACGATCTGCGAGAAGTGAATGTTAAAACCGTGGGCAAAGGCCAAGGTCTTGCCGGGGGTGAGATAAGGGGCGATCTCCTGATCGTACACACTGCGCTGCCGCTCATCGGGGAGCAGGATCATGATCAAGTCCGCTTGTTGCGCGGCTTCAGCGGTGGTCATGACCGTAAGTCCGGCGGTTTCTGCTTTTTCCCAAGAGGGACTACCACGATAAAGTCCAATGATCACCTTGGCCCCGGATTCTTTTAAATTCAAGGCATGGGCATGACCTTGGGATCCGTAGCCAATGATCGCCACAGTCTTGGCCTGAATAAGGGCTAAATTGGCATCTTCTTCATAGAACATGCGGGCCATGAGGTGCGCTCCAAACAAAAATGTTTATCGATCTTAGCCTTTTGCGGGTAAGGCATTCGTCCCAACAGGTAAATTTTTGTGCGTGCAGAGTATAGTAAAAAAACCAAAGGCTCTTAATCCATGCGGATTGCCCAAAGCATTACCGAATTGATCGGGCACACGCCCCTCGTCGAACTCCAGCGCATTCCCCAAAGTGAGGGCTGTGTCGCCCGCATTGTGATGAAACTGGAAAGTCTCAATCCCGGATCGTCCGTCAAAGACCGCATTGCCCTCGGTATGGTTGAATCCGCTGAAAAAGCAGGTAAGATCATCCCCGGTCAAACGGTCCTCGTCGAACCAACGTCTGGCAATACGGGGATTGGTCTGGCGATGGTAGCCGCCGCCAAGGGTTATCGCTTGATCTTGACCATGCCAGAAACCATGAGTACGGAGCGACGGGCGTTACTGCGGGCCTATGGGGCGGAACTAGAACTTACCCCTGGTCCTCAAGGTATGCGTGGGGCCATTGAACGCGCCGAGCAAATCTGCAAAGCCACCCCCAATGCCTTTATCCTCCAGCAATTTGCCAATCCCGCCAATCCCCAGGTCCACCGTGAAACTACCGCCCTAGAGATCTGGGAGGACACTGAGGGTCAAATTGACATTCTCATTTCTGGGGTCGGCACAGGGGGCACGATCACGGGGGCTGGGGCAGTGCTCAAAGCCCGTAAACCGGAGATCCAGATCATTGCCCTAGAGCCAGAAAACAGCCCGGTTTTGGCGGGGGGTATGCCCGGTCCCCACAAGATCCAAGGAATCGGAGCAGGATTTATCCCCCAGGTACTACAGATGAATTTAGTCGATGAAATCATAGCAATTCCTGATGAAATGGCCTTTGAGTACGGACGCCGTCTAGCCCGAGAAGAAGGAATCCTCTCTGGGATTTCTAGCGGTGGTGCCTGTTGGGCCGCCGTACAGGTTGCCAAACGCCCGAGCAATCGCAATAAATTGATTGTTTTTATTCAGGCTAGCAATGGGGAACGCTACTTAAGCTCAGCGATGTTCCAACCCCTACAGGGAAGCACCGAGCCGGTCTAGCTAGACAAAACCATTTTCGATACTCCAGCGCGTAACTTCGGTACGGTTGGTAAAGCCGGTTTTTTGCAGAATGCTACTCACATGGCTTTCAACCGTGCGTTGACTAACCTGCATTTCCTTAGCAATTAGCTTATTGGCTAGACCCCGAGCTACGAGGACTAACACCCGTTGTTCGGTAGGCGTTAACTGATCAAAGGTACAGGAGGTGGTCACCGAAGACGTACCCGAACGATGGGCGGCTGTCACGTGACGGCGCAATAATGACTCGATCAACGCAATTAGCTCATCCGGCTCGAAGGGCTTAACCAAATAGGCATCTGCCCCTTCCTGGAGTCCTTTAATGCGGTCACTAATCTCACCCTTAGCCGATAAAAAGATCACGGGGGTCCAAGTGTGATGGGCTTCTTCGCGGAGTGATTTGACCAGTTCATAACCATTCATACGGGGCATCATAATGTCACAGACTACAAGATCCGGGACTTCACGCTGGGCCATATCTAACCCTTGGCGACCATCATTAGCCCGGCTAACCCGAAAACCCCGTTTTTCTAAAAAATCACCCATAAGCATGACAAAATGTGGGTCATCATCCACCAATAATAAGTGCTTCACTTGTTCCACAGACAGGTCTCCCAGACAAGGGTAATGTTCCAGGGTTCTTTTAAATAACCACAGGAGAATCAACTGTCTTCTATTGTACTGTGCTGTTGACAGGATCTAGAAGCCTAAACAAAGCGTAAAGTCTTAACTCCCACCCTATTTAGCGGGTTAGGAACCGGCGAAGTAGACGCGCAGTCTGTTGTTCGAGCCAACGATTGACCAGCATTTGACCAAGTTGGCGTCCCTCTTTACGGGTAGTAAGGCGACTAATAATGGGTAGTACGCGTTTAAAGCTGGCACTCAAAGAAGTTTGCTGATCTGTGTTGAGTAAGCGCATTAACCGTTCATAGCCCGTTTGCCCTCTATCATCGGGGGTAAACAGTTCGTCCAGCATCCGGTCCCGAATGGTTGATCCCCGCTCCGAAAAAAGAAACTCCATAATCTGATCTAAGGTCCGCTCCCAGTTATATTCCCTAGCCCCTTGAGAATTTTTAAGGAGATTTTCTAACCGATTCCAACGTAGGCGATTGTCTTGAAACAGTAATTCTTTTAAAGAATCCTGTAACCGTGGTGAGGGGTCGGTTAAAAATCGATTGGCAACATAGGGATAGGCGACTTCCAGTACTTTGAAGTCACGGTTAACACTGATTGCGATGCCTTCTAAAGTAACGAGGGATCGAATGATCAAAGCATAGTAGGCAGGTACTTGAAAAGGCAGTTCATACATAACTTGAGAGAGCTTATCAGTCACCGCTTTAAAGTTGAGATCAGCGACACTTGCCCCCAGGGCCGTACCAAACACTGCTTCTAGCGCTGGGCTGATAATACTTAGATCGGTATTGGGTTCTAAAAAGCCAAGATTTACATAATCCTGCGACAGGGAAGTAAAGTCACGGTTAACCAAATGCACTACTGCTTCTAAAAGGCCATAGCGTTGCTCTGGGGTAACTTCACTCATCATGCCAAAGTCTAAATAGGCTAATCGCCCATCACGCATGGCCATCAAGTTTCCAGGATGCGGATCAGCGTGGAAAAACCCGTACTCCATGAGTTGGCGTAGGGAAGCTTGGACCCCAACTTCAATAATTTTGTTGGCATCTAGACCTTCTGCGGTTACTTGTTCGAGTCTGGTTAATTTGATCCCGTCAATCCATTCCATAGTCAAGACCCGGCGGCGGGTATATTCCCAATAAATACTGGGGACGTAGATCTCCGGTAAGGCTTTAAGTAAACCAGCAAAGCGCTCGGCGTTACGGCCCTCCTGCATATAGTCCATTTCTTCAAATAATTTAGTCCCAAATTCATCTAAAATCGCGACGATATTACTTTTAAAAAATTTAGGAAAGCGTTGTTTAGCCCATGCCAAGATACGGCGCAACATATAAAGATCTAAACTCACCAAAGGGATCAAACCGGGTCTTTGCACTTTGATCGCTACGGTTTCACCGGTCTTGAGCTTACCTTTGTAGACTTGGCCTAAGGATGCGGCGGCCACAGGCTCCGGGTTAAAGTCAGCGTAGATCTCTTCTGGGGTACGTCCTAATTCTTGGGCAATGAGTGCAAAAGCCTGGGCATTAGGAAAAGCCGGGACATTATCCTGAAGTTCGGTCAAAGTTTCTAGATATACGGGGGGAACGAGATCAGGGCGTGTAGACAGGGCTTGACCGGTCTTGATATAAAAAGGGCCTAGCTTAGTTAATAGATTCAAAAGTTGCCGGGCTCTGCGGTGTTCATTTTGCTGTAGTTTGCCCGATAAGCGATCCAGACCAAGGCTGCCCATAAAGGCCAGCATCGGGAACAGGATCGTCCAAAGGCGACGGCCTTGCTCTAGCCAACGTCCTTGGTAATGGGCTGCCAGGACTTCAGGCTGATATTTCCTCAGGTCTTCAAGCGCCAAGGGTTCAGTCCCACCGGGCAATAGAGGCTGATCAGCAAGCGGCATGGTATTGTTCATGGGCCAATTGTAACATTTTGTTTAGATCGATCCAGTCACGGGGACGACCTTTACCGATCCGCTTGGACAATTCGGTAGTCGGATGATCGGCCCCCACGTTGTGGGGGCGTCCAAAACTTTTATACCCCCATGAAATGGGGATCAGGGGGCACTTAGCAAACGTAAAGCGCTCTAGCGGACCCCTTGCTTGGGTTATCCTAGGGGATCAGCTTTCGGGCTTAGCCTCTGGCAATAAACAACCCATGGCATCACAGCCCGCTGGGCCTTCGGTGGTTTGATACCCCAAGTCGTAGTTGATCACAGCCTGTTGAAAATCATCGCTCCGGCGGCGCTTGAGTACAGCGCTAGAAAGTTGATCAAACGTAGCTTGATCGATCTTTTCAAAGGGCAACCGGGGAAAGGGTGCATCAAACCGGGCCAGCAAAGCCGCACTCATGTACCCCTCGTCCTCCGCAATAGACCGATAGATCCGTTGGGCTAAGGGATCAATCTCGTCGGCGGTAAGTTCAATGGTGGCACTGGTATTGTGGGTGGTCCAGTGGCGCTGGACTTGCATATAAAAGTCAAATTGGGCCAAGGCACTGAATTTTTCAATGGCAATACTATCGGCCCCCGGCACGTTAGCCCAGGAAACTTCCACCGGGATCTCCACCAGCCATTCGGTACACCGGGGATCAAAGGGATCATCTAGGAGCCGTCCATTTTCATCCTTATCCGATTGTGAGGGCACAATACTATAGCCGTAATCCAAACAGGCTAGAGCAATGGGATCGTTTTTGGCAAAGGTGATCCGGCGGATATAACGCTGTGCTTTGGGAGGGTGCCATCCAGGAGAAGCATTGGTCAATAAACTCTTGGTTCCGGCGGGTTGAACCGTGGTGCAGCGATTAGGACGACGCAGCCCATGACGGTCGCAATAGTCCCAGATCACTTGATGGACATGATCGCGCCAGCGGTTGAGATAGGCTTGCTCACGGAGTTTAAATTCTAAGCCCTGGGTTGTCTCTGGGCGGCCCTGTTCCCACCACTGGAGCCACGGCATCCCAAAGGCATGAACGAAAAAGTCAAATAGCCCGGTAAACGACACCCCCACGATGGGATCTAGCTGTCGCGAATACCGATAGCGCTCTTCTTGAAATTGATGATTTAAAAGTACGGCAACCGAAAGCGCCCCGGCTGAAAAAGCATCTTCCTGCTCTTGGAAATTCTGGGGATCCAGTTGATTGAGATGGATCTCGGAGAGATTACAAAAGAAATCAGCCCCAATGATCTCGCCGCAGTTGTGTGCTATTAGGCCATTAGCATCAAAACAGTGCGGACCAGGGACAGTACAGTCGTAGACCTTTTCTTGAGCATAAAAGTCTAATGACGCCACAACCGCCGTAAAACGCTCACGGTTAGGCTTGCGCTTATATTGAGAAATGAGATCACGGAGTTTCTCGGATTTACATGGATCTTGAAATCCAATGAGCAAATCGAATTGAGTTAAATTATCGTTAGCGATCACTAACTCATGTTGGGCTTGACAATAATAAGCGGCAAGCTGTCGATTTGAATCGGGCATCATACGATAGCTTTCATCACGACGATTGGTATAAATCGTGCTGACGATTCCAATTCTCAAGAGCATTCTTTGGGTAGCTTGTAGCAACGACAAATTACTTTGTGAGAGCCTTACGCTGATCCCTTTTTCTTGATTCCCTTGAACGCTGCCATCAGCATCGAATAAGCCTTGGAGAAAGCCTTGATAAAAAGTGTAGCCCGCTGATTCTATCTGATCACTGATGGTTTTCTTCCCAGGAATGATCCCGAAGGCTAACGCTAATTTAGCTAAACCAGCTGAAGCAACCTGACTATAGCCATTTTGAGCATGTTGCGTACCTGTTAAAAAGGGTGAATGGGCAACAGAGGCTTTTACTAACCCAAGGGCATATTCTTTCATCTCAAGCTGATCTTCGCCCCAATAGCGCAATTGGGCTTGAAATAGATAGTTGGATTCATTTTGCGCAAAGCAGCCATCGCCAACAAAGCTACCTAACAGCCATCCCTCAGCATGGGTACCGTTTCCTTGCCACGGCTGAAGATCACGGTGATTATGCAACCGGATCTGATCCCCTGGCTTGAGGTCTTTAGCTTCAACCCACTCTGTATACTGGGCTTTTTGGGTTTGGGCGCTCACCTTTAACACTTGGTGATCTTCTGTGAGCTTGAGGGTATGGCCCTCTTGGGTGGTCAACCTAAAGACAGGCTTGGTACCCGTGAAGAAAAAACCCTCAGGAGTAGTGCTAAATAATTCGCCGTTGACATAGGTACCGTGCTGGACCCCGATGAGGTCTTTAACTTGGCGTGGGCCATCTTCCGTATGGATCCAGGTATCCGCCGTCACACAGGGATTCAGACCATAACGTCCTAAACGATGATCCAATTCCCGGTCAGAAACATCTGGTTGTTGTGATTGGATCCACTCCGCAGCGTTCCCTTGAACATAGGCATCTAAAAACGCCTGCTTCTGCTTAAAATCGGGCATAAGATCCCGATTTCCACGGGCAATAGCTTCACCCGCCCACTGAATTGCCCCTTCCCCAGAATGAAATTGCTTTGTAACTGCTTTTATGGTTTCTTCTAGGGTAGGTTTACGATGGAATACATGGGTATGATTCGCCATCCGTAAGGGATCCCGCTCTGGATCTACCCGCCAATTCCCTTGATCATCTTGCATCCAAAGATTTTCTTTAGCGGTAGCCGCAATGGGATCATTGCAATCGAATTGACGCATACCTGCAGATCTTCTAATGTTACCTGCAACAATGGTTGAAGCCGCTTCATCGATCAGTAAGCAACATTCAATAGGGTTTAGTTTGCGTCCAATAGCTTTGTTTAATAAGTTTACGCAACGGGCATAAAGACTAGGCAACTTGATCGGATTAGCAACGCCACCAAAGCCCTTTAGTTGTTCCCCGGAGGGTCGAATATCGTTGAGATCAACGGTGATTGACAATTCTTGAGGCAGATCAGGATTACTGGCTAAGGCCAAAAGCGCTTGATAGGAATCCACCCATCCCCGGCGGCTATCCCCTACTTGGATCAAAACTTCAGAACCGTTATGGACAATCTGGGTATGGTTGCGGCGTTGATCACTGGGGGTCGTACCGGGTTCACCCTCGACTTTGATCGTAAGGTGATTACAAATTGGAGGTAGTTGATCCGTATATTTAGGCTCTAAAATCGCTCCGGTACCACAGCCCATCATGGCGAGGTCCATCATCAAGCCAAAGGCTTGCCAATCAATAACATTAGTACTGGTTCAGTTATATGCCCCAGAAAAATTTGCGGGATTCTCGATCCAAGCGGTCCCTCCGACCCAGAGCCAGCGCCCGGAAGGAAGAGTTTTAAGGGCAGACTGCATTTTTTCGAGCAAAGCTACCTCGCTAGGGGTAAGCTTGCCCAGCTCGGTTAAACCGCCGATGGTCCGTTCGCAGACCTCGCGCCACGTCTCACGCCGGGAACGCTGTCCTGCAACTCCAACACGGCGACTATAGGTTCTAAAAAATACAGGATTTGCACAGGGAGCTGATTTTGGAAAGGTTGGCTCCTGTGTTGATCGCTCTAGATCCCGTACCATTGTTTGTCCTGTCTTTTTATGGATTCTTTATATTAAAGCCTCTGGGATTAGTGGTCAATTCTTGACTTTAGCAATCTACTACGCTATTTGCAGGGATCAAGAGCAATGGGATCTTAGGCTAAACCTAAAGCTTCAGATCTACATCTCGCTCGATATTCGCGCATCCACGTTGGTCAGTGGGGAGTATCAATTAGTCAATTTTCTTGTCTTCGCTCTTAGCTTGCTCCATCGCCTCCGGTTCTAATTCCTCCGCACTCTTGTTCAGATTGATAAATATG
>JANNOF010000110.1:0-4642 GCA_031398925.1 Gloeobacteraceae cyanobacterium SOY_34_metabat_371 | reverse complement strand
TAGACCACGCCAACTACATCCTTCATGAAGGATGTAGAAGATAGCATTGACTACTTCACGGATATTTACTGTACGGGGATGTCCTCCGGTTTTTGCAGGAGGGATCATCGGCGAGGTCAAAAATTAGATGCGTCAGCCCTGGGACAGGATCCAGACCCTAAACCCTATGAATTTGTTACGCTTCCTACCCAGGCTCCGGTTCGGACACAACCCGCCGGACATGAGCACTTTAAAACAGATCGTTTGCACGGCTCGTTGCAGATCAAACTCAAAGTTGAAACCCCGCTGATGGTCGGATCGGGTGTAGTCATGATGGGAGCTGATTTAGGCGGAGAATTTACCCGTATTCCCTTGGTCAAATCTGCCGTCTATCACGCTGGCGCAAAAAGAGGTAGACCCCAACGAGTTCAAAAAAAGTATGAGCTATCTACGGAGTTGGGCAAATCAACCCGGAGCCGGGGATCGCTATTTTCAATATCTCCAGGCCCTAAAAAATAATGGGAAAAAAGTTGGTCATAGTGACAAGACAGTTGATTATTACGCTGCCATGTATGACGCTTGCTACAAGCAACTCAATCCCTACAAAGCCGAGCCTGCGGTCATGCTTCAGCTTTTGGGCTGGGGACATCGGCTCTTGAAATATCTCAAAGAAGGAGGCTCTTTAGAAGAAAACCTCACTACTCCAGCAACTACCTCCCCCCAACGCTTACCTTCTGATCGTCCTACACCTCCTGCCAGAGCAATTGCGCCCGCTAAAACTACTCCTCCGGTTCTAGACCCCCGTCAAGCCGAAGTCGCCGCCGTCCAAAAGAGCCAGAAGCTCACCATAGGCGACATCTTCGATGCTTCTATTCTCAAGATCAAAGGCAACGAAGTCACCTACCAGTTTCTAGAATCGGTCAAAAAGACGAATAAAGAACCCAAACGGGCTGCAAGTCTCAAAGAAGGACAAGCCGTAAAAGTAAAGATCAGCACCCTCAATGATGACGGCACGGTCAAGAAGATCGAATTAGTTGAAAGCTGACTCAAATAGCCCCCTGTCCCACGTTCTTCTCGCCTCTTCCCCGCAAGGGGATAGAAACATGCCCACGATCTGGGCCAAGCTCACATCCTCTTTTACCTATTCCCGTAAACAAATTAGCTAACGATAGGAAGGTGAATATGAGAGGATTTTGCTTCTTCTCGCCCCTTTTATGCAAGCAATTGATCTCAAATTAATCAGGATCTAGGCCCAAGGAGCGCAATCTTGCAGCTAACCGCTCTGCCCGTTGCCGCTCAATTTCCTTTTCTTGCTCCGCTTTAATCGCTCGTTGCCGTTGTAATTCAGTCTGTTGCCGTTGTAATTCAGTCTGTTGCCGTTGTAATTCAGTCTGTTGTCGTTGTAATTCAGTCTGTTGTAGTTGGAATTCTTCAGGGGTCGGTATCAGATCACCCGCTTGGTCATACCAACGCAGCCACCAACGAGATTGGAAAGATTTGTTCCAGTCTCCGTACCATAAGCCTAAATTTAACTGTACCTCCTCAATCCAAACGAGTGATTGCGTAAGCGCAGTTTGCTCATATTTCCCATTGATTAACTGAAAAAGCCGGATCAGCCGTGTGTTTTCATCGAACACTACATAATTCGGAATCTGTAAGATCTGCTCGTAGACTTCCCATTTTGTTGGCGGTTTGTTCGGCTTTCTTTGGGTTTTCCCCAAGTCTTCATCCTCAGTGCCAGGGGAAAGAATCTCAATTGCAATTGCCGGAGTCACTTGTTCTTGCCAGATCACATAACTTTGACGAGAATCTTGGCCTTGATAAAGTCTAGCAACCCCTACTACGCCAAACCAGTCCGGGCGTTTATACCAAAGGGTATGGGCCGGATCATAGTACAGATACAGATCATAGGCACTGAAGACTTGAGATCCGGGCCAAGATGGAGGGCGAAAGGTAAAGGATAACAAGGGCCCTTGCCAACAATGAAATTCATCCGGCAATCCTGGTTCTCCCACGTGTTCACTCGGAAGATCATACATGGTGGGTAAGTTTTTCTGGACCAGCGGATCACGCATTGGTTTGTACTGGGTGTTGCCTATAGTGTACTTGCTCACATGAAACCGTTTGGAGCAGAAATCTCCATGTAGTAGGGGTTCTTTAGATCTGTCCTGAAGCGTGTAAATTATAGTTTTGCCCCGTAAACTAACGGAAGGCAACGGCGATCAAACAGAAATCCAGGCGTTGCACTATTGAAGGAACAACCCTGATCTTGTTTTCTAGGTTGCCTATTCCCCAGGAGATTTCATGCAAGCCTTAGCTGTGATCCCGGCGCGTTACCAAGCCCAGCGTTTTCCCGGTAAGCCTTTAGTGCTGATCCAAGACAAACCGATGATCCAATGGGTTTATCAAGCGGCCCTTAGTTGTCCAGACTTTGACCGGGTGATCGTCGCTACGGAGGATCTACGCATTGCCGACTGTGTCACGGCCTTTGGCGGTGAAGTGGTTTTGACCCGCGCTGATCACCCCACGGGAACCGACCGAGTAGCCGAAGTAGCCCAAAAATTACCGGAATATGGGGTCATCGCCAATGTTCAAGGGGACCAGCCTTTTGCCACGGCTGCTATGCTCTCGGCCTTGATCCAGCCCTATTTAGTGGGAGAAACCCCAGCCATGACTACCCTATGTTGTCCTTTGCTTGATACTGCGCAGGATGATCCCAATAGTGTCAAAGTCTTGGTGGATCAAACGGGTCATGCATTATATTTTTCACGGGCCAATATTCCCTATCGGCGCAATCCCGGACCAGTCCCGGTGTATCATCATCTGGGTTTATATGCCTTTCGCCGTGATTTCTTGTTGCAATACCAAACCCTTAGGCCCAGCCCTTTGGAACAAGCTGAGGGTTTGGAGCAACTACGGGTGCTGGAACAGGGATTTAGGATCCGCGTCTGTGCAGTGCCCACAGCGACTTTAGAGATCAATACCCCCGCAGATCTGGCCTTGGCCTTAGAACGTTTACATGGAGGATCCCATGCCCCTGACCCACATCAATGATCAGCTTGCCATAGGCGATGGTCAGCCCCTAGTTTTGATCGGTGGACCCTGTGTGATCGAGTCTGAAGATTTTAGTCTTTTCATGGCAGATCAAATGCAGGCCATTTGTACCCGTTTGGGGGTGCCCTTAATCTTTAAATCCTCCTTTGATAAGGCCAACCGGACTTCTATCAATTCTTTTCGGGGCCATGCCCTTGAAGAAGGACTTAGGATCTTGGATTTGATCAAACAAAAAATTGGGGTCCCGGTTTTGACGGATATTCACGAGAGCTACCAAGCGGCCCTCGTCGCCGAAGTCGTCGATGTCCTCCAGATCCCGGCGTTTTTGTGCCGTCAAACTGATCTTTTAGTCGCAGCGGCCCAGACGGGACGGGTCGTCAATGTCAAAAAAGGTCAATTTTTAGCCCCATGGGATATGAAATCCGTAGTCCACAAATTAACCAGTGCCGGAGCTACAAATATTTTGCTGACCGAGCGGGGGACGAGTTTTGGCTACAATACGCTCGTTGTTGACTTTCGGTCTTTACCGCAAATGCGTGCCCTAGGGCATCCGGTTGTGTTTGATGCCACCCACAGCGTTCAGATGCCCGGTGGTCAAGGGGATCGTTCTGGGGGTCAACGCCAGTTTGTGCCTGATCTGGCTCGGGCCGCGGCTACCATCGGCATTGATGCCTTATTTATGGAAGTCCATAGCAATCCCGATCAAGCCCCTAGCGACGGCCCAAATATGATCCCCCTAGATCAGTTAGAGGGAGTCCTCAAACAAGTATTACGGGTCCGGGCGGCCCTATTAGATTCATGAAACCACGGCTCCAACAGATCCGACTTTTAGCCCTTGATGTAGATGGAACCCTTACCGATGGCGGGTTGTACTACACGGCTGACGGTCAAGAACTTAAGAAATTTAACGCCAAAGATGGTCAAGGGCTTAAGTTACTCATGGCCCAAGGCATCCAAGTTGCTTGGATCACCGCTAGTAGTGCCGTCGTGACCTGGCACCGGGCACGTAATTTAGGCATTCCCTATATCCTGCTCGATGTGGAGGATAAACTAAGCGCCCTTAAAGAACTCTGTTACGCCATTGGGATCACCCTAGATCAGGTAGCTTATATGGGGGATGACGTTAATGATCTAGAAGTATTACAGCAGGTGGGTCTTCCCCTAGCCCCCGCCGATGCAGTCCTAGCGGTACGGAATGTCGCCGACTATATTACCGCCCTTAAGGGCGGGGAAGGGGCAGTACGCGAAGTCTGTGACCTGATCCTCGCGGCCCGGTTAGATTAGGGAAACATTCAGAATTTAAAACTTTCTAGGATCTTGTATACATGGGTGCCGGGATTGTCAGGCCAGTATCCTGTAGGATTTTTATCAAGGGCTTTAGCGCGGTCTATGGCAACTTGATGATTTCGATAAAGTTTAAGGTTTAGTTTATTTTTACTGTAATAAGATTTCCTGTTGATTAGATAGCGCAAGACTTGTCCTGAGGCCACCAGTAGAAATTAGTCACTTGATAACGGGGCTGTACCGGCGCGACGCACAGTAAACCCCTAGGCCACCAGATCCGCTTTAGCACCGGCTGTAGGCCTAAGCGATGCTCATCCATCGCCCA
>JANNOF010000101.1:0-7599 GCA_031398925.1 Gloeobacteraceae cyanobacterium SOY_34_metabat_371 | reverse complement strand
CTTTGCGTTGTCGGGGGCTGCAAGCTCCCTGACGAGGAGGGGGGCGGGTTTGGGAGGGGAAAACCTTTCCACCTTCCAAGGGCTGTTGATCTACCGTATTCACCCACCTAAATAACTAGATCAGCCAGTTAGGAATTGATCCGTTAACGACGGTAAAAAGGGCGCTTGACCACCACTGCCGAGACTTCCTGATTACGGATCTGGATAGCTAGGGGAGTCCCAATTTTAGCCAAAGCAGCAGGTACATAACCCAAAGCAAAATTGCGTTGGAGCGTAGGCGAAGGGCCACCACTAGTTACGGTACCGATGTTCTGGCCTTCATGAAGAATAGGGTAGCCCGGTCGGGCGATCCCACGCCCCAATACCTCAAGACCCACTAATTTGCGGGTAATACGCCCCTTTACTTCTGCTAGGGCTTCTCGGCCAATAAATTCGCCCTTGTCCCAGGCGATCACCCAACCCAGCCCAGCTTCTAGGGGATTGGTGGTCTGATCCATATCTTGACCATAAAGGTGCATGGCAGCTTCTAAGCGTAGGCTATCCCTAGCTCCTAGTCCGCAGGGGGGCACCCCTAGGGTTAAAAGTACCTGCCACAGGGTAATTCCGTCTTCATTGCTGAGCATAATTTCAAAGCCATCCTCCCCGGTATAGCCCGTGCGCGCCAGCCAGGCCGGATGACCGTCTAGCATTACGGGTCCATGTCCAAAGCGGGGGATCAAACTAAGGTCCTGATCACACAAAGTCTGGAGGATGGTTTCCGCTTGAGGACCTTGGAGGGCGATCAAAACCTGATCGGCGGATTCATCCTTGAGCGTACCCATGAGTAAGCGGTTATGGATCCAGGTGTAATCTTGGGAACAGGTCGCCCCATTGACAATTACCCGCCACTGTTCTTCGGCCTGACGATAAAAAATCACATCATCTAAGATCTTGCCCCCATGGTTGAGCAGGAGCGTATATTGGGCGGTCCCTGGGGCTAATGGGGCTAAATGAGAAGGTACCAGTTGCTCTAGCTCAGGTAAGGCAGCGTGAATCTGAAACTTACCCATGTGGCTAATATCAAACATCCCGACTTGAGTCCGCACGGCGGTATGCTCAGCCAAAACGCCCTGAAAAAATAGGGGCAAAGACCAGCCAGCAAAGGTTCCCAGACGATGTGCCGGATAGAAAGGAGCTAAAGGGGTGGCTTGGGTCATGGGTCCACAGAGGGTAGATTTAAGGTTAGTCCAGGGGGCGTCGGGCTGTTGCACACAAAAACCCCCACCACATCTTCGACTCTAAAGCCTCTACCCTGACGTTCTTTAACAACGATCAGACCATGCCCACCATTACAGAGCTTTTGGGCTTGATAAAACTCCTGGAGGGTAGACCGATGGAGCGGGTCTTCCGGTTCATCTAAGATCAGATAGACCCCACCTTTTTGCGTGATCCCTAGGACACAGTCATGTTCCTCGCCCCCCATCGTTTGTTGGGCAAAAATAAGTCCTAAAAAATTTTCCTCTAGTAGACGCCGACAGATCTTTTGGGCGGTTCGGCTTTTTAGTCCTAGGATGATCACCGGAAAGCCCATGGTTCCTGAAGGAATCTCCCGGAGAGCAGGGCGAAAGATACTGGTTTTGCTCTGGAGATGGTTGAGAAAAGGCCATTCTAAAATGTCATAGGTCACACTCATCCCATCGGGGAAAAGATCATCCCGGAGGGGACCGTTCCAGGTAAGGTGCGGTTCAGGGGGAAGGGGTTGATACTGGACCTGAATTTTACGGGGCGGATCTAGCAGGGTACTGGTATGGCTGATCAGCTCTTGACCAGGGGCCTGAAGATACCGCTTTTGCTTACTGAGAAACTGATTGAGGGCACACAGCGCCGTCTGTACAATCAGGACCTCCGTGCGTCCCAAGGGCCGTATGCCCTGACTTTTGACCAATCGACCCACATCCGCGTAAATATCTTTGTTGGGGCGGGGCCATTTAAAAGTTTCAAACTGTTCGATGAGTTGGGGATGCAGCTCATCGGCGGTCAAAAAATGAACATATAGAGCGTCATAGGCCAAAAGTTTGATCTCATCCTCACGGGGATCTACTAGCAGGTTTTCAAAATCCTGCTGGCTGTAATAAAAAACTACTCCCCCCGCCATTAAGCCAGCTCCGCCCAGGATACTGGCATGGAGGGTTTCTACCCCCCATTGATTGAGGGTGATCTCGATGGGCGGATTATCCCTTAAGTATTTCCAGGGTGCTCTGCGCCACAGGGCCACGGTTTGGGCATAGAGTTCGTTTAACCCCGTAAGCTCCACCTCCCCTAGGAGTTGATCCTCCGGGAGGTCGTTGGGGGGCTGGCCCAGCGGGGCCAATTGATCGGCTAAAAAGAGCAAAATTTGATCTAGCAGTAATAGCTGTGAACGATATTCCACTTGAATATCTAGATCTTGAAGTACGCCGCGCAAAAACAATTGATACTCTTTGCGACAAACCACCACCTGTCGGGGCCGACCAGGATTGCCTTGGACAGGACTAAGCAGCGCCTCAACCAAGCCATCGAGCAGCAGTTGCGGCTTAAGATGATCGGTAGCACACAGATGAATAGCCCGTGGCGTCGCCGTGGCTTCATCTACCCAAAAAACTCCCAATGGCCCTTCGCTGAGTCCTTGGACTGTGGCAAAAGACTCTAGGGAACGTAAATCCCCTTGCCAGACTTGGGGTGTCCGAGGCAGGCGTTGAATTGCATGGATCTGAAGGTCGGTGAGCACCAGATTGGCAGTACGGCATTTTCCCCTCTACTTTACCTTGAGCAGGTAATTGTGCGAATGATCCCACAACGATCCCCCAATGATCCGGGGAATGAACATAAAAAGCCAAGAACAGGCACAATGGGAAGACTGGGGTATAACGCCTGTGGCTCTTGAAACAAATGCTGTACCAACTATTCTGCTGGTGGACGATGATCGTTCAACCCTCATGTTGGTCGCCCGCTACCTCCAAAAATCTCCGTTTTATCAGTACCAAGTAGTTACGGCTACTAATGGCAAAGCCGCCTGGGATATTTTACAAAACCTAGTCCCAGAAGTGATCATCAGTGATTGGGATATGCCAGGATTTTCGGGGATCGAACTGTGTAAAAAGATCCGCGCGACCCCAGCCTTACATCTTTGCTACTTTATTTTGCTCACTTCCCACGCCAAGCTCGAAAACCGCGTCCAGGGCCTAGACGCGGGGGCCGATGAATTTTTGACCAAGCCCGTGGAGCAAGAGGAACTCCGGGCTAGGGTGCGCGCGGGTCTACGCCTACAACAACTCAGTCGGGATCTACAACGCCAAAATCAAATTCTCGAATCTGAACTCGATGCCGCCGGGCGCTATGTGCGCTCTCAGATCCCGGCGCCCATTGAGGGTCAGGTAATTACCAAATGGCTCTTTCGGCCCTCTAGCCAGTTGGGGGGGGACTGTTTTGATTATTACTGGCTGGATGAAGATCATCTGGTGCTCTATCTTTTGGATGTCTCAGGACATGGGGTAGGATCGGCCCTACTTTCGGCCTCAGTACTGCATATTTTACGGTCACGCTCTTTAATCAATGTCGACTTTAGGGACCCCAATCAGGTCCTTAGCTCCCTCAACAACACCTTCCCCATGGGCAATCATAATGATATGTATTTCACGATCTGGTATGGGGTCTACCATAGTCCCAGCCGGGTTTTGCGCTATGCCTGCGCGGGTCATCCCCCCGGTATTGTGTTGCAGGGGAATCATATAGAAACCATTCCGCCAGAACCTGAAGGTTTGCCTATTGGGTTACTCGATCATGAAGTTTTTCCCACCCAGCACTATGTGTTGCCAGCGGCGAGTACTTTATTTCTCTATAGCGACGGGATCTATGAAATAACCTGTACCGATGGCCGTATGTGGACCTTTGAAGAATTTCTTGATCTATTCCGTCAGCATCTTTCTTTGGAGGAAGTTTTAGCCCATGTCCAAACCCTCAGTGGACAAGCAAATTTTGATGATGATATTTCTTTACTACAAATTGATTTCCCGTAACTCTTAAAATAAAGCGGTACTGGGTGGATAGTAAACCATGGTTCAGGTCATTTATAGCGCTGCATTTTTAGATCATCAAACCGGGGCCCAGCATCCAGAGCGCCCGGAGCGGGTTACTGTCTGTGCCGAAGCGCTACGGAGTGCCCCTTTTAAGGATCAGATTCATTGGCTAGAACCTCGCCTGGCTACCCGCCTAGAACTTGAAATGGTCCATAGTTCAGATTATTTAGATCGGGTAGAACAATTGGCCCACAACGGCGGCGGGATGCTGGATGCGGATACCCCAGTGAGTCCTCAGAGCTATGAAATCGCCCGTCTTAGCGCTGGAGCTTGGTTAATTGGGGTTGATCAGGCCCTAGCGGGCGCACGGGCTTTTGCTCTGGCGCGTCCACCGGGGCACCATGCGCGCCCCGATCAGGGCATGGGTTTTTGTTTGCTTTCCAACGCCGCGTTAGCAGCCCACTATGCCCTAGGGCAAGGACTTAAGCGAGTAGCTGTTTTAGATTGGGATGTCCACCATGGCAATGGCACCCAAGAGATCCTAGAGGTTGATCCCCGTTTGGCCTATTGCTCGATCCATCAATCTCCCTGTTACCCAGGGACAGGCTTCGCCCAGGAAACCGGTCATCATCAAAATGTACTCAATATTCCGCTCCCTGCGGGATCAACGGGGGCTGAGTATCGGGCGGTTTTTGCAGCGCAAGTGATTCCGTTTATGCAAGGGTTTCAACCTGAACTATTGATCCTCAGTGCGGGTTTTGATGCCCATCGCCAGGATCCGTTAGCGCAGATGAATTTAGAAGCTAAGGATTATGCCGCCTTAACCCGTTTGTGTCTCCCCCTAGCCCCCCGGATCTTGGTTGGACTCGAAGGGGGCTATGACCTGGATGCGCTCCAAGAATCCGTTGTATCGGTAATTGAAGTACTTTTGTTCAAACGCCTGTAGGATCAAGGCTCCGAATTACGAAATTGATAAACAAAGTTTTAAGCGACAAAAAGCTATTTCAAAGATCCGTGATAAGGTAAAGAACTGTTAGGGTGTCTGGGGGATCAGCCCAGGCGAGAAATGGGGAAAGTCCGGTGTAAATCCGGCGCTGTACCGCAACTGTGAGGGTTTTACCCGAAGTCAGGATGCCCCCCTAACACATTTCACCCACGCACCTTGCGCGTTACAAGGAAGGGATCCATGAAATTAGTGATTTTGGGCGCAGCCTTGAGCTGTGCTATTTTGCCTGCATTGGCCCAAGAACCAGATCCGGTTTTAACCCTTCCCGCTTATGTGGAAGAGAAAATTGAACTCAAGCAACCCGTCAGTGCCGCATTGCGCCGTGAGGTAACTCTAGGAGAGATCACCCGTACAGGCTATGTGATCACGCGACAAGATCTCGAGAAACAGGGCGCGTTGACCGCCGATGAAGCCCTTAAATATCTGCCAGGGGTCCGCACCGAGGGCACAGCGGGGGGACAAGTCGGTGCTTTTAGTTCGCAGATCCTCCGGGGGGCGAGTACGCGTCAAGTGTTGATCTTGCTGGATGGTCGCCCCCTCAATGACTTGGGCTACTTTGGTGGTTTTGATCTATCAGAATTTTCCACCGCAGCCCTAGAGCGCATCGAAGTGATCCCAGGGGGAGCCTCAACCCTATATGGCGCCGATGCCGTAGGTGGGGTGATCAACCTTGTTACCCGCAAAGAACTAAAAGACCAAGTGATTCTAGGCGCGAAGATGGGCAGTTTTGGCCTCAACGGACAGAGCCTCCGGGTAGGATCACCAACGGGTCCCGTAACCTGGAGCCTGGGCTATGAGCGTCAGCGTTTAGAAAATAACTTTCCCTATCGGATCAATACCCCGACAACTTTTCAGGGAGATGGCTTTGATCAGACAGCCGGGAGCTATAGTGCCCAGCGGCAAAATGCCGATGTAACAACCAATAATTTTGATGCCCATTTGGGTTGGCAGATCAATCCGACCAATCAACTGGATCTGGATCTGCTCTGGTTAGATAAGAACTTAGGCGTTCCCGGAGCAGTCCCCATTACCCAAGGGGGAAATGACGGCTTCTCACCAGAAAATGGCGTACCCAATCCTGATTCGAGCGGCGGCTTCAATAGTTTTAGTCCTTTGACGCGCCAATACACCACCAGCATTTTGAGCCAATTAACCTGGCGGGCGGATCTGGGGGAAGATTCACAACTGGTGGCTAAAGTCTTTAGTGATTGGTTGACCTATCGGTTTGTGCGTTTTTCGGAATTTGGCGATGGACGCGATGATGTCCAACGGACTAACTTTGGCGCTCAGATCCAACACAGTTGGTCCCTTAGTCCCCTACAGCAGCTCACCTACGGGATCGATTACCGCACTATCGCCGCCCGTAATGAAAGTACCGACTATCAGACTACAACCCTTAATTACGATGATCGGTATGAACAGGGGGCCGTTTTTATCCAAGATGAGATCCGGTGGACCCCTGAGTTTCTAACGGTGCTGGGGGTCCGTTTGGACCTCAATTCCCAAACGTCTAGTTCCCTCAATCCCAGTGCAGGACTTAAATACCAGATCAGCCCTACCACGGCGTTTCGGGCCAACTATGCCAAGAGTTTTCGTGCCCCGACCCTCTTTGACAGTGCCTATGTGATTGATTCGCCGTTTTTTCAACTGTTGCCTAACCCCAACCTCAAGCCGGAACGGGGCGATAGTTTTGACTTTGGGATCGATCAAAAATTGGGCCAGACCGGATTGATCCGCTTAAGTTATTTTGTCAATACGGTTTCAGACCTCAATCAATTTGTTACAAGCTTTGATCCGGTAACTTTTGTGGGCATTGGTCAAGTGGTCAATATCGGTCAAGTCCAAGCCCAAGGCATTGAAGCCAGTCTCGATGTACAAGTGATGCCCAATGTTTATTTGGGGGCAAATTTCAGCAGTAGTGCTACGCAAATCCTAGAAGACTTAGACGATCAACGCGTTGGCAATGAGCTGCCCTTTCGTCCCTCAGTTTTTAATGTCAATATCAGCTACGATCATCAAGATTGGCTGGCTGGGGTTTGGCTGCGCTCGGTTGGTTCTTTTGTCACCAATACCACCAACACCGAGCGGTTACCAGGCTATACCACGGTGGATCTTAAGTTTCGGGCGCCGTTAAATAATGGCTTACAGCTTAACTGGAGCGTCAATAATATATTTGATACCCGCTTTGAAGAATTTCCTGGCGTACCCGGTCTCGGGATCGATACCCGTGTGGGTCTTACATGGAGGCTGTAATGAATACTCCCCTAGCACAGCTAGTTGGTTGGGCACTTAAGATCCTCTGCGGGTTGATGCTCTTCACCACGGGGGAATTAAAGGCCCAAACCCTCGATCCCCCTGAGTAAGTGTGAAAAATCAGCAAGAAGTTGATTTTGGCTTCATTACCGATGTTTTTGCTACGGGCGCGAACGATGTGATTGTGGCAAAAAGTGATGCTGGACAAGAGCGTTTAATCCCCTATATCGCGCAAGTAATTTTAGAAGTAAATATGGTTGAAAAAACCATGCTAGTGGATTGGGATGCAAATTTTTAATGCGCTTT
>JANNOF010000341.1:0-2058 GCA_031398925.1 Gloeobacteraceae cyanobacterium SOY_34_metabat_371 | reverse complement strand
CTTTGGAGGACGAGGCAACGAGCATTTTAAAAGTTCGACAAATATAAGACCCAAAGAAAGAACTTTGGGCAAACCAGGTGAAGGAGGAGAGTTCTTTGTTGAGTTGAAGCTTGTTGTTGATTTGGGTTTTGTTGGTCTTCCAAACGCTGGTAAGTCTAGTCTTCTTAACTCTTTAACAAGGGCAAATGCAAAAATTGGAAACTATGAATTCACAACCTTATCACCAAACCTTGGAGATTTGTACGGTTTTATATTGGCAGACATTCCTGGTCTTATTGAAGGAGCGTCGGAAGGCAAAGGTTTGGGGTATAAATTCTTACGACATGTTTCTCGAACCAAAGCCATACTTCATTGTATTTCATCTGAGAACGAGGATATCATCTCTTCTTATAATGTTATTAGATCTGAACTTGAAAAGTATGATCCAAACCTTTTACAAAAAACTGAAATAATAGTTATTACAAAATCCGATGCTTCAGATGGTAAATCAATAGAGAAGGCAATGAATCACTTTAAGAAAGATCACGAGCACGTTTTTTCTGTATCTATAATAGACGACAAAACACTGAAAGTTTTTCAAGACGAGTTAATAAAAATACTTAGAAATCTATAATATATAAAAGACATGGATGGAGAGTACAAAATAACAATAGGATTAGAGATTCACGCCGAGCTTAAAACTAAAAGCAAGATGTTTTGTGGATGTAAGAATGATCCAGAAGAGGATCGGCCAAACATTAACATTTGCCCGGTGTGTATGGGGTACCCAGGAACACTTCCTGTGATAAACTTCGAGGCTGTAAAGAAAGTTTTAACTGTTGGTGTCGCTGTTGGAAGCAGCCTGGCAACTAATTTCACAGAATTTGATAGAAAGAACTACTTTTACCCAGATATTCCAAAGGGCTATCAGATTAGTCAGTATAAGTATCCATTGGTCTCTCACGGCACACTATCGGGCGTGGGTCTAACAAGGATTCATCTTGAAGAAGATACAGCAAGATCTAGTCACGACACAAAAGATGTGAGTCTTGTAGATTTTAATCGTGCTGGAGTTCCACTAATGGAACTTGTAACAAATGCAGAAATACATTCTGCTGAGCAAGCTATGGATTTTGCAAAGGAGTTACAGTTACTTCTCCAATATCTTGGAGTATCAGATGCAAACATGGAGAAAGGTGAAATGAGAGTAGAAGTAAATATTTCCATATCTAAGGATGATACATTGGGAACAAAAGTTGAAGTAAAAAATATAAATTCATTTAAGGCAGCAGGAAAAGCTATCGAGTTTGAATTTGAAAGACACAAGGCTCTTTTGGAGAAAGGGGAGAGCGTTGCTCAAGAGACTCGAGGTTGGGATGAAAATAAACAAATAACTTTCTCACAGAGATCAAAAGAGAACGCAAAAGATTATAGATACTTTCCAGATCCAGATCTTCCAAAACTTGTTATTTCTGAAATACCAGAGTTTAGTGTCGATAGTCTAAAAAAAGAATTACCAGAATTGCCTTCTCAAAAAAGAGAGAGATTTCTCAAGTGGGGAGTAAAAGACGCTGATGTGGAGTTTTACATAAACAGTAAAACTTTCTCAGATTTTTTTGAGAAGGTGGTGGCTTCAAAAGAAAAAGACATCATTATTCTTTCTTCAAACTATATTGTTTCAGATCTAAGTGGTCTTTCAAAAAACTCTAACAATGGTGGTCTGGGCAATGTAACCCCAGAATCATTTGTAAAACTTATCAGCATGACTTCTTCTGGTATCTTGTCATCTCGTGGCGCTAAGGATGTATTAAAAGTTTTGTTTGAGGTTGGTGGAGATCCAGAAACAATAGCAACTGAAAATGGATTGATCCAGAAAAATGATCCGGAAGAAATAAAAAATCTTGCCAAGAAAATAATACAAGAAAATCCAGATTCTGTTTCTGAATATAAATCAGGGAAAGAATCATTGCTTCAGTTTTTTATTGGGCAGGGTATGAAAGAGAGTAAGGGTTATATAAATCCAGAACTATTAAAAAAAGAAATACTTGAAGTTCTAAAGAATTAAAACAAAACCCGAGA
>JANNOF010000326.1:0-1545 GCA_031398925.1 Gloeobacteraceae cyanobacterium SOY_34_metabat_371 | reverse complement strand
CGTCATTTTCAACAATGCCCCCGCCAAAGCTGTTCAGCCCGCCGACGGTCTCCGCCAGGCTCTTCAAACGCAATGCGCTGGTGTTCGGGCCGAAGCCGGTGAAGGTCACGGTCGTGGAATTGCTGATCTGATTGCCGCCGGTGCCACCGATTTCCACGACGCCTTCGCCGATGTTCAGAGCGCCGGAAACGGCGACCACGTTCGTTTTCCCGAGGCGCAGAATGCCGGCCTCGACGGTCGTCGCACCCGTCGCAACGATGGCATCTGGTCCATTGAGGACCCACGTGCCCGTGCCTGTTTTGGTCAGGCTGGTCGGAGCCCCGGCCTGGTTGTCGAGGGGAATAGAGAAGCCGTTATCGCCAGTGTTCGTGCCGGTGAGCGTCAGGGTTCGCGTGCCGGGATTGTCGAAGAGATTAATGTTCGGGCCGGTCTTCGTGAAACTCAAAGTCGCCTCGGGCACGGAACCCGACGCGTCGATCGTCGCGCCGTTGCCGTTCAAGATCCGGATGTTGCGATTGGTACTCTGCGGCGTGGAGCCCGTGTATTGGAGCGTCCCACCCTGGAAGTGCAGACTCACGCCGGTGACCGTGGTGTTTTCGTCACTGAAGGCCCGCGAGCCGATGGAGCTGGGCACGCCGTAGTCTGAGACCGAGGCCACATTCAGGATGCCCCCGGCGAAGATCGTCTCGCCCGTGTAGGTGTTGTCCGAATTCGCGATAAACCAGGTGCCCGTCCCGGCTTTGCTCAGGGTGGTCTGGGCAGCCGCCTGATTGGTCAGTTGAATGGAGAAGGAATTCCTCCCGGTATTCGACCCGATCAAATTCATCGTCCGGGTGCCGCCGGTGTCGAAGAGGTTGATGTTCGTCCCGGTCTTCGTGAAACTCAGAGTTGCTTCTGGCACGGAACCGGACGCGTCGATGATGCCGCCGTTGACGCCATTCAGGATGCGAATCTCGCGATTCGTGCTCTGCGGCGTGGAGCCGGTGTATTGCAGCGTCCCGCCGCGGAAGTGCAGGCCGATGCCATTGGGCGTGTTGTTTTCCTGTGCGAACGTCCGCGCACCGAGGCTGCTCGCCACTCCATAGTCCGCCAGCGAGGCCACATTCACGACGCCAGCCGCGAAGATCGTCTCCGTGGTGTAAGTGTTCGCGGTGTTGGCAAGATTCAGGGTGCCTGCGCCCGCCTTGGTGATTCCGATCGGGCCGGAGATCACCCCGCCGAGCGTGAGGTCACCGCCGCCGGTCGTGGTCGTGAAGGTGCGGGAAGTCGCGGTGGCGGTCGTCACGGGCAGATTGATGGTCTGCAAAGCGGTGCCGCTGTTCGTCACGTTGCCATTGAGCGTGATCCCGTTTCCCTCGAACGTGAAAGCGCTCGCCGTGGGGTTGAAGGTGATCCCGTTGAAGGCGAGCCCCGCCGTCAGGTTGTTGTTCAGCGCAGTTCCCGCCGTTCCGGCGAGCCCGAAAATCAGAACGTCCCCGGCAATCGGCGGATTGTTCGTGCCCGTCCAGTTCGGATCCGCCCAATTCACGGAAGTATTGCCGACCC
>JANNOF010000305.1:0-13328 GCA_031398925.1 Gloeobacteraceae cyanobacterium SOY_34_metabat_371 | reverse complement strand
GTCACCCAGACCCTCCCCTGCGGATGCAACAGGTCTGGCTAAATGATGTCGAAGCCTATGCCGGATTTGGGGCGGTAGATCTCTTTTTAGGGGGCGCGCGTCATTCCAGTCTTCAGGAGTGGCGCTACGGCGGCGGGCATGTGATCGAGCAGTTGATTAAGGGCGATCAGGTCCGTTTACGGGCTGTGGGCCTGCCCAGTGATTGCCATCCGCTCCGGGAATTTGAGACGCTGATCACCAAAGATCAGATCAATCAGTTTTATCTCTATTGCCCTAGGGGGTTATATCAAAATTTTATTGTTGGGGTCAACGGTAGCGATAAGCCGCTCTATACGTTTTTAGGAACGTTGCTCCCCCGCCTGGGTAATGCGGTGTATGCCAGTGGGGGCTGTCTTTCACCCCTCCTCAATGATCCTTATTTGGATCTCGTGGGGGTGGGCACGCGGGTCTGGTTGGGCGGGACGACGGGCTATGTGGCCTGGGAAGGAACCCAGCATTTCCCTTTACAAAAACGGTTACCCAATGGCGTACCCATTGGTCCAGCGGGAACTATCGCTTTGATTGGCGATGCCAAAGCCATGTCCCCGCGCTGGGTCCGGGGCTGTCGTCTACAAAATTATGGTACGGGCTTGATGATCGGCGTTGGGGTGGCGCTACCCCTCTTGAACCTGACCGTCGCCCAGCATTTAGCGATCCAAGATCAGCAGATCGTGGCTCCGGTGGTGGATTTTTCCGTGCCGCGCCGCGTACGCCCGGTGTTTGACATGGTTAACTATGCCCAACTCAAATCAGGCCGGATCACCATTAATGGCCAAAGTGTCCGTACCGCCCCCTTATCGAGCTTATTTTTAGGCGAACAAATCGCCCAAGAACTCAAAACACAGATCCAGCAAGGGACGTTTAGGCTGTCTGAACCCCTTGCTCCCCTGCCCAAAGACCAACCCTTTTTAGCCCAGGAGGGCCGGACAACGTCGGGAATGGCTCCGTGGGAATTATATTGAGGGTGTCCTAGGTACGTGTAGTATTCACCCTTGATGTACTTTCCTATTTTTGGCCCGGAGATCCAATGTCCGCACTGCCGTCAAACTATTGCGGCGCTGACCCTGACGGATACGTATTTGTGCCAACGGCATGGGGCTTTTGAGGCGGATCCTAAGACCGAAGAACTCGTTCATCTCCAGTCTTCACGCTCTTGGCGACTCTGGAATGAAGTCTGGTATCGCCAACATACCCACGCCGACGGGATCCGTTTTGAGATCAATGAAGAACTAGACCGGATCCATTCCCAGGGCTATCGGGCGACACGGATCATGATTGCCGAACGCTATCACGACCTGATGACCGGGGCTTTGGAACGTATGAGTTGGCGTTCGGATCAGGCTAAATATCGACTCTACGGCTTGCCCGTCGAATTTTGCGCCGATGGTCCTTCCTGGTTGGTGATCAATTTTGAACTCCGCAAAGAACCTGGTCCCCCCCTAAAGGACCGCTATTTTCGATTTTTTGATCCATGATCGCAACTGTTTTAAGTTAACAATGCCTTTTTTGCCCATAGCCCGAATTCAAACGGTGATTATAATCCCCTCAAAACGCATCTCCTGCATGTGGCTGGGGGATCAATCGCTCACCAAGGCTTAGTTTATACAGAGCGCCGTAAAACCCATGCGATTGATCCGTGGGAGTGTCAAGATCCAGCAGAATTCGTACACTAGAATTACAGTAATAGAAAGTTATGGAGAAAAGCGGTGGTTACAGTTGCTCCCCCGCTGTGGATCAAGTGTAGTTGGGAGGAATACCTACAGCACACCGCCGATCCTGAGTTACAAAAAGCAAAGTTTTTTTATGACACTAGCGTTACAACAGAGGGTCAAACTTCGGGCTGGATGCGGATTGAAATGTCACCAGTAGGACCAATCCATGCAGCGCAAGGTGGATTTCTGGTTGCGCTTTTGGGCTATTTACTGACCTTTCGCTATGACCGAGAATATCTACTTTTGGATAATGCTAGTTTTCGTTTAGTGGGTGAGCGGGAAGTCCAGCCAGATCTCGCTTTATACCTAAGTCTACCCTTACCAAAATTTATCCATAACACTCCGATCGATCTCAACGTTGATCCAGCACCTGATTTGGCGATTGAGATCGCTGCTACTACCCTAAAAAATGATTTAGCTCTAGCCTCACTTTATGCTGCAATTGGGGTGCGAGAGTATTGGGTAATAGACGTCAATAGCCATAAGATCACTGCTTTTGTAGGTACAGAAATACAGCAAACTTCTCAAGTTTTACCGGGATTAGCCTTTGCTGAAATTGAAACTGCCTTGGCCCTATGTGAAACTGTTGGTCAAAAAGCGGCCTTACGCTCACTTTTATAGATGAGAGGAGAATCGGCTATGTCTAGGGCAGTCGTTTTAGAAATTAACCCCCTAATAGAATTGACCGATGAACTTTTTACAAAGCTCTGTCAGGCTAACCCTGATCTTCGTCTAGAGCGTGATGCCCACTGGAGATTGATGGTTATGACCCCTGCCGGAAGTGAATCAAGCCATCGAAATGCTGAACTCACCTTTCAGTTGGGATTCTGGAGTAGGTTACAGAAGTCTCTGGGTATTGCCTTTGATTCTTCTGGAGGTTTTATTCTACCGAATGGTGCGATTCGCTCTCCTGATGCGTCCTGGATCTTACGTTCCCGTTGGGACAGCCTAAACCAAGATCAGAAAAGAGGCTTTGCCCCCCTTTGTCCTGATTTTGTCGTTGAGTTGCGCTCACCTTCCGATAGCCTTAGTGATCTCCAAGCCAAGTTAGAAGAATACCTCGCCAATGGATCACGGTTGGGTTGGTTACTCGATCCTAGTACCAAAACCGTTTATGTATATCGTCCCGCCCTAAGTGTCGAAGCGCTGATCAACCCGAAGACGCTGAGCGCGGATCCAGAGCTACCGGGCTTTATTTTAGACCTCACGGCAATTTGGGGCGGAGCGACAGAGATCAGCGACCCATCAGCATGACTGTATCTAAGATATGCACGATCCCGTTATCGGCTTCGATATCAGCAGCAACTACGGTGGCATTATTGACTTCAAAACCATGACTGCCATCGATCCAGATCCTTGATCCTTCTAGAGATTCCACATAGGGCACGGCTTTAAGATCCGCTTGGCTCCAACGCCCGGCGACGACATGATAGGTCAAGATCCGACCTAATTGCGGGGGATTTTGAACCAGAGTGGTGATCGTGCCGGGAGGGAGTTTGGCAAAGGCGCTATCCTGGGGTGCAAATACCGTAAAGGGTCCAGGGGAAGCTAAGGCCCCGGTTAAACCCGCCACTTCCACGGCGGTCAAGAGGGTCGCAAAGCACCCCGCACCCTGGGCGAGGGTCAAAATATCCGCCATGACTGCTCCTATCGGTACTCAGGGGTTTGAATGTCCATCAAACGGGCTTCAGGGCGTAGAAAACGGTCCATTTGCGTTTCAAAAAACCTACGGTTGGCTTGAAGATGATGGGGATTGGGATCATCCAAGGGATAAAAAAGCGCGGCCCGTAGGGCTTGGATCACCGCAGAAGTAACGTTGTACATCGAGCGCTGAAATGTAATCCCCAACTGGATCAATTTGTCTTCCTCTCCCCGGCAGCGCTGTTGATAAAATTCCTCTAAATAGGGAGGCAAAAAGTGCAGCATATCTTGCATTAACAAGGTCGGCGGGATCCCGGCGCTGCCCACGGGAAAGACATCGGCATATAAAATACCAAAGTGAAAGTCTGCCTGATGTTCAGGGACTTGTTTTGCTTGGGCATTGTAGGATTTAGTCCCTCTAAAGGGTGCAGTGCGATAAAAAACCGCTTCCACGTAGGGCAAGGCCGCTTCATAAAGCCAGGTGAAGCCTTTACTTTTGGGAATGATCTCCATACATTGCCCGTCTATATACACATGGTGATAAATGGGCCGTCCGGCGACCGCAAAGATCCCATTCACCAAAAAGTTCATCGCATCGGGTACCCCGTTAAAGCCCCCTTCATCATAGATATCAGACATTTCAAAAAATACCGGGGCCATTACTTCCCAAAACAAGCCCAAGTTGCTGTAGTAAGACGCTTGACGGCATTGTTCCATAAACATTTCAGGAAAAGCGCGATATAAACCCATCATCAGCGGATTTTTGGCAAAGTAAGCCCGGATCGCCCGGTCACAATTACTGCGGTACTCTGGGGTATCAAGATAGGCATCGAACTTGTTGAAGGGTGCGCACATGTGGCGATGCCAAAGCATGGCCCGCATACAGGCTTCGGCAAACTCCATATTGATCCGGTCATGCCACAGATGATGCAAGATCCGAGGCAGCTTACCCGTTTCCCCTTTGGCCATAAATTCCAAAAGCTCCGGGTGGGCCGTGGCCCCGCCGCGCCAAATCCTAAGATCGGCGGTTTCCCCGGCGTAGTGATTGGGCAGATCTAAATATTCCTGGGGCAAAAAGTACTTGAAAAAAGGCAAGGGATTTAAAAACTCCCGCTCGGCAATATAAAGTAGATCCCGCCAATAAAAATCCATGGGCACGGCATAGGCTTTATAGATCCCGATGATCTGCATTAGATTTTCTGGGGAATCGGGCAACATGGAACCGCCTGCCTCTAGGCGATGAATGATCTCGGCGTAGCGATGCTTAGAGGGCGGAATTTTGGCCTGTACTTCCAGGATCATGATCGGTCTCCGAAATTATTTGAGGGATAAAGCCGATTTAGCCCAAGGGGTTGCCGTGAGGGCCGTTGTGGTTGGTTCAGTCCAATAGGTCAACCAGTGGGGTTGAATGCCCAAGACCAAGACTAGACCCAAGAGGATCAACGCGGGGGCACGTTCCGCGTTTTGGACTTTGGGGTAGTAGGCCTGCTGGGATAAGCGTCCAAAACAAGTCTGGTTAAGCAGGACCACAAAATAAACCGCCGTTAAACCGCTACAGACAATGCACAACAACGTGGGGACCGGAAACTGACTATAACTGCCCTGGAGGATCAGGTATTCCGAAATAAAGCCCACCATGCCAGGGATGCCAGCACTAGCCATGCCCCCCAGGACCAATAAGCCCGACATGAGGGGCAACCCGCGCACTGGATTCATCAGACCATTGAGCAAGTCCAGATCACGGGTACCGACTTTAGTTTCAATGACCCCGATAATATGAAACAGCAAAGCCAAGATCAGACCGTGGCTGACCATTTGCAGCACCACGCCTAAAAGACTGATCTGGGTCGCCGCCGCCATGCCCAAGAGCAAATAGCCCATGTGCCCAATGGAAGAATAGGCCACCATCCGCTTGATATCTCGTTGCGCCAAGGCGATCAAGGCCCCATAGACAGCGGTGATGGCCCCCAACCAAGCCAGTCCCGGTGCAACTACGGACCAAGCCTCAGGAAAGAGTCCTAGGGCAAAACGCAATAGGCCATAGGCTCCTAATTTTGCCATCACCCCCCCCAAAAGCATGGCCACCGGCGGAGAAGCCTCTACATAGGCATCGGGCAACCAGGTATGCAATGGCACCAAGGGGATCTTGATCGCAAAGCCTGCCAAGAGTAACGAGATCAAGACTATTTGGGTATTGAGGGGTAACCCCTGGGTCACGGACGGATCATAGTTAAAGCTCAAGGTCGCTGAACTGATGGCTATGCCTAAAAAAGCCCCAAGGACTAAAAAGCCTGAAATTGCCGTGAATAATAAAAATTTCATTGCGGCATAGGCCCGTCCATCCGTCCCGCCCCAAATGGCGATCAACAGATAAAAAGGGATCAATTGAACTTCATAAAAGAAGAAGAACAAGAGCAGATTTTGGGCTAAAAACCCCCCCGCTAAACCCGCATTGATCAACAATAAAAGACTGTAATAAAGACGGGGACGTTCGCCATTGTAATCAGTACTAAAAATCGCTATCGCCGTTAATAAACTGCTGAGGGCAACAAGGGGTAAAGAGATCCCATCCACCCCCAAGCGATAATCCAAGCCTATCTGCGGGATCCAAGGGTAGCTTTCGGCAAACTGCATTCCCGTTTGCGCCGGATCAAAATACACCAAAAGTACTACCGTCCACAGGCTCACCAGACCCAGGGCAGCCAAGGCCACGGGACGGGACCATCTTTCTGGCAAATAGGCAACGCACAGGGCTGCGATCAACGGCAAGACAATCAAGACACTTAACATCTGCTACCCCCTAAAACATCATGAAGAGACTGATCAACATGGTTCCTACAACAACCGTCAGGACATAGAACTGGGTCTGACCATTGGTGCTGTATTTCAGGGCTTCACCCGAAGCTAATGAAACTTGGGTAGCTAAATTAACCGCCCCATCAATGATGTAGCGATCAAAAAGATCAGTGATCTTCGCAACCCAGCCCACAAACCACGTGATCGTCAAGCGATACACTTGGGCAGTATAAAAATCTTGGGCCAGCAGTTCATGGACCTGGGGCCAAGGTAACGTCAAGGGCCGCAGCCAAAAGCCAGTACCGCCTAAAGCACTGCTCAGGAGGATCAGGGCTAAGATCGGCACCTGTGCCCAAGTGACCGTGGGCAACAAGCCTAAAAAATTTAGCACTAGCGGTAGATGCAGCACAAATCCCATCAATCCCGTCATGGGCAGGATCATCTGCCAAGCGGCTTCGGGGGAACGTTGGGTCATCGGGGTAGCTGAGCCCAAAAAGACCAAACCAAAGACCCGCGCCAAACTAAACGTCGTCAGGGTATTGATCACGAGCAACAAAGCCACCAGTAAAGGTTGCGTTTGGGCTAAGGGCACGACCAGGGTATAGAGCGCCCAGAACCCTCCCAAGGGCGGTAAGGCCACCAAACCCGCCATCCCCACCAAAAAACTGATCCCCGTAGCCGGACGTTTGGCCCACAGACCCCCCATTTGACCCAAGTCTTGGGTGATCGAGTTTAAAATAACCGACCCGACGGCCATAACCAGCAGTCCCATGGCCACGGCATGGGCCAACAAAAATAAAAGCGCCGCTTCAAGCTGGGCCGAGCCTACGGCAATAAAGACGATCCCTAAGTAAACACTGGTCAAATAAGATAAAGCGCGTTTGATATCCACTTGGGCTAGGGCAACTAAAGAACCACCAAGGGCAGTGATACCACCAATGATCATTAGGACCGTCAAGACTAAGGGCGACAGTGCCAATACTGGATAGAGCTTGATCAAGACCCAAGCTCCCGTCGCAACGACTACTGAATTGCGCAGGATCGTGGAAGGTAACGGCCCTTCCATCGCCTCATCTAGCCAGAGGTGCAAAGGAAACTGGGCGCATTTACCCAAAGGCCCAGCAATTAATCCTAAGCCGATCAACGTCGCCAAAGTCGGGTCTAGTTGGGCGGTACTGGCCCACTGCGCCAACTCCCCATAGTGAAAGGTCCCCGCCAAAGGCCAAAGGGCGATCACCCCCATCATCAAAAATAGATCCCCAACCCGTTTCGTCAAAAATGCATCGCGCGCGCCCGTGACGACTAACGGCTGATTGAACCAAAAGCCGACGAGCAGATACGTGCCTAGGGTTAACAATTCCAGAATGAAATAGCTAAAAAATAACGAGTTACATAGTACCAGCGCTGCCATCCCGGCTTCAAAAAAGCCCAAGAGTCCAAAAAATCTGGCCCAGCCCCAATCCATTTCTAAGTAGGCCACGGCATAAAGCTGGGCCAATAGATTCATTCCCGTGATCAAAAGCAAGGCCCCAACCGTAAGCGCCGAAATCTCGATGGGGATCATCAAGGCTAAACGGTCAATCTGCAACCACGTAAAGTTAAGTTCTCTGGCGGGTTGACCCCAAATGCCTATTAACGCGATCAGACTATGGACAAAGGCCGTAAATGTCATCAACAAATTGATATATCCCGCCGGACGGGGTCCAGTGCGTCTAAGTACAGACCACGGCAACGCCAGGATCATTCCCGCCAAAGCATACAGTGGTACCCACCACACCGTGCTCACAAAACCCTCAATCATCACGGGCTCCCGACTGCACTAACTCCTAAGGGCAGTGTATATGCGGGTATAAATAGATAAAAGTAGAAGTTTTTTATAATCTTGATAGATTTTTATCTATTGCTTTAAGGGCGTGTATCAGCCATTGATCAAAGGCACGGGTATCGCTTTCCATCGGGCGGTGCCTGCCCTTTAAAACCCTAAATTCTCCTTGGGGCAGACTCCGTACCCAGGGTTCTAAGATCCAAGGCGGCGCTATATGATCCCATTGACCACAGGCAACATAAACCGGAACCGTTAACTTACGAAATCGTTCTGCTTGGTTAGTGCAGGACCAATCCCGCAAAGAGGGCCACAGTTCCCGGATCGTTTGGGGATTTTGCTCTAGGGCGATGCGGCTCATGGGACTTACTAAAGGCTTGATCCAGGTTCCATAGGACGCCAAGGCATCAAGGGGCCAGCCCGTAACCCAATCATAAAAAAGACACGTAGCTCTAGGAATCAGTATGGCGGGGCAGATCAAAATCAACCCTTGAACTGCTTGGCGAAGCGATACTTCCAGAGCTACCACTGCGCCTAAAGAATAACCCACCACCACGTGTGGTTGCGTGATCTGACAAACCCCCTGTACACCTGCGATGCAGGCAGCAAGGCTACATTCACCGTGAGACTGACCATAACCCGGTAGATCGACGGTGATCACCCGATAGCCTGCCTGAACCAACAAAGACACCTGTGGCTCCCAGGCCCGTTGGGTCGAGGCCGTGCCATGAATTAGTAAAACCCCAGGCCCGGTTCCTTGTTCAGTAAAGGTTAATTGCTGCATAGTGCTAGATTCAGACCCCCTAGCGCTTGGATAATATTGCTACTCTAGTTTCTGTCAAGCAACGTGTGGGTTAACCAATCGATCCCGGATCCAGTCCACTAGGGCCCCCGCATAGGAAGGGATCACATAGATGGGTACGCCTAGTTGTGCTTGGAGTTGGGCAACGGTCAAACTATCTAGAAACTCCTGATCACCATTTTTGAGCATTAATTCGGGCAATAAAATGCCATCTCCAAGCGCACGACCGTGCAACCCCCGCAAAAGATCCGATCCGGTAAGTAACCCCGTAACGGTGATCCGCTCCCCCCAAAAGTCACTCTTGAGGGCCACCAGATCAATGTGAAGATTATGGACTTGGTTTAAACGGTGGGCAATGGGTTCAAAGATTTTTCCTACTGCTTGACCTACGATCCAGATCAGATGAAGGGGCTGGGGTAGGGCTGGGGGTAATTTTTTCGCCGCTTTATTAAATTCACTGAGAAATAAACGTAACGAACCCACGCCATTACCTAATTGTGGGTAATCTTCGTAATGGCGTTGACTGGGTAAGTCTGATCCAGTTAATAGATACCATTCATCCGCTAGCCAGCTAAAGGTAGTATCTAAATCGCGCCGGAAGGTTTTTTGATGGGCGGTAACTTGACGGATCACGGTTTCGGCTAAGGCTGGAGTGACGATCTGGAGTTCATCTTCTGAGGGGCGGTACTGAGTTAAACCCACAGGAACCACGGCAACCGAAGCTACGGTGGGATAAAACGCGGCTAGGTCCAGCAAAGTCCGGTCAAGATGGACCCCATCATTAATACCGGGGCACAGAACCACTTGGGCATTGATCTCTAACCGATGCTCCCGAAACCAAGCCAACTGCTCTAGAAGTAAGCCCCCGCGGGGATTTTTGAGCATTTTGGACCGTAACTCCGGTTCGGTGGCATGGACCGAAACAAAGAGGGGAGAGAGGCGCAGTTTACGGATCCGGTCCCATTCCTGGGGCGGTAAATTAGTCAAGGTTAGATAGGAGCCATACAAAAAACTCAAACGGTAATCATCATCCTTGAGATATAACGTAGGGCGAAGACCCTCTGGTTGTTGATCGATAAAACAAAAAGCACAGCCGTTATTACATTGGATCAACCCATCAAAAAGGGCCGTATCAAAGGCTAATCCTGGGTCTTCATCGGGGTCTTTATACAGTCTAAACCGTTTTTTTTGCTCGCCACGGGCAATATCCAGGGTGAGTAGCTCTTCTTCAGCTACCAAAAAACGATACTCAATCAGGTCTCTGGGCAAGACCCCCTGAATTTGAAGTAAACGGTCCCCAATTTCTATACCCGCCACAGCAGCGGGGGAATCTTCTAAAACTTGAACGATCAAGGGTGGGAGCGGTGGACGCATGGGGCAGTCTAGAGTTGGTTGTTGAAGAGGTCTTCGCTGAACTTGATCACTTCTAGTTTACTGAAGCGCCAAGTCCCCGCCGGGCTGTCAAGGGGATAACCCTGGGGGCCAACAATAAAAAAAGATTGGGGGTCACGCTCATCCATTTCTACCCGCAAGCCCCGCTTTTTCAGTTTGCGTGTGGCCTGCTTCACCAAGCGATCAAGAATATCCGACATAGTGCATTACATTAACACGGATCAGGATAGGCAAGGCTGTCAGACTTAACCCTAGGGTAGTTGGGCCAGCTTGCTCCCTGTGACATTGACCAACCGTGGGGCTGGAATGGGCAAGCATTTCATCTCTAGCGTACCCTGGGTGAGCTGATCGACATAGAGCGTTGTGGCGGTGTAATCGCTCAAGACAACATTGATGAATTCGGGTTCGCTACAGGTCCGCAACCGCGCTTTCTTAATGGTATCCCCGACCCGGAGTTGACGGGTGGTTTTTTCGCCAGCGGTCAGATAGCCAAAGACCCCATAGCGTCCTGATTCTACGTTTGAGCCGGGGGGCATCAATTCAGGATCAGCAAAGGATAGATAGAATAAGGCCGAACCAGAGTCGGGTTTGCTGGGTACCCGTTCCATGGCAAAGGTGCCCGGTGGGGTATAGGGTAGCGCTAAAGGAGTACTCTCCGACAGAGGTTTGTTGTAAACCAAGGGGGCAACAACGTCGCCTGCAACATACTGATCATAGATTTTTTTGAGTTCTTCACGTAATTTAATGGGGTCTAATTCATAACGACTAAAGGCCCATTTGGTTTCACGGTTGATCGTCGGAATGGCCTTTCCCTGACGCGAATTCCGGGCTTCGCGTAGCTCTAGAGGTACATAGCGGATTTTTCCGGTGGAGGCTTCGCTAAATTCTGGTTTTGACCCCGATACTGTACCTAACTCCACGACAAATTGCCTTTCAGCCCGTGTGATCATGAGATTGTCGTAGTAACCCCGTTGGATCAGATCAATCACATTACCGCTGGTTACGGGGGCATTGAAGCCATCCAGGATCATGGTAAATTTGCCCTGGGTCGTCTCAAATTCTGCAATGGCCCAACCACCTTTAAGTAAGGGCCGATTTTGCCAATCTGCGGGAACCCCAGGGTCATATTCAGAAAGAATTCCTAAAAGTACTAGATCGTAATACCAATACATTTGGCGAACAGCCGTATTGCCCTTAGATTGATCTTTTTTATAAATGGCATCTTCTACCGCCCGGACCCCGGTGCGTAATTTTTGTAGTGCCTGACGGGTATAGTCTTGGGCGGAGGGTGGCGCTTGGGCTAATAAGCCTTCATAGTTGCGCCCGATCACTTCTAGGGCATAGATGGCACTATCTTTTCCCTCGATCCATTGGCGCTCTTCGACTTGCTCTTGGAGGTTGACTAATGCCCGTTCTACTTCCCAACTCAAAATTCCGGTAGGGGGTAGGCCATTGCGTAAAGAAGTTTCTCCATTGCGAAATTCATTCTGATTGGGTAGACCCCCTAGGTTATAGTTGTCTTTTTTTTCGGCGGCGCAGGCGGTTAATAACAAAGCCGCAACCCCAGGGATCAAATAACGTTGGAGATTCATCAAGTGCCTTTAGTCCTGATTCAATTTTGCCACGGTAGCGCTAAGTCAGCACCAAAGCAGCTAGGCTGGGCACATCAGGAGCAAGACGTGTGCAGAGCTTAGCATTGCCAGCATTTTTTCGCCGTCTAGCCTGGGTACTCCTGGGCGTTGGCGTTGGTGTAGAGCTATTGATCCCCCGTGGACCCTATAGTCTAGAAGCATTAGGTCTGGCTTTGGGCACAGTTTTAGGACTGGCAGCCCTCAATTTTTTTGTGATCCCTGCGCCTTGGCGGCCGTGGCTGATCGGTTTAGAACTGGTGCTGAATGCCGCCTTTATTGCCTTGAGTAGCCTACGCTTTGCGCCCTTACTCTATTTGATCACGATCACACGCAGTCGGTTTCTCATCGGGCGCAACGCCTCCTATATTACGAGCGCCCTTGCCTTGGGGTTACTGCTGAGTCAGAGCTGGCAGGCCATTAGCCAACGCGGTTTAGAAGTACAAAGCCGCCTACAGGCGGGGCAAGGCATGGATGATCTGATCCTTTATTTTTTGCTAACCAGTATGGTCTTATTTAGCGCGGCTACTTTTTTTGTATTAACCATGTCTGATGCGATGATTCGAGAACAGGCCAGTCGGGAACAAGCGGAGAAACTTTCAGCCCAACTAGAGCAAGCCAACCAACAGCTTAGGGTCTACAGTCTCCAAGCCGAAATGCTGGCTACCGCTCAAGAACGAAATCGTATTGCCCGTGAGATCCACGATTCCTTGGGTCATTATCTAACGGCCATGAAAGTCCAAATGGATGCCGGACTCATGCTGCTAGACCGGGACCGGCCCAGGGCCAAAAATGTCCTAGACCGGGTCCAAACCCTCCATAGCGAAGCCCTTCAAGAAGTAAGGCGTTCGGTGCAAGCCCTGCGCTCTAGTCGTCTTGAAGATAGGGATTTTGCCACAGCCCTAGCTGAGTTAATTGCAGAAGCCCAAACCCTAGGTAATTTTCACGTTACCTTAATGTACCGCCAGCCAGCTCTAGACTACCGCGAAGAGGCGGCGGCGGCTATTTACCGGATTTTACAAGAGGCTTTTACCAACAGTCGTAAGTATGCTCAGGCCAAGGAAATTTGTATTCGTTTTGATATACATGGGGATTGGCTATTGATCCAATTTGAAGATGATGGCGTAGGGTGTGATCCGGTGGATTTTAGCCCTGGCTATGGTTTAGCAAGTATTCGAGAACGGGCGATTGCCCTAGGGGGGTGGGCTGTTTATTGCACCGCCCCCACCCAAGGGTTCACCTTGGGGATTACATTAGCCCTACGCTACGTTGAACGAACGTTACCTTGAACCAACACTACCTCAAGTGGCAAGATAAGGGCAAAAACTGGCGCAATTGAGTTCCCGGAAGGGTGCGATCTTGCCACACAAACCGCAGACTTCAATCTGTCCCTACCTGAAAAGTTCCATGGCCGCCATCACCCTCCACAACATCAACAAGGTCTATCCCAACGGCGTCCCGGCCGTGCGCGATGTTTCGCTTGATATCCGGGATGG
>JANNOF010000303.1:0-2009 GCA_031398925.1 Gloeobacteraceae cyanobacterium SOY_34_metabat_371 | reverse complement strand
GCCGAACTCCCAGTAGCCTTGCTTGCCGCCAGCACGGTTCGAACCCCGAAGAACTTTATTTACGGTCCCTACGCCATCCGCTTTTAGTGGCCCAAGCCCTCAAAGACCCGACCCGCATGGTGGTTCCGATCCATATTGAGCTGGCACCACCCCAGCGCTGCGTTGTGATCACCGGGCCAAACACGGGCGGTAAAACTTTGACCCTCAAATCCGTAGGACTAGCGGTTTTGATGGCAAAAGCTGGGTTATTTATCCCGGCAACCACCGCTCGGCTCCCTTGGTGCGAACAAGTTTTGGCTGATATTGGCGATGAGCAATCCATTGAGCAAAACCTCTCAACTTTTTCAGGCCATATTCGTCGCATCATTGGCATTCTCAAGATCGTGCAACCTACGGATCTAGTTTTATTAGACGAAGTAGGCGCCGGTACTGATCCGGTAGAGGGGGCAGCCTTGGCGGCGGCCTTGCTTAATCATTTGCCTACGGTTTGTCGGTATACTTTGGCGACCACCCATTACGGCGAACTCAAAGCCCTTAAGTATCAAAATGAGGTTTTTGAAAACGCCTCCGTTGAATTTGATGAAGAATCCTTAGCCCCTACCTATCGTTTACTCTGGGGAATCCCAGGACGGTCCAATGCGATCAATATTGCCCATCGCTTAGGTATGGATAGCCAGATCCTCCAATCGGCCCAAGGGCTTTTAAATCCCGAAGTGCTTGAAGTTAATAACGTCATTGCCGAACTTGAGGCCCAGCGTAAAGAACAGGATACTCTGACCCAAAAGGCCCAAGACCTCAGTGACCAAGTTGAAAAGCTCAAAAACGACCTGATCATTCAAAAAGAAGCCTTGATCCGTGAACGTTTAGCCCTGCACCATCAGCAACAACAGCAACTCCAAGTGGCCTTAGCCGAAGCCAAAGGCCAGATCGCCCAGGTGATTCGTCAACTCCAGGCCAATCCCACCGCCCAACAAGCCCGTCAAGCCCAAGAATTATTAGAGGCATTAACCCCAGCCAAACCTGCGCCTGAGGTGATCTTTCGCCCTAAAGTCGGGGACCGGGTAGAAATTTTAGCCCTAGGGCAACTTGGAGAAGTGATCGCCGTGGATGGAGAACAGATCCAAGTCCGGTGTGGCGTGCTCAAACTCACGGTCAGTCCCGATCAGTTATTGCCGCCTGGGGGAGCCAAAGCTAAAAAAGTTCCTAAAGTCCCCCTACCCCCCACTCCGCCGAGTCCCCCACCCCGTCCCCCCGCTGTGCGGACTGAGCGTAATACCATTGATCTGCGGGGCGAGCGGGCCCATGCCGTCGAGCCGTTGTTACTCGATCAACTCCACCAACATAGCGGTGCCGTTTGGATCATTCACGGCAATGGTACCGGACGACTCCGCACAGCGGTACATGAATTTTTGCGGAGCTATGGTCAGGTCGAGCGTTTTGAAGCCGCCGCTGCGAATGAAGGGGGCAGTGGGGCTACGGTAGTTCATTTGAAGTGATCGTGCCCCCCAGACTGTCTATTAGGGATTGCATTTAGAATGGCTCTTGAATATCGAGGGGGGGCTGATCTCTAGTAGTCATGAAATCGTCAGAAAATTGATCTAAACTCTCAAGTAGAGATTGCCAGGGATTATTTTTGGCAATCAGAATGATCGCACCCCCAACTTTTTTAATGTAGACCTCAGTACCCGCCATTTTGAAGTCTTCGGGTAATATCACAATTTGATGAGTGCCATCGGTGCTAATTTGGGCGGTGTTCATGGTGCAGATCCTCTAGGTTAGTTTGATGCTGATTGATCTAAGCCGCTGCTGTCGCTTCATCTGTCTCTATCGCCCGTTCTACTTCTGTTTTAGCAATTGTCAAAAATCTTTTCTAGCCATGTCTATGCTACTCATTAGGAGGAACTACTTTCTCTAGCTCTAAAATCAAATTTGGTAAACTATTGACAGCAGTATCCCAAATAATATCTAAATCGATTTCATCGTACTCATGTACCAGCCGATTTCTCATC
>JANNOF010000309.1:0-13626 GCA_031398925.1 Gloeobacteraceae cyanobacterium SOY_34_metabat_371 | reverse complement strand
GTTTTTTAGGATCAAGATTGTTTTCATCAAACTAACCTTGCTCCTACACAAGATCCTAAGCCTGCTACACTGCTCTATAAGGTTAAGATCGTTGAGGTACATAGCCAATGACCCTCTTTAGCAACATCCTCGTGGCTGTAGAAGAAAGCCCTGCCCCCGTGGAAATGCTCAAGGTATTGTTACAACTACCCGCCAGTCGTGGAGCACAGATCACGGCCTTACATGCGGTGCGGGTCCAGCCTTCGGCTGAAAAACATCAAGCCGGACTAGAGCAAGGACGGATTATTTTAGCTAAGACTGTCGAAGAATTAGCCCTAGGCGCGGATCATAGTCTAAAAACGATCCTGCGCACGGGAGACCCCAAAGAAATTGTTTCTACGGTAGCCGAAGAAGTCCGGGCCTCGCTACTCATCATGGGATCTAGAGGCTTAAATAATCTCGTTGCCATTTTGAGTAACTCCGTCAGCCAATATGTTTTTCAACGGGCCTCGTGCCCTATGTTACTCCTGCGCGATAGCGTCTATGCCACCCGTATTCAGCGAGTAGCGGTGGCGGTAAGCGATTCCATGGCAGCTAAGTTTGCCCTCAAAACCGCATCAGATGTAGTGCGCCAGATCCCCAATGGCGAATTGATCTTGATTCGGGTACGTACGCAACCTTTAGACCGTGAAGAAGAAGGCCGGAGTATCAATCCTGAACAGCAAAACTTGATGCTTGCCACCGCCGCTGAATTTGCTCGTCAGCAAGGTGTACCCTATAAAATTGCCTATAGTGTCGGGTCCGCCGGTCAAGAGATCTGCCGTTTGGCCCAAGAGTACCATGCTGATCTTTTAGTGCTGGGCTGCCAAGACCGCCGCCCGACCATTGCCAAAAGCCTGCCGGATTTAGACCGACTTTTAGGAAACTCGGTTTCAGACTATGTACGGACCCAAGCTCCTTGCCCGGTATTGATCCAAAAGACCCCAGCTTGAGAAAATCCCAATGAATGCCAAAGCCATCCAGCTTTTTAACGATGGACTGAGCCGCTACCAAAAAGGCGATCCGCTAGAAGTCGTGATCCCCATATTCCAAGCGGTCTGTACCGAAGAACCCGAAGAACAAGCCGCTTGGGTCTGTTTAAGCTGGCTTTATTTACTCCAGCAACAACCCGACTTGGCGGTTAAAGCGGCCCGTAAAGCGGTTTTCTTAGACCGCGACAGTGCCCAAGCCCAGATCAACTTAGCGATAGGTTTGCTAGAAAGCCAACAACAGGGGGCCAACTATCACCTGCAACAGGCCCAACAAGCCTTGGAAAAAGACCCTACTCAAAAAGCGGGGATCGTGGAAAATTTTCAAGATGCCCTCAAGCGTGTCCCAGATTGGGACACCATGCTTAAAATCCAGCTCCGATTATTCCCTAATTAAGCAATATCACCCTAGATCGTGATAAAAGACTGGTGCTACCCGTCGAGGGGATGTAAACTTTTATTAAGACTTGGTTTAACACAATGAAAATTCTTGCAGTGGGGAGTACCGGAACCTTAGGACGCCAGATCGTGCGTCGGGCCTTAGAAGAGGGGCATGAGGTTGCTTGTTATGTCCGCAATCGAGAGAAAGCCCACTTTTTAGAAGAATGGGGTGCCACTTTATACAGCGGTGATCTGCGCGATCTAACCAACCTACCCGATGTCCTAGAGGGCATTGATGTGGTGATCACCACGGCCAGTTCAGGCACGGGGAATAAGGGCAACACGGTTTATGATATCGATTATTTAGCTAACCGTAATTTGATTGATGGCTGCAAAAAAGCTGGCGTAGGATTATTTATTTTTACTTCAATTATGCAGTGCGACGAATACCCTCAGATCCGCTTGATGCAAGCCAAACAACTGACCGAAACCTATCTTCAGCAGTCCGGGATGCCCTACGTGATCTTCCGTCCTGGGGCTTTTATGCAAGGGTTGATCGATCAATACGCGATCCCTATTTTAGAAAAAAAACCCGTGCAAGTAATGGGTGCCGCTTCCCCCATTGCCTATATCAGTACCCTAGATATTGCCCGGTTTTATACCACCGCATTGGGTCGTCCTGATCTGTGGAATGCTACCTATAGTTTGGGGGGCACACGTTTTTGGACCCCCCTGGAAGTCATCGATCTCTGTGATGAACTAGCCGGGATCGACCAGGCGCCCCGGGTCAGTCGCATGCCCCTAAGTACCATGCGTTTTTTGCGTAAAGCCATGCGCTTTTTTGAATGGACCCGTTATTCAGCGGACTTTTTTGAATTTGCCGAAGTGGTGGCTAATGGGCAACCCTTTGGTGCGGAAACCGGACCTGTGGCTGAAAAATTCGGGATTCCGATTAGTGAACTAACGGATGTGGAACCCTTTCTTAAAACGTTTTATCAAAAAATTAAACAACGTTTACGGGAGAAAAACTATAAGGCCCCTAAAGTACGTTCCTCTTTTTGACGTACTGATCCTAAAAATTTAAAAGTCTCGTTCCTCTTAACAAAAAGGAACGAGACTGCTCATATGCTGAGTTGTTTTTAACTCTGGGAAGTAATTAACGTACGACGGATCGTTTCAGGAGAGATTACACCGATCACGTTACCCTCAAGACCCCGTACTACTAATTTAGGGGTCTGGTTAAACTGCTCTACCACCTGTGAAAGGGGGGTACTGAGCTGCACACTCGGTAACTGACTATCTAAGGGAGTCATGAGTTGACGTACTTGATAATACCCCCACATTTGCGATTGGATATTGGTTCCATCAGCCGCACTGATCACCCCGATCACTTCATCTTGCCAGAGTACTAAATGCTGGGCAGCCAAATCCCCTTGGACATAATCCTGCTGATACAGGCTAAAGGGTAAATTGGCAGGAACGGTCCCAGCGGTTTTAAGGGAATCACCAACGGTTAGATGATCTAAACGGTCGTTGATCACTTGGGTACGGACATTGAGACGAGCACTAGATTGGATAAACCATCCCAAGACCGCCAGCCAAATGCCATTAAAGGATCCGGTCATACCCAACACTAAGCCCCCCGCGCCAACCATCGTCCAGCCAATAAACTGACCGCCAAAGGCTGCGATTTTGACTCCTTTAGTAAAGTCTTTGGTAGCACCCCACACAAGGGCTTTGAGCATTTGTCCCCCATCTAAGGGCAAACCGGGCAAGAGATTAAAGGCTGCTAGTGCAAAGTTGATCCCCTGGGCCAGCACAATCAACATCCCTGCGTAGGAATTAGCGGGGACACCTTGGGCTAAGAGGGTGAAAAAGCCAAACAGTAGAATGCTGACTCCGGGACCAGCGCTGGCGATCCAAAAACTGTGGGCTGGGGTTTTAGGTTCTTTACTAAAAGAGGCCATCCCACCCAACAAAAATAGAGAAATGGACTCAACTTCAACGCCAAAACGTTTAGCGACTAAAGAATGACCCAGTTCATGGGCCAGCACCGAGCCAAAAACAAGCGTCGAACTCAACAAACCCAAAATCAAACCGCCAAATAAGCCTGCTTGAGAAAAAGACATACCATAGGAAAAAGTCAAAAGTACTGCTACCAGAATCCAACTGGTATCCAAGTAAAAAGGAATACCAAACAAGGTCCCGATTTGAAATCCACGTTTCATGGTGTTTAACCTGTTAACCCTATGGCAATGTTAGCACATTCCTGACACTAAAAAATAGTGTTGATTGTCACTGTCGCGGATCTAAAAAGCGTTCTAGTCTTGCTCCCAAACGCGAAAGTAGCGTGGTCCTTGCCAAAAGGCTTGGGCCGCTTCCGTAAGGCTCACCCCTGGCTCCTTAGTGGTCAAGCGCTTGAATGATTCAGGGCTAAAGGGCTGGTCCTGCTCATGGATCAATCGGGGGGTAGCTACCACGGACCAGAGTTGCCAGGGTCCGGGATAGGCCCGGTAGATCACGACGGGTTGAAAGCGCTGGGCCTGGATATAAAAACTGACCAGGAGTTTTTCCCTTAGGGCCGTGCGCTCCGTTTCTAAGCCCCGGCCCACGCCGATCACCCCAGGGGCTTCGGGCCAGCCATTGACCATCACAATCGGTTTTGCCCCCGCAACCCGCCAGAGCGTCCCCATGGGTCCGGCTTCAACCGAACTCGCATCAATAACGAGCATGGTGGCCCAACGGATCCGGTCTAGATATTCCATAGCGATTCCACTGTCTAGCAAGGTCCAGGGGCCTTCTCCCCATTCGATCTGACCCAGTCCAGCGTTGCCGGTACCAAAAATTGCGGCGACAGACCCTTCAAGGGGCGGGAGCAGCGGGGTTGCTAGGGCGGCGGCAGTCTTACGAAAAGTCTGGATCTCGACTTGAAGGCGCGTGTGTCCGTCTTCTAAAGCCCGCTCTAGACTTTGGCGGGCCGCCCGGGCCACGGCACTATAGGTCAAAGGCAAGGTCATGGGTTGATCCGGTTTCACAGGATCCAGCCTATCGGAAAGTGTCGAAATTTTCAGAAATTGATGTAGCTATCTAGGGCGCATTGACTATAGTCTTCACAAATCTTACGATCAGTGCGGTGACGATCAGCGCTGGACTTGTGCAAAAACCGACTGCCGTGGCTCTAGGCAATTTTGATGGGGTCCACCGGGGGCATGATGCAGTGCTCCATCAGGTTTTAGATCATCCGCATTCGACCGTGTTAACGTTTGAACCCCATCCCCGTGAGTATTTTCGCGGTGAACAGGGCTTTTTGTTAACCCCTGGAGCCGAAAAAAGTGCTGCTCTAGCCCACTTGGGTATATCGCAAGTAGTGGTTTTGCCTTTTACTTCAGAACTAGCCCGACTCAGTGCCCCTGACTTTGTACAAAAGATCCTCGTAGAGCTTTTGGGGGCCGAGCGGGTGAGCATTGGCGCCGATTTTCACTTTGGTTATCAACGCGGGGGCAATGCCCAGCTTTTAGCCGCTTGGGGTAAAGATTACGGCTTTCAGGTTCAAATTTGTTCCCATGTGCAATGGGGCACCGAACGCATTAGTTCTTCAGCAATCCGCGCCGCCCTATCGGAGGGCGATCTTGTCACCGCCTCACGGTTATTGGGGCGCACCTATACCCTTATTGGTACTGTGATCCACGGTGCTGGTCGGGGCCGGACCATTGGGGTGCCTACGGCGAACTTAGCGGTCTCAGCGCGCAAATTTTGTCCCCGTCATGGGGTTTATGCCGTCCGGGTTTACACCAAAGGCAGTGCTCTGGGTCTAGGCGTGATGAATATTGGGGTACGCCCAACCATAGAACAGTCAATTCCCGAACGCAGTATCGAAGTTCATGTGCTGGATTGGCAAGGGGATCTTTATGATCAGAGCTTGACGGTGGAATTGCTGCATTTCATCCGCCCTGAGCAAAAATTTAATAGCTTAAGTGAGCTGCAAGGGCAAATTCAACGCGATATCATCAGGGCGCGGTCCCTAGGGGGGCACCCTGTGTTGGGTTAGCACGGGCTGGAGATCAGATAAACTGCTAAAAGATCTTTTGCGTAAGCTGCGGTATCAATGAAACTGCCCAAACGCCCGGATATCAACCCCCGTCAGTTAGGCGGCAGCTTCCTAGCTTTGTTAGGGCTGATTTTGGGGCTTAATTATTTCTTTCCCGGTCTCTGGTCTTTGCCCCCATCGGATCAGCAGGTCCGGTATAGCGAATTTTTAGAACAGGTCCAAAAAAAACAAGTGTCCGAAGCCTTGATTGGCGGAGATTTTATTCGCTATACCCTCAAAACAGATCTAAAAAAAGGTATGGATGCGGCTAAAGCCGATGTGAGTCAAGAATTTTATACTAAGGTCTACGCCACTACTCCGGTCTTATTGGACCTTAATTTGCCGGATATTTTACGCCAAAATCAAGTCCGTTTTACCGCTCCGCCCCCCGATCCTAACGGTTGGTTTTATACCCTACTCAGTTGGGTTTTACCCCCTTTGATCTTTTTGGGCATCTGGTACTGGTTGATGAATCGCACGCAGGGGGCGGCTTCTTTAACCGTTGGTAAAAGCAAAGCCCGGATCTATGGAGAAGGGGTGACAGGGGTAACCTTTCGCGAAGTCGCTGGGGTAGATGAGGCGAAGGCCGAATTAACGGAGATCGTCGATTTTCTTAAAAATGCTGAAAAATATACCCGTCTAGGGGCCAAGATCCCCAAAGGGGTCCTGTTGGTCGGGCCACCGGGGACGGGGAAGACGATGCTCGCCAAAGCCGTGGCAGGGGAAGCGGGGGTACCTTTTTATAGTATTTCGGGGTCAGAATTTATTGAACTTTTTGTGGGCGTCGGGGCGGCACGGGTCCGTGATCTCTTTGATCAGGCCAAAAAAAATGCCCCCTGTATTGTCTTTGTGGATGAACTCGATGCCCTGGGTAAATCGCGGGGGGGCGGGGCGGGTTTTGTCGGTGGTAATGATGAACGAGAACAGACCCTCAATCAACTGTTGACCGAAATGGATGGCTTCGATGGCAACGTGGGCGTGATCATGCTTGCTGCCACCAATCGTCCTGAAGTTTTAGATGCGGCACTGCTGCGACCGGGGCGCTTTGATCGTCAGGTGGTGGTTGACCGCCCGGATAAAATCGGCCGTTTGGCGATCCTCCAGGTCCATAGTGCCAAGGTCAAACTGGATCTCCACATGGATCTTGAATCCATTGCCCTGCGTACTTCCGGCTTTGCCGGGGCCGATTTGGCGAATCTGGTCAATGAAGCGGCGCTCCTAGCGGCCCGTCGCAATGGCAATGCGGTCACGACCCTAGATTTTAACCAAGCCATTGAACGGATCGTGGCGGGTCTTGAAAAACCCTCCCGTATTTTGAATGAAATTGAGAAAAAAACCGTAGCCTACCATGAGGTCGGTCATGCCCTGGTTGGGGCTTTGTTGCCCGGTAGTGGCAAGGTTGAAAAAATTTCCATTGTGCCCCGTGGGGTAGCAGCTTTGGGTTATACCCTGCAACTCCCGGAAGAAGACCGATTTTTATTGACTGAAACCGAACTCAGAGCCCGGATCTGTATTCTCCTGGGGGGCCGTGCGGCCGAAGAAATTATCTTTGGTCAGGTTTCAACCGGGGCCAGTGACGATATTCAAAAAGCAACGGATCTGGCCGAACGGGCTGTGACAGTCTATGGCATGAGTAGCCTAGGTCCGATGGCTTTTGAGAAACCCCAAGCCACTTTTTTAGAGGGATATCCGAGTCCGCGCCGCTCCGTTAGCCCCCAAGTGGCCCAAGCTATTGATGATGAGGTCAAAACTTTTATCACCGAAGCACATCAGAAAGCATTAGCGATTCTCAAGATCAATCGGGGACTTTTAGAAGCGATTACGCTGGTTTTATTAGAAAAAGAAGTACTTGAAGGCCCAACCCTACGTCAATGGCTTGATCAGGTCCAAAAGCCTTTGTAAATAGATCCTAAAAACTGGATGGTGCGCGGGGGAAATTCAGATCATGAAAACAGTCTTTTTTGGTACTCCCGAATTTGCCTTGCCCACGTTGGAGCTTTTGATCCAGCAGACCACCGTTCAAGCCGTGGTGACCCAACCGGACCGTCCTAGCGGGCGCGGCGGCAAACTCACCCCTTCCCCGGTAAAACGCCTCGCTCAAGAGTATGAGATCCCGGTGTATCAACCGGAGCGCCTGCGCCGGGATCCACAGGTGCTGGATGTTTTAGAGCACCTGGAGGCCGATTTTTTTATTGTGGTGGCCTACGGTCAGATCCTCAATAAACGGGTATTGGCGATGCCCACCAAAGGCTGTATCAACGTCCACGGATCCCTGTTGCCCCAATATCGCGGGGCGGCTCCCGTGCAGTGGGCCATTTACCACGGAGCCAGGATCACAGGCATTACCACGATGCTCATGGACGCGGGACTGGATACCGGGCCGATGTTACTCAAACAAACGGTGCCCATTGATCCGCAGAGCACGAGCGAAGACCTGTTGCGTGAGCTGTCCCAGATTGGGGCACAACTTTTGATCACCACTCTAGAACAGTTTGAACAGCTCATCCCAGAGCCACAAATCGACACGGATAGTAGCTATGCGCCCTTGATCACCCCTGAGCATCTCAAGATCTGCTGGGACCAGCCTGCAATCCAGATCCAACGACAAATCCGGGCCTTCTATCCTGAGGTATTTACGATCCATCGGGGGCAGCGTCTACGGGTTTTAGCGAGTGAAGTTTTACTAGGCGTGGCCCCCGTAGGGGTAATTCAGCACATTGAACGCCGCAAGGGTTTTGGCGTCGGAACGCCCGACGGCGTGCTACTGGTCACCCAAGTCCAACCCACGGGCAAAAAGCCCCAGAGTGCCTGGGACTATATCAATGGATCTCGGCTGGAGCCAGGAGAGGTTTTGGGGATGAATTGATTTAATGCTATTCCTCACCCTGCGGGTCTAAACCCAGTAACAACTGAATCACCCATTGTTCCCAGGTATCTTGCAGCTGCGGGTCTTCCAGATCACCATCAAAAAAATCTTGCATATAGGCTTTGTTGGCAAAATAACTCAAACACAAGTTCATGGCCATGACGATCAATAGACGGGCGGGTATATCTTGGCGAATATAGCCGTCTTTTTGCGCCCGCTCTAAAACCAGTACCACCCGGTCTACTAAAGCGCGTCTTAGACCAAAGGACTCAACTTTTTGGATCCCGCTACGCATTTCCCAACAGAGGAGTTCGACATAGTTGCGATGGGTCTTGAGATAGCCAAAATAACCTTGGATCAAGGCCCGGACCAACTGTTCGGGAGCCAGTTTAAGGCTGAGGATCCCTTCACTAAAACTAGCGAGTTCCTTCCAGCTTTTGTATAAGACCTTACAGTACAGGTCTTGCTTGGAGCCAAAATGCCGGTAGATCAGACTTTTGTTGACTTCAGCGGTTAGGGCAATGGCATCTACCCGTGCTCCGCTATAGCCATATTTGACAAAGTGCGTCTCTGCTGCCGCTAAAATTCGGTCTGGTACCGTTCCGGGGGCGTATTCCTGCAAGATGGGTAGTTCAAAAGCAGTGGGAGACAAGCGCACCTCATCACAGAAGCGATATCTCTATTATTGTCTATTTAGTTCAGCTCCCCGTGTGTACGCAGGATCACTGTTAATATTCATCTAAGTTTCATAATCCGGTCTTTGATCCGCCAGGTTTGCAGTAAGCGGTAGGTTAATTGGGCGTGCAAGGAATTGGTTGGGACCGGACGTAGCTCAGTGCGCGCCGTTTTTTGATAAAGTACCCGATGGATCTTTTTAGACCAAACAAAGGCCCATTTAGCGGTCTGTAGGCCAAATTTTTGACCGTAGGCCATGAGGTCTGCGTACTGGAGGTGTTGGTAATGCACCACGATCAGTCGATTGGCTAAGGGACCTTTGAGGTGTCCCCGCAGTTCGGGTTCTTCGACATAGAGATAGCCACCGACGTTCAATAAACCCAGCAAATATTCTAAATTGGCGGTGGCGGAGCGCGAATGGGTCAAAAATTCCCGCGACAAGATCAGATCAAAGGGTGCTGTAAAGGGGATCTGGAAGTCAGAAAAACAAAAAGGAGCAACCGTTAGCCCCCGGTCTAGGCACACTTGACGGGTCGTAGGAAAAAGCTCTACTCCCTGGACATCATGGCCCCTTTGTGCCAATTGGTGCAGGGCGGAGCCAGCTTCACAGCGGACATCTAAGACCCGGAGGGGTTTTTGAATAAACGGTTCCAAAAAGGCTAAACGCATTTGGGCCGAACGGTCTTTGTCGGCAATATAGGCGGCTGAGGGTTTGCCATGATAGGACCGCTTGAGTACACGGGTGAAATCATTTTGATAAAAATCCCGGAGTTTTTCAGCCCGCCAGCCATTTTGAAAATATACCAAGCCACAATGCTGACAAACGACGGTGCGTACTCCAGAAATACTCTTACCCTTTAGCCCGTCGCCTTCAAAGCAGGTTTCATCGCTGATCGGCCAGGCTTGATCACTGCCACAGAGATCACAGGTACGCACCGGGTCTAAAAGATCAGTTTTGATCAGGGTTTCCATTTTTTCCCTCATATTAGCGGGCCACCCGCGATAACAATACACCCCCGATACCCAAAGTAATCAAATTGGGAAGCCAAGCGGCTAGTAGGGGGTTTAATACGCCCAATTGTCCCCAGGCATTGGTTAAAAAAGAAGCCACATAGAAAAAGAAAATGATCAAAATACTTACCCCCAACCCCAAGGCCCCGGTGGTACGTTGACGTCTTAGACCCATCGTTGCCCCCACCAATGCAAAGGAGACACAGGTAAAAGGAATGGCAAACTTTTGATGCAGTTGGACCCATAGGCCCACCGTGTCCTGTCCGGCCTCCCCCATCAAGCGGATGTACTCACTGAGCTGAGCCACGGTCATTTCTTCGGGGCGACGGCGGCTTTTTTCAACCAGTTCAATGGGACGGTAGGAAAGATTCATTTGATAGGTGTCAAATTTAGCAATATTTCGATAATTACCCACTTGATCTACGCCATAGACCACCCCTTTTTCAAACCGCCACAGTTGCTCTTTGGGGAGCCAGATCCCCCGTTTGGCCTTAATGATCTGGGAGAGATTATTTTGTGAAAAATCCAGGACCGTCATATTTTCCATCGCTCCCTGGTTGTAGCGACGTGCATAGAGGATCCGGGTTAGTTCGCGGTTCACATTGCCTTTTTCATCTTGAATGGTTTCAAATACGGGATAAAAAATATTGTCTTTTTTAAAGGCTGGAACTTCTGTTTCGAGGGCCTTAGCGAGGGCTAGACTCGCCTCATAGGTCGCTGAGGGCACGATCTGTTCATTGAAGACAAACGTCAAACCCGTCACCAGCACACTCATGCCAATGGCCGGGGCTATGATCCGGTACACGCTGACCCCACAGGCTTTGAGCGCAACGATCTCGCTATCGGCGGTAAGACGGCTATAGGCCAGTAGGGTGCACAGCAAGACAGACATGGGAAAAGTCAGCACCACAATACTGGGCAAGCGCAATACAAAGATCTGGGCTGCCAGGGTCATGGACATGCCGTTTTCGACGATGTAGCGTACTAACTCAAATAAAGACCCGATGGCCATGCCTAAGGAAGTAAAGGCCGCCACCCCAAACAAAAAGGGCAAGCCCAACTCCCAGAAAAGATAACCATCTAGACGGGATAACCCCACGGGGAAGGAAAGTTTCAAGGCAATGACCCAGGTATCTAAACTACCTTAGCGCGAAGGCAGAAGCTGATCCACAAGACCTTGCTTATTGACTGTGTTACTTAAAGTTCTTAGTATAGATAAGCCCATGCGGATGTGGCGGAACGGTATACGCGCTAGTTTGAGGGACTAGTGCCTTCGGGCTTGGGAGTTCGATTCTCCCCATCCGCAAGCGGCACCTTTAGTGCAGTATTCAAACCCACTAGATCACCTTTGAAAAATTAATTATTAAATGCTCCCGATAGTTACTCTCGATAGGCAATGGCTTCAACCTCGATCCCTACCCCTTTGGGCAGGGCCGCAACTTGAACACAGGACCGGGCGGGTAGATCAGTACTAAAAAATTCAGCATAGACCCCATTTACTAAGGCAAAGTGCGCCAGATCCGTCAGATAAATGGTGACTTTAACCACATCGGTTAACTGCACCCCGCATTGCTGAAGAATGGATTGGAGGTTGGTCAAGGCTTGGCGGGTTTGAGCTGTGATCTCTGGAGAGACTAACACCCCGGTTTCTGGAATCAGCGGGATCTGTCCACTGGTATAAACCCACGGACCAACGATCACCCCTTGGGAGTAGGGACCTTGATTCCCCAAGCCACGAATCCGTTGCATTTCATCGCTCATAAACGGCCTTTTTTACAGAATAAGCGATCAACGCTCTAGGTCGCGCTTGGTGCTAAGCTAATACCGCAATCTGGGGGCAGATCGATGGTATTGGTGTACAAACGAATCCTGCTAAAGCTAAGCGGTGAAGCTCTTATGGGCACTCAGGATTATGGCATTGCCCCAGATATGGTGTTGCATATTGCCGAAGAGATCCGTGAAGTAGTAGCCCAAGGGGTAGAGCTTGCCATAGTAGTCGGTGGGGGAAATATTTTCCGGGGCGTTAAAGCCGCTTCTAAGGGTATGGACCGTGCGACCGCAGATTATGTAGGCATGTTAGCAACGGTCATGAATGCCTTGACTTTACAAGAATCCCTAGAGCGCGTGGGCATTCCCACGCGGGTACAAACGGCGATTGCGATGCAAGAAGTAGCCGAACCCTATATCCGGCGTCGGGCCATGCGCCATTTAGAAAAAGGCCGGGTGGTAATTTTTGGCGCGGGATCAGGAAATCCGTTTTTCACCACCGATACCACCGCTGCCTTACGGGCGGCGGAAATCGATGCTGAAGTAATCCTTAAGGCCACTAAAGTAGATGGGGTTTACAGTGCCGATCCGATGTTGGTTCCAGATGCTGTGCGCTATACCCAACTTTCTTTTACGGAAGTTTTGAATAAAGATTTACGAGTTATGGATGCTACTGCCATCGCCATGTGTCGTGAAAATCATATTCCCATCATGGTTTTTGACATTTTTGCCAAGGGTAATATTGGTCGGGCAGCTATGGGCGAACCCGTGGGGACGCTGATCACGACCAATTAAAAGGGTGGATCTGGGTTCCGACTCCGACTAAGGGTGGGCTGGGTCTTTAGATAGCTCAAAAAACTTCTTAATTCTTCTTCGTTGAGCTGCTTACGGGCGCTTTTACCGTAGGTGCGCGTTAAGTGATTACGCCCTTGTTCATTGGTCCAGCCGATGCGTTGCAGTTCTACGGCGGTAGCGGCAATCAGATCTGAGAGATTAGTAAAAAGTTCTTCTTCTTTTTCTTCGTACTTAGGGGAGCCATTGCGTTCTGGGGCAGGTAGGTACACCGGGTTAGGCACTGCCTGGATCGTCGACATCATGGAGGTGCCGGGAGCTAGGGTGCGGTCTTGGGTGGTAAAACCTGCTATGGTCAAAGCCCGCTGTATGGCCCGGTCTTCGGCTTGTTCGACGGTTTCTGCTGCACCTAAGCCACTGCCTAGGGTGATCTTGTCCACAAGGGCTAGGGCACGTACTACGTATAAACCCTGTTCTACCCGTAAAAGTTCTGTAATGATGCTCCCGGCAGGGTGTCGGTCCCGAAAGGCTGGTAGACCATCGCTCATATAGGCATCTCAAGCTTTACTAAAACATAACCCATCCCGTTGCCAATCTTGATCCCTCTTACCTGGGCTAAGCGTACTGAGTTAGCGATCATCTGGCTTAATTTGTGAAGTTTTGACTGAAATAGCGCCTTCATATACGTAAATTCGCTGATGAGCACTTTATGCCACTTTTTTCCGTGTTCCTGCCTATTCTCTACTACACCTGGGCACTCTAAGGGTGAATTCACTCATATAGGAGGCCCCCCCAATGGCCCATCCATCACTGCTCCGCCCCAAACAAGGTTTTACATTGATCGAGCTTTTAGTCGTTGTGGTGATCATTGGTATTTTGGCGGCTGTAGCCCTACCTAATTTGATTGGGCAGACCGACCGCGCCCGTCTAACAGAAGCTACCTCAATCATCAGTGGAATCAATCAAGGTCAAGAACAATTTTTATTTGATAACCCTCCCCTTGGCTATGTAACTATTGGTACCTCACCTAACTTGACCTT
>JANNOF010000273.1:0-18505 GCA_031398925.1 Gloeobacteraceae cyanobacterium SOY_34_metabat_371 | reverse complement strand
GAGGGTGGGGGTGCGGGGGTGGAACCCTAGGTTCCGGCCCCCGAAATCTTACTCTTTTGCTCGTAAAAATTAGCTAACTAACGATTCCTTTAGACTACCCGCTTAAATTTGCACTCCCTCCGGCGTCGTGTCATGATCGGCCTATGGATAGCCTTATTTCAGAACTTCAGGCCGAGATCAGCCAAGCCGTGGAGCACCGCCGTAACTTTGCGATCATTTCTCACCCCGACGCGGGTAAAACTACGTTGACTGAAAAATTACTGCTTTATGGAGGCGCAATCCAAGAAGCAGGGGCCGTGAAATCACGCCGTAATCAACGTCATGCCACCTCCGATTGGATGGCGATGGAGCAGCAACGGGGGATCTCGATCACTTCCACTGTTTTGCAGTTTGTCTACGGCGATCATTGTCTCAATCTTTTAGATACACCGGGTCACCAAGACTTTAGTGAAGATACCTATAGAACCCTAGCGGCTGCGGACAATGCCGTGATGCTGATCGACTGCGCTAAAGGTCTAGAAGTCCAGACGCGCAAGCTTTTTGAAGTCTGTCGCATGCGACAGTTACCCATTTTTACCTTTGTCAATAAAATGGACCGCCCAGGGCGGACGCCCCTTGAAGTTATTGATGAGATCGAACAAGAGCTGGGCCTGGTAACCTATGCCATGAACTGGCCCATTGGCGGGGGGGACCGTTTTCAGGGAGTCTTTGATCGTAAGGAACAGAAAATTCATTTATTTGAACGCCAAGCCCACGGTAAACGGGAAGCGCGGGAAACAACTATTGATCTAGGGGACCCGCGCATTGATGAGCTGTTAGACCGCGAGCTTTATCTCCAGCTCAAAGAAGACCTTGAGATCCTGGAGGGCGTAATGCCTGAATTGGATCTAGAGGCGGTGCATCGGGGCCAAATGACCCCCGTTTGCTTTGGTAGTGCCATGACCAACTTTGGGGTAGAGCTTTTTTTGAAGACTTTTTTAGACTTTGCGGCGGCACCGGGGGCCCACGAAAGTAGTCAAGGCCCCATTGAGCCGACCCATCCCGAATTTACGGGTTTTGTATTTAAACTCCAAGCCAATATGGACCCCAAACACCGGGATCGTTTGGCTTTTGTACGGGTGTGTTCGGGTAAATTTGTCAAAGACATGACCGTACTTCACCCGCGTACGGGTAAAACCGTACGCCTGAGTCGCCCCCAAAAGCTCTTTGCCCAAGAGCGTGAAGTGGTTGAAGTCGCCTATCCCGGCGATATTATCGGGCTTAATAATCCTGGAGTCTTTGCCATTGGGGATACGGTGTGTACCGGATCGAAGATGACCTATCCGGGGATCCCTAGCTTTTCACCGGAACTGTTTGCCTATTTACGCAATCCCGATCCGATTAAGTTTAAAAACTTTAACAAGGGCATTAGTGAACTCCAAGAAGAAGGGGCGGTGCAGATCTTTCAATCCGCGGGACAGATGCGGCGTGAGCCGATCTTAGCGGCTGTGGGTCAACTGCAATTTGAAGTTGTTCAGTTTCGCCTCTTAAATGAATACGGTGTAGAAACCCAACTAGATCCTTTGTCCTATACCCTGGCCCGTTGGGTCGCAGGGGGCTGGCCCGTTGTGGAGGGGCTAGGGCGGATGATCGATATTTTGGCGGTCCAGGACCGTTGGGAACGCCCGGTCTTACTCTTTCGCAGTAAATGGAACCTCGAACGCCTCCAGGAAGAACACCCCAAAGTAGCTTTTTTGGCGACTAGCCCTTTACTTTAAGCTGCCCATAATTCTGCACCACTAAAAAGCAACGGAGGATGGCACAATACAGGGGGCAATAGGAAGGTAGTGGTGAAAAAACTTACGCTCCTTGGATCAACCGGATCCATCGGTACGCAGACCTTAGATATTGTCCAGTCCTATCCCGAGGGTTTTGGGGTAGTGGGCCTCACCGCCCATAGCAATATGGAGCTTTTAGCCCAGCAGATTCGTCAATTTCAGCCCGAAGTAGTAGCCGTGGGTACCGATCAGTACCGGGATCAATTGCTCACCCTTTTAGAGGGTTTTCAGCCCCTACCGGAGATTTATAGTGGCCCCAGTGGAATAATCCAAGTCGCGGCCCACGGGGATAGCGAAGTCGTAGTTACGGGGATTGTTGGTGTAGCCGGACTTTTGCCGACCCTAGCCGCCATTGAAGCGGGTAAAGATATTGCCCTGGCCAATAAAGAAACCCTCGTTGCCGCAGGCCCAGTAGTAATGCCCCGCATCCGCGCTAAAGGGGTAAAGCTGTTACCCGTAGACTCGGAACATTCGGCCATCTTTCAATGTCTCCAAGGCGGCAAAGGACTTAAAAAGATCCTGCTAACTGCCTCTGGGGGAGCTTTTCGTGATTGGGATAGCGCCGATCTCGCCCGAGCTACGGTCAAAGATGCCCTCAAGCACCCCAATTGGTCGATGGGTAAAAAGATCACGATTGACTCGGCAACATTGATGAATAAGGGCCTCGAAGTCATTGAAGCCCATTGGCTTTTTGGCGTGGATTATGATCACATCGAGATCGTGATCCATCCCCAGAGCATCATTCACTCCATGATCGAGTTTGTCGATACTTCGGTTTTGGCTCAGTTGGGATGGCCGGATATGCGTCTGCCGATTTTGTATGCCCTAAGTTGGCCAGAGCGCATTCAAACCGAGTGGCGGGTATTAGATCTAGTACAGGTAGGTAACTTGACTTTTAAAGCTCCCGATCATGGGAAATACCCGTGTATGCAGTTGGCCTATGCTGTGGGTCGGGTCGGCGGTACACTACCCGCTGTGCTGAATGCGGCGAATGAAGCGGTAGTCAGTTTATTTCTTGAAGAAAAGATCGGTTTTATGGAGATCCCCCGACTGTTGACCCAGACCTGTGCCGCCCATGATCCGGTCCTCAACCCTACCTTAGAAGATGTCCTAGAAGCGGATCAATGGGCTAGAGCCGAAGTCTTGATCCAGGTAAACCGGACGGTAATCCCCTTAATTCCCACTAATCGCTAGCGACCTTGGGGAGCTAAGAGCGTGGTGATAAACCCCTGAGAATCCACAATACGAATCCGATTGTGACTGGTATCAGCGATCAACAGTTGACCACGGTCATCCAGGGCAAGGGCGTAGGGGGCACTTAAACGGGCCATAATCCCTGGTCCCCCATCCCCTAAACTACGGGGATCCGCCCCCACAACGATGCGTTTGATCCCGTCCGTTAAACTATAGACTTGCGAACGGTTTACATCACTGATGTAAAGGGTTTCCCCATTGCGGCAATCAAAAGCTAAGCCCGTAGGCCGCTCTAGATCCTGCATCAGGGTCTGGAGTTTACCGTTGACTAACCGCTTGACGGACCCAGAACCCAGATCTGAAAAGACTAATTGATCCTGACAATCTAAGGCTATAGCCCACGGAGAATTGATTTGGGCTGCTTGGGCCAAGGTTCCATCGGGGCTAAAGCCCGCTTGTCCCGTACCGATCAACGTTGTGATCTGACCCTGGGAGTCTACTTTGCGGATCCGATGGGCACTGTAGTCGGCAATGTAGCTGTTGCCTATTTTATCGACCGCTACGCCCACGGGTTCCTGGAGCTGGGCTTGGGTCGCGCGGTCCCCGTCCCCCCCTGATCCCGATACCCCCGTACCAACAATCGTAGTGATCTGACCCTGGGGATTGACTTGACGGATCCGATGATTGCCATGATCCGCGATCAAAAGATTACCTTGATTATCTTGCCCTAAGCCAATGGCATACATCCCCGCTTGGGTAGCTAGTCCCCCATCTCCACTAGCGGTCAAACTGCCACTCCCGGCTACGGTACGGAGTTGCCCTGTTGGATCCACAGCTAAAACCCGCATCTGGTCATGATCAATGAAATAAAGTTCTTTAGGGGTCCACACCAGCGCTACAGGGCTACTAAAGGTTTGGGTTGGGTCTTGAATACTTTCAAGGGCAATCGTCACGCCTTGGATTCCTAAGAGACAAAGGCCCATGGTCCAAAAAAACAATTGCACAGGTTGTCGGAAGCTATGCATGACTGCGCCAACGCCAAAACAGCAGTCCGCTGGTCAGCCCCCCTAAAAGTAAGGTATTGATCTGGCCCTGAATACTGGAGCTTTGAAAATGTACCCCCATGGCCACCGTATGCACAACGGCCAAAATCAAGACTGGATAAAACAAACTGCGGTGCAGAGTTTTCCAAGCGGCTCCGAGACGAGCTACGGACCAGTTGTTACTTGTCAGCGTTAAGGGGATCATTAAAAGCAAACTAAGCACGCCTAAAACCAAGGCTATGAGTGCCATAGGGCTAAGAAACTGCCAACCCTGGAGATCTGCCCCAAAGGTATGTTTAAACGCTCCCAAGCCATGACCCAGGGTAAGCCCAAAGGCCAGTAACCCCCACCAACGGCGGTCTACCATGATCCCCAGGGGCGTGGCTAGGGGAATGATCAACAATAAAGCCAGGGCCAAAAATCCCTGGTACTGTAAAACCTCTTGCTGCCAAAGATGATCTCCAGGGCTAACAAAAGGCAAGCATAACAAAATTAGCCACGCACAACCCAGGAGGAGGGTGGAACTAATGCCTCCCCAAGTCCTTATCTGGCGACGTAGAGCAACAAGAACAGAACGATCCATACCACGTCTACAAAGTGCCAGTACAAAGAAGCCGCCTGGATCCCAAAATGCTTTTGGGCACTGTAGTGACCCGGTTTCAAAGAACGCGCCAGCACCGTCAGGATCATGATTAAACCGATCAGGACGTGGAGGCCGTGAAAGCCCGTTAATACGTAAAATGTCCCGCCGTAGAGACCAGACTGGAGCGTAAATCCTTCACTCAAAAAGATGCTGTATTCGTAGGCTTGCCCCGCCAAAAAGACTGCCCCCATGAAGGCAGTAATCCCCAACCAAAGGCGGACTCCCTGGATATCATTCTTTTTGATCAAGCCTTCAGCTTGATGGATCACAAAGCTGCTGGAAATCAAGATCAGGGTGTTGATAAAAGGCAGGGTAAATTCCAGTTCCGGTAAGCCTTCGGGGGGCCATTCCGTTGCCACGGCCCGAAACGCTAAGTAGGCCACAAAAAGCCCAACAAAAAGCATGCCCTCAGAGATCAAAAATAACGTAAAGCCAAAAAGCCGATGATCCGGGTGTCCGTGGTGGACTGCGGTTGCCGATTCATGCTCTGCTGTTTCTGTAGTGGCAGTGGCGTTAAACAAAGGTTCATTGGAGGTTTGCATAGGGCTTCCTAATGATTGACGACAGCATCGGGATGATCAGCATGACCATAGTCGTAGGGACCACAGGTGAGCACCGGGGGACGCTCAAAGTTTTCCACAGGGGGTGGCGAAGCAGTCGTCCACTCTAGGGTTAACCCCTGCCAAGGGTTTGCCGGGGACTTTGCTCCCTTGATCCAACTATAGGCCGCATTGACCACAAATGGCAGGGTAGAAATGCCTAGCAAAAAGCCCCCAACACTGACGATCATGTTGAGATCGACAAAGGCGGGATCATAATTGGCGACGCGGCGGGGCATCCCCATGAGTCCCAGTTTGTGCATGGGCAAAAAGCACAGGTTAAAACCAATAAAAGTTAACCAAAAATGGACCTTGCCCCAAAATTCATTGAGAAAGCGCCCCGTCATTTTGGGAAACCAATGGTAGATCCCGGCATACACCGCAAAGACCGATCCACCAAAAAGCACGTAGTGCAGATGAGCCACCACAAAGTAAGTGTCATGGACGTGGATATCCACGGGCACAGAGGCCAACATGACCCCACTCAAGCCCCCAACCACAAACATGGATACAAAGCCCATGGCAAAAAGCATGGCTGAGGTAAAGCGGATCTTACCGCCCCAAATCGTAGCCAGCCAACTAAAGACTTTGATCCCCGTGGGTACGGCAATAATCATTGAGGTGATCATAAAAAAGATCCGCAGCCATTCGGGGGTGCCACTGGTAAACATGTGGTGGGCCCACACAATAAAACCTAGTAGGGCAATACTCATACTAGAAATGGCAATGGCGCGGTAGCCAAAAATAGGCTTACGGGCATGGACAGGCAAAATTTCAGAGATCATCCCAAAGGCCGGGAGGATCATGATATATACCGCCGGGTGTGAATAAAACCAGAACATATGCTGGTACAGCACGGGATTTCCGCCGCCCGTGGGATTAAAAAAAGTTGTCCCCGCCAGTAGATCCAACCCCAGCAGGATCAAGGCTCCGGTTAACACAGGGGTTGCTAGCATCTGAATAATCGAGGTGGCTAACATCGACCAACAAAAGAGGGGCATTTGCCAGATCCCCATGTCTTTAATGCGCATTTCCCAAATTGTGGTCAAAAAATTAAGCGAACCCAAAATAGAAGAAGTCCCTAGAATAATCACGCTGACAAGCCACAAGGTCATGCCCATGGGGAACATCGCTACCCCATCCCCATTGACGGGAGACTGGAGACTCAAAGGTGGGTAGGCGGTCCACCCGGCACCAGGGGCACCAAATAGAAAGCTAGAGAGTAAGATTACAGCCCCCGGCGGGATCATCCAAAAAGCAACGGCATTGATGCGCGGAAAGGCCATATCTTCGGCCCCGATCATCAGGGGGATCAGAAAATTGGCAAAGCCACCAAGGGCCGGGATCAACCACAAAAAGATCATGATCGTGGCATGGACCGTAAAAACCCCGTTGTACAAACTGGGGTCGCCATCCGCATTGACCAGCACGTCCGCATCGGCGGTCATCAGCTCAGCGCGGATCAACATCGCCAAAAAACCCCCCACCAGGTAAAGCACGAAGGAGGTGACGAGGTATTGAATGCCAATAACCTTATGATCAGTACAAAAACTAAAGTAGCGCCGCCAATCCTGGGGCGGCTCTTGCATAAAAGAATCTTGGGTAACTTGCATGGTCGGCTCGCTTATTTTTGGGCAAGAAGGTTTTGGGTCTGTTGGGCGGTCTTGATCCCTAATTCGGTTTCAGCCCAACGATCAAATTCAGCGGGTTCATCGACAAAGACATTGGAGCGCATGGCCCCGTGATAAGCTCCACAGAGTTCCGCGCACACTAAGGGATACTCCCCTGGTGTAGTGGCGGTAAATTTAAGTCTCGTGATCCGCCCAGGAATGACATCTTGCTTAAGCCGAAATTGAGGCACCCAAAAGGCGTGGATTACATCTTTAGAAACCATGTTGAGATAAACTTCACGGCCCTTGGGCACCCGCATCTCACCGACTTCTTCTTTGGAGCCAGGATACTGAAAGGTCCAGCCATACTGCTGGGCAATAACATTGATCACCAGTTCTTTACCGGTCGTAGCGGCAGTATTTTGCAGGATCATCGGGCAATCGACGCTACAGCCCAAGCCCCCAGAGGCACCTACGGCCACAACTTGGTTGGTCACATCGTAGCTATACACCGAAAGCCACAGCACCAAAGCGGAGGGTACGGCGGTCCAAAAGACTTCTAAGTTGACATTCCCATGTTCGGGCAAAGCATCGGTTTCATCGCCCTTTTTTTTGCCAAAGGCAAAGGCCGAATAAAGAATAGTTCCCTGGACTCCGAGGAAGATAATCGTGGAAATGACGAGCATAGCCCGGAATAATTGATCAATCAGGGCTGCTTCTGTACTTCCTTCAACGGGCAATAGCCAGCCACCGTTGGTGCCATACCATACACTGATGGCGATCACCGCTAGACCCGTAACTACACCAATTATTCTGAACGTGACTGCATTCATCCCTTTTCTCCCAATAGCCAAAGATGCCTCGCATCGGCAGCTCTTATTTAACGCTATCCGGTGGATCGGGGATAGTCAATCGAGTTTAGGTATTCTTCAAGGTTTGACTAGTAGGTACATAATTATTTGTGTAATTTATTACACCTTTAGCCTTGAAATAGAACGTACATTTGCTGTTCCTGTGGGGATTCTACATATTTCCTTTATGATTCGTCGCGCTAAAAAAATATTAAGGTTTGGATCAAGTATTCTGTAGCTCTGTAAAAATTTATACCTCAATGAAGCAGTAAGTATTTCTAAAAACTAGCTAAAGGATCGTTCTTTTTAAATGAAATAGTTTTAACCTGGGAATAGGAATTAATCTTTGGAGTCCTCATGGCGAGGATGGTTATCCCCCGCACAGCGGGTTTTCTGCGGTCTAACTGGATCACTCCAACAGTACTACGGGATGGGTGCTGGATCATTAGCGGGTCCACCGTATTTTTGATGGCAGTGGGGGGAATGACCCGTGTGATGGATGCGGGATTAGCCTGCCCGGATTGGCCCCTATGCTATGGCAGCGTCCTACCGGAACAAATGGATCAGATTATTTTTTGGGAATGGTTCCACCGCGTGATCGCCACTGCTGTGGGCTTCATGACCTTAATGTTGACGGGTTTGGCCTGGTGGGGAAGAACCCAACTTCCGCGTTGGCTCCCCTGGGCTACTACCGGGGCATTACTTTTAGTGCTTATTCAAGGGGCTTTAGGGGCACTAACCGTAACGGAATTTTTGCGTTTTGATATTGTGACCGCGCACCTAGGGACGGCGACTGTATTTCTCGCCACACTGGTGAGTATTGCCCTATGTCTTTATCCCCGTCCCACGGTTCACCAGGCCGTGGGCTATTTGCCCTGGATCGCTTTAGGGACTAGCCTGATCAGCTATGGTCAGATTCTTTTGGGGGGCTTAGTGGCTTCCCAGTGGGCCTTACACCAGTGCCTCGGGGATGATGGAAATACCCTATGTCAGGTTATGCATAATCATTTATGGGGCGTTGCGCCTACTATTTTAGGGGTTGGGCTTTTGATCTTTGCCACCTGGAGTCGGGTGAATTTTGGCTCCTCCGTTGCCTATGGTGCTCTAGCGGCCTTGGCCCTCGTGGGCGTACAGGTGGGGCTGGGCATTGCCACTTATTTAATGCAGCTAGAGGTCCCACTTTTGACAGTTGCCCATCTAATGGTAGGGGTGGGATTACTGATGAGTCAGGTGATCACTACGGTTTTAGCTTTTCGTGCTCAAGTTCTTGCTCCTTAGAGGGATCCATGCAACAGGTTAATCAGGCCCCCCGTTCTTGGCAGAAAACCTGCGGGGATTATATCCAACTCACCAAACCCCGCATCATTTCGCTGCTGTTGATCTCGACGGCGGGAGCCATGTGGTTAGCAGGGGAAGGCCGCGTTGATCCGATTTTGCTGATCATGACGTTGGTAGGGGGGGCTTTGGCTTCCTGTAGCGCCAATACCTTTAACTGCGTGATCGACCGGGATATTGATCAATTGATGGACCGTACCCGTGAACGTCCCCTCGCTGCCGGACGACTCCAGCCCTGGCAGGGCATTATTTTTGGGATAGTTTTAGCGGGAGTATCTTTTATCGTTTTGAGTCTTTTTGCTAATCTCTACAGCGCCTTTTTAGCCCAAATTGGGATCTTGTTTTACGTCTTGGTGTACTCGGCGTGGCTCAAGCGCACAACCCCGCAAAATATTGTAATTGGGGGGGCAGCAGGGGCGATTCCTCCTTTGGTTGGTTGGGCCGCTGTTGCGGGGGACCTCAATCTCGCGGCGTTAGTGTTGTTTTTGATCATCTTTTTGTGGACCCCGCCCCATTTTTGGGCGCTGGCGATGTTCATTGGTGAAGATTATCGTAAAGCTGGGGTGCCCATGCTGCCCGTGGTAGCGGGAAATCGCCATACGGTGGATCAGATTTGGTACTACACCCTGGCTACGGTGGTAGCAACCCTCCTGCTAGTACCGTTGGGGGTTTTGGGCTGGTTTTATTTAGGTGGGGCCATCTGTTTGGGAGCTGTATTCATTGAGCGGGTATTGCGGCTCAAGCAGAACCCCGATGATCTCCAAGAGGCTCGTTCGCTATTTCGGTTTTCGATCCTTTATTTGATGAGCCTTTTTGTGGTGATCGGTCTCGATAGCCTCCGGTTTTTGATCGCTTGAGCGAACGATTTATGGGCTGACTGTGGAACAGGTGCAGGCTATCCGGCGCTAGCCAAGGGCTATTTTTACTTTCCAAGGGCTATTTTTACTTTCCAAGGGCAATCAAAATCCTTGAAGGACGCCTAGAATCTGAATTGAATCTTGAGGCTTTGGGTAATGACACCAATTCATGTTTAAGCTAAGGGCGTAGGGTGAGGAACTGCAGTGGCAACCCCAGCTAAAATTGGCTTGATCGGACTTGCGGTAATGGGCGAAAACTTAGCCCTCAACATTGAGCGGAATGGCTTCCCGATAGCAGTTTATAACCGCACTGAAGCCAAAACGAGAGAACTCATGGCAACCCGTGCAGCGGGGAAGCAGTTCATTCCTACCTATACGCTTGAAGAATTTGTGGCCGCCATTGAACCACCCCGCAAGATCATTATTTTGGTTAAAGCCGGAGCCCCCGTCGATGCGGTAGTGGATCAACTCAAGCCGCTGTTAAGCCCCGGCGATATTATTATTGATGGCGGTAATTCTCTATATACCGATACCGACCGCCGCACCAAAGAACTTACGGCCCTCGGCCTAAACTTTATTGGCATGGGGGTTTCGGGGGGCGAAGAAGGGGCCCTATGGGGTCCATCCCTCATGCCCGGTGGACAGCCGGAAGCCTACGCTTCTTTAGAACCCATTGTCACCAAGATCGCTGCGCAAGTGAGTGATGGACCCTGTGTGACCTATGTGGGGCCAGGATCCGCGGGTCATTACGTCAAAATGGTCCATAACGGCATTGAATATGGCGATATGCAGCTCATTGCCGAGGTTTATGATCTTTTGCGCCAAGTTTTGGGCCTGAGTTATGGCGAACTGGTGGAAGTCTTTAATAGCTGGAATAACGGGCCTTTGCAGTCTTTTTTGATCGAGATCACCACCCAGATCTTTGCCTATATCGATCCCGACACCCAGCAACCCTTAGTGGAAATGATCCTCGACAAAGCGGGCCAAAAGGGCACCGGTAAATGGACCTCCCAAAATGCCCTGGATCTCGGCATCGCCGCCCCGACGATCCATGCGGCCCTAGAGTCCCGGATTATTTCTTCCTATAAAGATCAACGGGTCGCCGCCGCTAAAGTCCTCCCTGGGCCAACGTATACTTTTACGGGCGACCGTCAAAAATTCATCGATAGTGTCGGTGTAGCCCTCTATTGCGCTAAAGTCTGCTCCTATGCCCAGGGCATGGCCTTGTTACGCGCCGCCTCTGAAGAATACCGCTATAACCTGAACTTGGCGGAGATCGCCCGAATTTGGAAAGGGGGCTGTATCATTCGGGCCAAACTGCTCGATAAGATCCAAAATGCTTTTACGATCAATCCAGGTTTGGCGAACTTGATGATTGACCCTGGGTTTAGCCAAGACTTGATCGCCTATCAAACCCAGTGGCGCGACGTGGTAGCGACGGCTGTACAAGCCGGGGTTCCGACCATGGCCCTTAGCGTTTCGCTCAATTACTTTGATAGCTACCGCACGGCCCGGTTACCCCTCAACCTTACCCAAGCCCAGCGAGACTTTTTTGGTGCCCACACCTATGAGCGCACCGATCAGAAGGGATCATTTCATACGGAGTGGAATGGATGAGTACCTCTGTTTCGCCCAACCCGCTCCGGGCCGGACTCCAGATCAGCAAGGTCCCTAAGCCCGTAGTCATGGTGATTTTTGGGGCCAGTGGGGATTTAGCCCAACGCAAACTGATCCCGGCCCTTTATGATCTAGCCCGTGAACGCTATTTACCCGCCCAATTTACCGTTGTGGGGGTGGGCCGTTCTCCCATGGGTGATGATGAATTTCGCACCAAGATGTACGAAGGCGTCACCAAACACGCCCGTGAATTCATTCCTGGGCTGTGGGAGAGTTTTGCCAAGGGGTTGTTTTATCTGTCCGGGGACATTAATACCAGCGAATTTTATGATCAGATGCGGGAATTTTTAGCAACCATCGATCAAAAACGCGGTACCTTGGGCAACCGGGTCTACTACCTCTCGATCCCGCCCAGTACCTTTCCGATCTTGCTTGAGAATATGGGCACCCATGACCTCGTTGGCACCGCCGAAAATGTACGCATCATTGTCGAAAAACCCTTTGGGCGCGATTTGGGCACGGCCCAAACCCTCAATGGCATTGTGCGTCGGGTTTTTGCTGAAGACCAGATCTACCGGATCGATCATTATTTAGGCAAAGAAACGGTTCAGAATATCCTGGTCTTCCGCTTTGCCAATGCTATTTTTGAACCCCTCTGGGACCGTAAATACGTTGATCACGTCGAGATCACCGTAGCCGAAACCGTAGGTCTAGAGGGCCGGGGCAAGTATTACGAAGAATCCGGGGCGCTCAGGGATATGCTCCAAAACCACCTGATGCAGGTGCTGACCATGGTGTGTATGGAACCCCCGGCGGGGCTAGGGGCCAACTCCGTGCGGGATGAAAAAGTCAAAGTCCTGCGCTCGATGGAGATCATGACGGAGGCGCAAGTCCGCGCCAATACGGTCCGCGCCCAATACAGTGCGGGGTTCATGGCGGGTAAACCCGTTCCGGGTTACCCGGAAGAACAGGGGGTCCGTGAGGGATCGATCACCCCGACCTATGCAGCGGTCAAATTTCATATTGATAACTGGCGCTGGAGTGGGGTCCCTTTTTACCTCAGGACGGGTAAGCGTTTGACCAAGCGGGTGAGCGAGGTTTCGCTACATTTTCGGCAGCCCCCTACCCATTTATTTAGCCGCTATACGGGGGGGCCTTCCCCTGATGTCTTGGCCCTCAGGATCCAACCTGACGAAGGGATCACCCTGCGCTTTGACACCAAGGTGCCGGGGCCAGATATGGCGATGCGCCCGGTAAATATGGACTTTCGGTACAGCGATACCTTTGCTAAAAAAAGCCCCGAAGCCTATGAACGGTTACTCTTGGACTGCCTTCAGGGAGATCAGACCCTTTTTGCGCGGGCCGATGAAGTTGAGTACGCTTGGAAGGTGGTCACGCCCATTCTGGATGCCTGGAGTACAGGTACTAAAGAGGATCTGGCAACCTACCCGGCGGGAAGTTGGGGACCCGTAGCGGCCGAACGCTTGTTGGGTGAGCAAGGACATCAATGGCGACGTCTCTAAGGAGGTCAAGATCATGAGTTTAGATACCCAAGCGGTGGTTGCACTACGCGAACCCAAGATGGTTCCTTTGAATCAAGTTGATCATGAACTCAACCGGATCTGGGCCACCCAGACCGACGGCTCCGCAACCCGTGCCTCAACGTTTAATCTCGTCGTCTGGTCGGGAAATTCTGGGGGCTTAGCTGAAGTGATCGGGGCCATTGCGGTCCAGTATCCCTGCCGGACGTTGGTGATCCAAGAAGATGCCGATGCGGCTGAGATGATCACCGCCGAAGTTACGGCCTACTGTCCCTTGGGGAGTGGTGGGCAACGGGCTAGTGTCTGTTGTGAGTACGTTACCTTACATACTCGGCCCAATACGCTGGGTGAAGTATCGGCGGCTATCCTTGCGCTTTTGATCCCCGACTTGCCGACTTATTTGTGGTGGCATGGCGGCATGCCCCTCAGTAACCCCTTATTTCAAGACCTACGGGGTATCGCCGAGTTTGTGATCCTCGACAGTGCGACGGATCCAACTTTTTGTACTTTTTCCCTACTAGACCGACTGGCGCAAAAAACTATTGTCGGCGACTTGGCTTGGGGCCGGATCCGAGAATGGCGGGAATTAACCGCTAAAGCCTTTGATGACAACAAGCGCCGCATGGATCTAGGGCAGATCTCACGGGTCGAACTGGAATACGTGGCTGGGGATACGACCCAAGCTTGGTTCTTCATTGGGTGGCTAGCCAGTTGTCTCAATTGGCAGAATCCGCAGATCCAACCCGAAGGAGCCGTGTTCCAAGGGCCATCTGGAGCCGTTGAAACCGTTTGGCAGAGCGTATCCAATGACCGTCAGCCAGGAAATTTAGTCTCGATTAAGATCAATTTTGGGTCTGAAAAAGACCTCCTGATCCGTTCGGGATTAATTGCTGACTGTGCCCAAGTCGAACTAGATGAGGGCGGTCAATGTACGTTTGAGCAGACTGAAGTCCTCCAAGACCTGACCTTGGCGCAACTCTTGGCCCAAGAACTCCAGCATGTGAACCAAACGGATCCTTTATATCAGGCGGCCTTAGGTCTTTTATTGTCTTTGATCAAGGATTAGCCCATGCCCCCCATTGTCTTGGCGGATGCGCTTAGTGTGGCGCAAGCAGTCGCCCACTGGATGCTGGCGCGTGTTTTGGCCCAAACAGGACCCGTAGCCGTAGCGTTATCGGGTGGATCAACCCCGGAACTGTTGTATCAAACCCTTGCCCAGGAGCCTTTTTTATCTAAGATGCCCTGGGACCGGGTGCATTGGTTTTGGGGGGATGAGCGTTTTGTGCCGCACACCGATCCCTTGAGTAATTATCGGATGGTGTGTACAGCCCTTTTGGATCAGGTGCCGGTGCCGCGTGAACATATTCATCCTGTCCCGGTGAATTTGGAATCCGCTGCGGCTACGGCCTTGGCCTATGCCCAGGAACTCCAGGCTTTTTATGGGGCTGTGGTTTTAAATCCCCAGCGTCCGCTATTTACCATTAACCTTTTAGGCTTGGGCACCGATGGGCATACGGCTTCTTTATTCCCCGGTACCGCCGCCCTAACCGAACAGGATCAGTGGGTGACCGCAGTGAGCGGGGCCAAAGCCGAAGACCGCATCACCCTGACCTATCCGCTGCTCAATTCCAGCCAAGCGGTGGCATTTTTAGTTACGGGCAGTGCCAAACAAGCCGTGCTCCAAGATATTTGGTCGGGTACTAGCGCTGCTCCAGCCGCCCGGATCCAGCCGGTGGGTGAATTATGGTGGTTTGTAGACCGGGCGGCTCTCCCTCAATCTGACTAATCTCAATCACATTGCCATCCGGGTCTTGGATAAAAAGAGCCGCTCTCCCCGAAGCGCTATTTTGTACCGCACACCCCTGAGTGATCAATCGTTGTCGGTACGGGGCCAGATCGCCAACGCCCAGGGCTAAATGCCGATTGCGCCCCCATTTTTCTGGGTCTACCTGATCCCCAATGACCTGGGGTACTTGAATCAAATGGATCTGAACTGGGCCAATTTGATACCAGATCCCTGGAAATTTGAGTTCCCGCAGCACCGGCGTTAACCCCAGCACTGTGCCGTAAAAATGGCGTGATTTTTCCAGATCGCTGACCAGCAGAGCAGTATGCAAGTAGTACACGGCTTGAGCCCTGATTGCTTAAGATCAATGGTACTGCGCTTAAGATCCCCAGGCGGTGAGACGAGATCACCGATCTACCTTGCAATTGTTAAAATGAGACAGTTTCAGGAACGCCCATGATCCCGGCAAAACTTGAGCAGCTACGCCAATTGATCGGTGGGCTAGAGCAGTGTGTCATTGCCTACTCTGGCGGTGTGGATAGCACCCTGGTGGCAAAAGTGGCCTTTGATGTTCTGGGAGAAAAGGCTTTGGCGGTGACGGCAGCCTCGCCCTCATTGATGCAAGAAGATTTAGACGAAGCCATTGATCAGGCCCAGTTAATTGGAATTCGCCATGAAATTGTCGAAACCAATGAACTTAATAATCCTAATTACGCCAGTAATCCAGCGAACCGCTGTTATTTTTGCAAAAGTGAATTGCACGATACCCTGGTCCCCCTCGCCCAAGTTCGGGGCTATAACGTGGTGCTGGATGGGGCCAATTTAGATGATCTGGGGGACTACCGCCCTGGATTTCAAGCGGCTAAAGAACGGGGGATCCGTTCTCCCTTGATCGAATGTCAAATCGCAAAATGGGAAGTGCGGGCCTTTTCGCGTGCCCTAGACCTACCTTGGTGGGATAAACCCGCCATGCCCTGCTTAGCTTCACGCTTTCCTTATGGCGAAGGGATCACAGCGGAGAAACTCCAGCGTTTAGCCCAGGCAGAACGCTACCTCCGCACGTTGGGATGGCGGGATTTTCGGGTGCGCTCGGATCAAAATACAGCTCGTATCGAAGTCCAGCCCCACCAGATCCCTAACTTTATTACCACGGTCAATTTAATGACGCTGGTTGCCCAATTTAAACTCTTTGGCTATACCTACGTAACTTTGGATCTAGAGGGCTACCAACGGGGCAAACTCAATCAGGTACTCAATCTCAAACCCTTAGCCGCCCATTGACCCTCCACCGATCCCGTGTAACTATTTGTGTAATTCCCAAGTTGTGCAATCCCCAAGAGGAATCAATCATGGATGAAACTACGATTACGCCTAAATATGGCGAGCGCACTATTGCCGAGCGCCAATTTGTGACTTTTGATAATCCACGTCCCGGCAGAGCCTATCAGATCCAGATCACCCTACCGGAATTTACCTGTAAGTGCCCTTTTTCGGGCTATCCTGACTTTGCTACTTTTTATGTTACCTATACGCCTTATCTTAAGGTAGTAGAACTCAAATCCATAAAGCTCTATATCAATAGCTTTCGTGATGAATATATTTCCCACGAAGAAGTGGTCAATCGCGTTTTAGATGATTTAATTGAAGCTATTGATCCGACCAAGATCCAGATCAAAGCTGATTTTAACCCTAGGGGCAATGTTCATACGGTAGTTGAAGTAACCCATATCCGCCCCTAGGGATTTACTTTAGCTTTAACCTAGGGTTGTGAACTTAGATCGGGGGTAGCTGCGCCACTTTCTGTTTGCGTTCGCTATAGCGGTCCGTTAAATACGCTGTGTGGGGGCGTAATAGGATCGTAAATTTGTACAATTCCTCCATCACATCTACAACCCGATCTCGATAGCTAGAATCTTTCATTGCTCCCATTTCATCAAACTCGTTATAGGCTTTGGCCACTGAAGATTGGTTAGGGATCGTAAACATACGCATCCAACGTCCTAAAAGGCGCAGGGTATTGACCGCATTAAAAGATTGGGAACCGCCACTCACCTGCATCACCGCTAGGGTCCGTCCTTGGGTAGGGCGTACGGACCCAAGTTCTAAAGGGATCCAATCTAACTGATTTTTCATGATCCCGGTGATTTGACCATGCATCTCAGGGCTAGACCAGACTTGTCCCTCTGACCACAAGCTCAATTCCCGTAACTCTTGCACTTTGGGATGATCCGCAGGGACACTGCCATATATGGGCAATTCGCGGGGATCAAAGAGGCGTGTTTCTGCCCCTAATTCGGTAATGATTCCGGCTGCGGTTTCTGCCAAAAGCCGACTATAGGAACGCTCGCGCAACGATCCATAAAGAAAAAGGATTCTAGGGGGATGATCAAAAGATGACATAGGGATCACTCTTGGGCTAAGGCGTGTAGGAAAACGGTCTGTGCCTCCCGTAGTTCTACCTCAGGATTGGCCCGTTGGATAGCCTGGACAGCAGCCACATAGGGTGCACCTTGCAGGATCAAGTAAGCTGCCAAGATGGTCCCGGTCCGTCGTCTACCACTGGTACAATGCACTGCTACTGCATGATCGTGTTGATTTTGTTCGCTGATAAACGCTTGTAGATCCCGGCACTGTTCTAAGGTCGGTGCTGTACCTCCGGTGGTGGGCAACCACTTATAAGGAATCCCAGCCTGAGTATAGGCTTCTAAATTAGCAGGATCATCCATTACCGAAACGATAGCCCCAATGCCTAAGGCCTGAAGTTCCGGTAATTCCTCCGGTGTAGGTTTACGCATCCCGGCTACTTTGCCCGGTATGAGCCACCATATAGTCTCTGCCAGTGGACGCGTTGTTTCCTGATCCATAGCTTTTATTAACCCGACCCAACTATACCCAAGAGTGATCGGCGGATCAAGATTGAGGTGGAGCGGCTGATCTATCCGTACCTGACCAGATTTGCATAGCCCTAGCGGTGTAACTGATTGCCCTCCTGTTGCCCTTGATCCGTTGTCCCCTAAGATTTTGTAGATCAATAAGACCTAGGGTAGATAGGAGGATTCCTAGGCTCAACTACAATTTAAACAACTCATGGCTCACTGCATAGCCACTGTCCGTTACCTAAGCTAACGGTGGGAGAGTCTTAGTTTTGAAGATCATGCACAAGCTTTTGGCCGTTGGCTACTCAGGCATTATCCTACTGTTCATGTGCTGCGCTGTCGCTTTGATCTTCTTTGCCGTACTAGAACTGTGGCATGGGATCAATACAAGTGAAATTTTACCCCTCAGAGAACGATTTAACGCTGTCCTTGAGTGCATTGGGCTTTTGACCATTGCGGTAGTCGCCCTCGAACTCAGTCAAACGATCCTCGAAGAAGAGGTGCAACGACAGGTGCAAGTCAGCTCACCAACGCGTGTCCGGCGCTTCTTGTCGCGGTTTATGGTCGTGGTCATTGTCGCGCTGTCCATCGAAACGTTAATAGCCGTGTTTAAACTTGTCCATGAAGATCCATCGCAACTGCCCCAGGCCGCCTCCATTGGGATCGCAGCGGGTGTCTTGCTGGCCGCATGGGGCATATTTATCAATCTGAACAAGAGTGCGGAGGAATTAGAACC
>JANNOF010000030.1:0-1865 GCA_031398925.1 Gloeobacteraceae cyanobacterium SOY_34_metabat_371 | reverse complement strand
GTGATGCCTAAATAGCAACACTAAAATAGCTCACAGTTAACTCCTATGAAATCGTTATTCATAAACTTTTTGAGTGTTTTGTTGATGGCTTGTGTAACACCTCGACTACCCCAAGTGATTGAGGTTTATCCCTCTGAAGATTCAACCCAAACCTCTGTGCAGTATATAGGCGCTAAATTGAATTTCCAATTGGGGGAAGAAGCAGACTATGGATCTTTACAACTATTTATTGATGGAGTAGATGTTACAAATAAATCTAGAGTTGGAGGTACGCGTGATATGCCTCCTAGTAGATGGAGAATTGGTTATAAGATAGACTTTTCAAAACCAGGAAACCATCGTGCTGAAATTCGGTTTCACTCTAAAGACGGCACAATAAAGTCTTACAGTTGGTCTTTCTCTGTCAAATCGCCTTGAATTTCGCCAATTGTTGCCAAGTATAATATTTTACAATCGGAATTAATAACTCCAATACTTTATTTTCAAGGCAATTTATCATATCTTTTACAACAAATAAAGTACTAGCAACAAAAGTTTCTGGTAGTTTAGGTATCAGTCTTACTCATGGCAAAGCCAATCTGCTCGTAGCCCGTGCTAGTTGGGGTTTTTGGCACAGTGATGCCGGTTTCAACTGTCGGTACTGCTTGGGTTGACTCCGACGAAGTAAATTCAGCAGATGCCATGATTATTGTTAATAGGAGAGAAATCGCGGTCTAATTCAATCTTAATTGTCTACAAGCGATGCATCTGAACCGACAAGTCTCGACACGAAGCTCCTATTATTAGTTGCTCTAAGTATCCAAAAACTCCAGTTCACTAACATCAATGAGATTTAATCCACCAGCCGCAGCGCCAGGACGCAACTTAGAAGTAGCAGTGAGAGGCTCTCCGGTTCGGGCAGAAACCAAAAGCACTTTATCACTACCACAGGAAACCCAAGAGATCAGATAAACTTCACCGCCTGAAAGTAGCCTCACACGATCTCCTCTAACGGGTTGGCGAGTGGTGACTTTGGGTGACGGCACTGGTGACGGCACTGGTGACGGCTCAAAACCATTATGAGAACTGGCATTGACTTTGGGTGACGGCTCAAACCCCAATCGGTATTGAGCCGAGATACAAGTAAAAACCTGCAAGATGGTCTGGAAACTGTTGCTATATAAGGGTTTCAGTCATTTGTACGTAAAATTCACAGGGAAGCGCAAATCTTGGGTATGTATCGCTACAAAAACTGGAGTATTTATTAATTTTATTTACAGGTTTTACAGCAAGGACTTTGAATATCTTTCGCAATAAATTGTCTGTAACTCCTACAGGCAAAGGATTATAGCCCAAAATATTAGCCTTCTACCAAAGAGTATTTATAATTCTCTTTGGTAGGCGAAAAGCAATTATGGGGTCAGAAGTGCCAGTGCATTCATGCACAAATTCTCATTAGACATCAAAAACACTAGAACGTATATATAGCAACGCTTTCCAGACCATCTTGCAGGTTTTTACACGTATCTCGGCTCAATACCTACTGGGGACTCTGCCCCAAAGCGATCGCCAGTTGGATAAAAGTAAGTAAGAAGAAACGTAGCAATGACACGCTTTTCACCTTTCACCGTGCTGGCCTATTACAAGAATGGAGCGAGATTAACCGGGGAGGCAATCAGGCGATTGGTGGATGGACTATGTAAACAAGCTGGAATTACTAAGAAGATGTCACCCCATCGCATCCGCCACAGTGCGATTACTACAGTATTGGATCTGAATAATGGGAACTACCGTGCTACCCAGCGTTTCAGCAGACACGCCCAAGTGCAGACGGTTTTGAAATATGATGATAACCGCCAGCGTTTACAAAAGCAGATGAGCGACTC
>JANNOF010000131.1:0-47816 GCA_031398925.1 Gloeobacteraceae cyanobacterium SOY_34_metabat_371 | reverse complement strand
GATCGGCATCCGTTACCGTGCCCTCAACTATTTAGAAGAACAGGGCGAAGATGTGTCGGTTTACGGCTAAGGGTTGTAGCGCTACCCTAGAGTACGACTGTTACAATACGTAAAGCATTCGTACGATTCATGCATGTTGCCATTGCTGGGGGCGGTTTAGCAGGACTTTCCTGCGCCAAATATTTAGTTGACCAAGGCATTACTCCGCTGGTTTTGGAACGGCGGGATCTTTTGGGCGGTCTTGTGGCTTCGTGGCAAGACCCCGATGGGGACTGGGTTGAAACCGGGTTGCACGTATTTTTTGGCGCCTATCCTAATATGTTGCAATTATTTAAAGAGTTGAATATTGAAGACCGTTTGCAGTGGAAAGACCACGCCATGATCTTCAATATGCCCGATGCGCCGGGGACCTATTCTAGTTTTGACTTTCCCGCTGCACTCCCGGCTCCCCTTAACGGGGTCGTGGCGATCTTGCGCAATAACGACATGCTCACCTGGAATGAAAAAATTAGATTTGGGCTGGGTTTGATCCCCGCCATGATCCAGGGTCAGGACTATGTCGAAGCTATGGATCACGTCTCTTGGTCGGAGTGGATGGCTCAACGGGGAATCCCCCCTAGGGTTGAAAAAGAAGTCTTTGTGGCGATGAGTAAAGCGCTGAATTTTATTGATCCCAACGAGATCTCAGCCACGATTATTCTGACGGCGCTAAATCGCTTTTTAAAAGAAAAAGAAGGCTCACGCATGGCCTTTTTGGATGGGGCACCCCCAGAACGGTTGATCGATCCTTTAGTGGCCTATATCACAGCCCGTGGGGGTCAAGTATTGACCGAAAAAGCGCTTCAAGAGATTATCCTGAACCCCGATGGCACTGTAGCTGGATATCAAATGCGTAGTGGCGAATTGATCACCGCCGATGCCTACGTGAGTGCCATTGCGGTTGATCCCCTCAAAAGTTTGTTACCTGAAGCTTGGCGTTCGATCCCAGAGTTTCAACGTATGTATGCCCTAGAGGGCGTGCCCGTGATCAATCTACAAATTTGGTTTGATCATAAACTTTCAAGCCTTGATAATATTTTATTTAGCCGCTCGGATCTGTTGAGTGTCTATGCAGATATGTCTAATGTCTGTCGAGAATACGCAGATCCTAACCGCTCGATGATCGAGTTGGTGTTTGCCCCGGCTCAAGACTGGATCACCCGTTCCGATGAAGATATTTTTGCTGCCACAATGGGTGAATTAGCACGCCTTTACCCCGATGAGATCCCCCACAAAGCCAAAGTCTTGAAATATCATGTGGTCAAAACCCCCCGCTCAGTCTACAAGGCGGTTCCCGGTTGTGAAGCAGCCCGCCCTAGCCAAAAAACGCCCATTGCCAATTTCTTTTTGGCGGGGAGTTTTACGAAACAAGAATACCTGGGCAGTATGGAAGGGGCGGTCTTAAGCGGTAAGCGCTGCGCCCAAGAAATTGTTCAATCCCGTGCTCGCTTAGGAGTTGCCCCATGAATGAACTTGAAACCGAAGTCCAGGATCTGATCCAAAAACATGGCTTTATGCCTGTGCTTCATGCGTTGCGGACTTTGTGCGAACGCGAAGCTACGGAAAAGGCCGCCCTTGAATCACCCCAAGCTCAATTTTTTGCTGAATTTTGGCGCTATGCCAGTCAAAATATGGCGGCGGCGGAATTGTTGTTATTAGATCATGTGGCTGAAAAAGCTCAAGCTAAGGCAACGAGTGATCCTGAAGTTAATGTGTGATCTTGGCTTATATAGAAATTCCTGATCAGGCTAAAATATCCATTACACGCATCTTGACAACTAAATAACTGAAAAAGATCTACCCAATCTGGGCAGTCCTTGATCGGGTAGATCGCTTAACAAGATCCTCTGGGGTCTACTAGATGTTGCCTACGGATCAGCAGGGATCTTAACAGGCATTTCCGGGATCGGCGGATCAGGTGCTCTAGGTTTAGCCAGTGGCGGAACGCTACCTGCCCCTTCTATTGCTGTTGCCACCGCTTCCTCTATAACTTTTTCCGTAGCATAACCCTATCTATTAGACTAGAGAGTGCTCTTTGTCGTGATCCCTGTGAAGAAGATCTTGGCTCTGTTCTTGCTGTTCGCTCAGCCCAGCTTCAGTGCCCCCCTTGCTCCTGCACCGCCGAGTAGCGCCGATCCGCAAGCCTTGGCCCTTGAACTCCAGCAAAAAAATCAAGAGCTTACGGGACACATTATGATCCTGCGGCAGTTTCGCCAAAACCATTTCTTTTATGGCAATCCCTGCGATGAACCCTGTGCCCAGGCCCACAACGTACGGCGGAGTCAGACCCTACGGACCCTCCAGGCGGGGAGTGCTTTGATCTCGCAACTGAAGGCCACCCAGACCACCCAATTGGTGGTAGATCAACAGGGCTTGACTTTAGATCTGCTCTATAAGAACTGGGTGGATCTTTCCCAACAGGCCAATATCCTGCTCCTTGCGACCAAGCGACCTTAGTCCCGTTAAACCCTTGGGGGATATGCTTTACTGGAAGTACAGCCTTTGCGTTCGCTGGGGGTATTTATGTTGACCAAAGACATCATTTTGTTACTTACAGCGCTATTTGTCCCCACAGTGTTTTTCTTCACCACCAAGGGGGGCTACTATAATGGCCCCCATTACAAAGGCAATGGTTCTGCCCACGGCAAAGAAGAATAAAACAGTTATTGAGGGCTGACCCTAGCGCTTTGAGGAGCGCAATCCCTATGGTCTCAACTTTGCGGATCATTACCCGGCCTGTGGTTTGGCTACCTGTACTGTTTTTGATAGCAGGGGCTATTTCTTTTTACTTATTAAGGTCTACCCCAGCCACCGATCCTCTGCCCCAAGATCTGGCCAACACCCAACAGTTGGAACTTATCTTGGCGGACTATGCCCAACAACTAGATAGCTATGAAGTGGCGCTACAAACGGGCAACGGTCCGGCTTTAGCCCGGAGTGCTGATTTTTTAATCATTCAACGCCAAGAATTTGTACGTCACCTAGAGCAATTTTTAGTCAATGTAAAGCAAACTAACCAACCTCTGGTGGCCCAGCTCCAGGCCCTAGCCCCCGATGAACGCTTTCAATTTACCTATACGCGATTGACTCAGGGGCAACTGATCCAAGTGAGTGTGGTTGAATCGGAGTTGGATATTCGTCACCTTGCCCTTTGGCAATCTGAGTCCCACGTCGTCATTCTTAATGACTACGAGCTAGAGTGGCAGGCCCAGGTGAATGCCCTACGCATCGTTAAGGTAGAAAAAACGCCGTTTTTAATCGTCAATGGGCAGACGCAGCAATTAGAAGATACCGCTCCCTTTATTAAGGTTTTTCGTCAAGAGGGTACCCGGTTTAAAGATGTCAGCCCCAGTTATATTCCCGAAGCCATGTACAGTGCCTTTGGCACCAGTGAATTCATTGGGAATACCCCCAATCTCAAGCTGGATACCCTGTTATTAGATCCTGAGCGGATCATGGCGGCCTGTGATAGTTGCGGTTTGGTGGGTCAGCGCTCCCTGTGGCAATGGGGACCCCAGGGCTATCGGAATGTCAGTAGCCAAGTGCTCAATGTGCCCGATAACGCGCTCTATGGGGCATTAGTTGCTTTGATGCGTAAGGACCGCGCTCCCCAGTGGACCCGGCCATTTTTAAGTGCTCCCCTGCAAAAACAATTGACTCAGATCCAGATTGATCCTGAACGCTATCCCTTAAACGAACGGGGACTGGTCTTGCTGTTTACCGATGCCATGGGGAAGGGCTTTCGCTACACCATGGATGGACCCGTTAGTTTGACCGTTGAGGTTCAAAAAAATGCAAAGGGCCAATGGCAAGCACTTGGGTTTAAGGCCCTAGAGATCCATCCCCCCAACGCATCCCGTTTGTCTAGTACCCCTAAGGGCGGATGACTTTTTATTTCAACGGTAGCTATCTACACTTGCCGCAAACGGGGATTGCGACCTATTGCCGCAATATGCTCAAACAGTGGCAGCAGTGTATTCCTGATCTGGTCGCCTACTTACCCCAGGGTTATGCCTGGGATCACCCTTATCAGCCCGTTCCCGTCCATTCCCACGCGACCCGGTTACTCTGGAATCAAACCCACTGGCCCCGTAAGATCAAAAAAGGGGATCTTGTTTTTCATCCGGTACCCGAAGGGGGGTGGGGGCTTTATCCGCAAGTGGTGATGGCTCACGATGTGATCCCCCTGCGTTACCCGCACGTTTATGGGCAAAAATTGGCCTACTTTCGCTACTGGGTGCCCCTTTCGCTACGTTCGGCGCGGCAGATCATCTGTAATTCGCACCAGACCCAGCGGGATCTGACGGAATTTTATAACCTTGCCCCAGAACGGATCACGGTGATCCCTTTGGCCTATGACCGCGAACGTTTTTTTGCTCAGGCCGAAGTCGCGCCCCCAGTACCCTATCTTTTATATGTCGGTTCCCATGAACCCCACAAAAACCTCATGACCCTAATCCAGGCTTTTGGGCAGATCCAGACCCAATGGCAGGGAGAATTATGGATTGCAGGGCGTGCTGACCCCCGGTATACCCCTGAGTTACAGCGTGCGGGCAAAGGAAGGATTCGTTGGTTGGACTACATACCGCCAGAGGCGCTGCCCCAGCTTTATCGACGGGCCACAGCCTTTATTTTTCCTAGTCTTTTTGAGGGTTTTGGGCTACCTATTTTAGAAGCCATGGCCTGTGGCACCCCGGTGATCTGCGCCCATAGTAGCAGCCTCCCGGAGGTGGGGGGTCAAGCGGTGGCCTATTTTGATCCCCAATCCCCTACGGATCTTGTGCGGGTGATTACCCAGCTTTTAAGTGACCCAATATGGCGAGATCAACTGGCTCGGCAAGGGATCCAGCAAGCCCAGGGCTTTAGTTGGGAAGCCACTGCCCAAAAAACCTTAGCTGTTTGTCGCAGGATTTAGGCTTGCGCGATCAATGTTTCAGCGATTTGTAAGGCATTGAGTGCGGCCCCTTTACGGATCTGATCGCCCACTAACCATAGATCTAAGGCACAGGGATTACTGAGATCTTGACGGATACGTCCCACCAGCACTTCATCTTTGCCACTGGCATCAAGGGGCATGGGAAACCGATTGTGCTCCCAATCTTCTAATAGGCGGAGCCCTGGGGCTTGGGCTAAAATTGCCCGTGCTTCAGCTACAGGAAACGGGTCATAAAACTCAATATTGACTGCCTCCGCGTGGGCACGGAGTACGGGCACCCGGACACAGGTCGCCGTAACCGCCAGATCAGGCACATGCAGGATCCGGCGGGTCTCGTAGATCATTTTGAGTTCTTCTTCGCAGTAGCCCAGGGGCGTCATGGGCGAGTCATGCAAAAAGAGATTAAAGGCCAGTGGAAAAGGAAAGACCTCCGGTTGGGGTACCTGACCCTGCAAAACCTGGGCGGTTTGCGCTTGGAGTTCAGCCATTGCCGGAAGCCCGGCGCCACTGGCCGCTTGATAGGTTGAAACTACGACCCGTCTAATCGGGCGGACCCGATGGAGCGGCCCGAGGGCCAAGACCATCAAAATCGTAGAGCAGTTGGGATTAGCAATGATCCCTTGATGATCATGCAGATCTAGGGCATTGACCTCGGGGACTACTAATGGGTGGGTCAGACGATAGGCACTGGAATTGTCAATAAAGACCGCCCCAGCCTCCGTAATCGCCCCAGACCACTGTTGGGCTAAGTCTTTGCCGGTACACCCAAAAACAAAATCTAGCCCGGCTAAAGAGGCAGCAGCTATGGGTTTGATCACGCCCCACGGGGTCGTCTTACCGACAGAGCGCTCGGAAGCCATTAGGACGAGGGATTTTAAGGGAAATTGACGTTCTTGCAAAAGGGCTAATAGTTCAGTGCCGACGGCACCAGTAGCCCCCAAAATGCCGACTTGGTATGATAACTGCATGGTCGTTTTATTATAGGACAGAGAGGAAAACACATGCGCACTTGGACCACACTCATAATCGGTATCCTTCTTTTGACTCCTAGCGTGGGTGCCCAAACCTTCGGCGGAGAATTTACCGGAACCGTCGATACTAAGACCGAAGACGAAAATAATCCTTTTGGGGCCACGGGTGGCGGTTTAGGGATCTTTGATCTACTCCACCGCAGTAACTTAGCAAATCCCAAGAGTTTCAAAGACTTTAAAAAAGATGCCAATCAAAATATGGCCGATGAGATCACTAAGTTTCGCTCCCGCAATACGCTCAAGATTACCCCGGAGTTGATCCAACCCCAAGCCAAAGGGACGACAAATACCGTCACGGGAGAAATTATTCCCACGGAAAATAAGCCGGTAGACTTGACTCCCCCCCTGCCCTAGTCGATCACGGCGACGGCTTGACCTTCGGTACTCGTTGCTAAAGCCACAAAAGCTTTGGCCGCCTCTGAGCTGTTGGGACCGTAGACATAGTACAGAATACTAACAATGGGGTAGTTGGCAGCATCAGGGCTAGCCCCTTCTAAAGCTACCGCCCGAATTGTCTTTTGATCGCGGATCTGGCTGTAATTGGCATAGCCAATGCCATTGGTACCCAGTTTTTGGATCAACTCGGTTGTCACATCCCTGGGCATCGTTGTCCAGTTAGGTCCACTACCAAAGCTACCGCCCCCTAGTACCGTATCTTCAAACTGCTTATAGGTACCGCTTTCGGGATTACGATTAATCACGCGCAAGGGCAGGGGTGGTCCCCCGACGTCAGACCAGTTTTTGAGTGTCCCCGTAAAGATCTGTTTGAGTTGCTCTAGGGTCAATTCCCCGCGAAAAGGATTACCCCGACCCACGATCACGGCAATGGCATCATTTTTAACCGGTACCGCCACTAAGCCCTGACTGACTTCTTCGGGCTTAAGCGCACGGGAGGAAGCCGCGAGATCAACGGTTCCGTCCAGTAAGGCTTTGATCCCTTTGGAGCTACCATTGGCCTGCCACGTATAGCTAGCTGTAGGAAATTTCTTTTGAAAGAGCTTACCTAAATTGACATTTAAGCGCACCATACTGGTGGAGCCATCGATCTTGATCCCCGCATTGGCGGGTAAAGATTGGGGTACCGTTAACTGGGCCGGGGACTGGCTTTTGTCAATGGCATTGCGTACCGTAGCTAGGGGATCTTTACCCTGGAGCGTGTACCAGTAGTAGCCCCCGCCTGCTAAGAGCAAAGCACCTAGGACAAAAATAATGGGCGGGGGACCACTTTGGGACATGGTTACTCCACAACAGCAACAGCTTGTCCTTCGGGGCTAGTGGCAAAGGCAATAAAAGCCTTGGCAGCCTCTGAACTATCGGACCGGTAAACGTAATACAGCACACTGAGTAACCCATAGTTGGGAGAATCAGGGGTCGCCCCATCAATAGCCAAGGCTTTGATCGTCTTTTGGGTCTTGATCTGACTGTAGTTGGCATAGCCAATGCCATTGGTACCTAATTTTTGGATCAGCTCGGTGGTTACATCCCGAGACATCGTCGTCCAGTTAGGGCCATTGCCAAATGCATTGCCCCCCAAAACGGCGTCCTTGAATAAGCCATAGGTACCGCTTTCCGGGTTGCGGTTGACGACCCTAAGCGGTAGCGCCGTACCGCCGACTTGACTCCAGTTATTGACTTGGCCCGAAAAAACATTGCGTAACTGCTCAGAGGTCAACCCACTACTAAACGCATTGGCCTTGCCAATGATCACTGCGATGGCATCGGTTTTGACGGGGACGGCAACGAGCCCTTGGCTGACTTCTTCTTCCTTAAGTGGGCGAGAAGAAGCTGCTACATCGATTTCTTTGGCAACTAGGGCTTTGATCCCGTTAGAACTACCGTTGGCTTTCCAGGTGTAGCCAACGCCCGGAAATTTAGCCTGAAAGGCAGTGCCTAGATTTTTGTTGAGACGGACCATGCTTGTAGATCCGTCTACTTTGACTGAGCTGCCCTGGGGGAGTGTTGTGGGGATGGCTAGGGCTTCAGGGCTGGGGGTTGGTGCGGGGGTACTAGGGGGATCAGCGCCCGGTACCACTTCGACGGGGGTAGCACTATTGGTTGCGGTGGGGCTACTATTTTGATTGGTAAACCAGTAGAAACCGCCGCCAGCAATGACTAGGGCCGCCAAGATAAAAATAATTGGGGGAGGACCGCTATTTTGGGCCATGTGTATTACTCCGTTAGCTTTTTGGGTGTGGGGGTATCGATCATCGCTAAACGGCGCGAGATCTCATCATCAAGGGTCATTTTATCCAGATCCGCCGCCAGCTTTTCCGTGGGATTATCCGAGAGTTCATTAAAAGCGGCGACTTTGAGATTACGGCGTTGAACGGCACCTTTGGCTTCTTCAAATTGTGAGCGGGCCGAGTCAATACTGTATTGGGAATTAACTTGGGCCATTTGTGCTAGGGCCTCATTGATCTCAGACATATCTTTCATGTTTTGCAAATCGGTCTTGTAATTCTCCAGTTTCATTTTTTCGCGGTTAAGCTTTTCTTTGGCGGTCCCCACGAATTGTTCAGCCTGTTTCACCTGTTCTTCGAGTTGCGGCAGGATCTGTTCGATCTGAAGCAATCTACCCATTGCTAGGCGCGCGGCATCTTGACTGCCATTTTTCTGGGCTGTCCGTACCTGTTGTTCGTAGGTCTGGTATTCTTTGACCTTGGCGTTATATTTTTGTTGGGCACGTTGATAGGCGGCGACCTGTGTAGCCACTGCCTGGGTAAACTTTTGGATCGATTCTTGCATCGTTTTTAACGATTCTTCGGCTACGGCCACGGCTACCTGTCCCCCCTGGTCCACAGGCTTACCCCACAACCAGTTCCAACTGCCCACTACGGTACGACCCGCCTTTTCACCTAAAAGGAAGTAGATCGTCTTACGCATCGCTAGCTCCCTTGTCCTTAGTTTCTCCCCTATCTTGACACTCCTAGGGCTAAAGCTACGGGGATTCTTGCTACGTAGTGCTACAGGTGCGAGTTTTTTCCTCAAATACCCATCTCCCTAGACCTCAAGGGCGTAGTTAATCAACGGGATAGGGTGCTCGGATCCAGCTTCGGCGCGTTGGGACCGGATCAGCTTTGATCGGGATCTATGCCGAGTGCATGTAATTTAGCTGCTAGACGTTCTGCTCGTTGCTCAGATCGTTCAGCCCGTTGTCGTTCGATGACTTGTCCTTGTTCAGCTTGCTGTGCTCGTTGTGCTAACTGTACAGAACTTAAAAATTTTTGATCATCAGGGCCATAAATTTCTAAAATATCTGCGGTCATCACAAAACGGATCCCCAAACGGGGGCTTACCCAACCCTCGATTTCTTCAATGACTTCTAGATTATTGTCTATTCTCAACCAACCCCCTAGATCGTTTTTATCGGGATCATATAAGTAATATTCTTGGACCCCATAACGATGATAAAAATTAAGTTTTTTCGCCATTTCTTTGAGGGTATTGCCAGGGGAAAGAATCTCAAACACCACTTGCGGCGCTATATTGTCTTCTTTCCACTGCTGATAACTACCCCGCTTGCCCTTGGGTCGTCCAAAAGCAACTAGAACATCAGGGGCTTGATGTAGTTTGTTATCTTCTTGAATGGGATACCACAATAGATCTCCTGCTACAAAAACTACTGGATCATGGGCAAAAAGTATTTCTAAGTTTTCTTTAATCAGGACAATCCAATTGAATTGCTCCGTATTATCTGCCATTGGTTGACCATCGGACTCAGGGTAGATTATTTTTTGAGATAGTAGAACCATCGCGTAAACTCCGGGTATGTTTTCAATTGTAGGCCCAGGGATCAGGGCTGGGTACTTCGGATTGCCGCTTCCAGGAGTGGTTTATCCAGATCCCACCATTTTTGGAGATCGATCAAGAGGGGATAAAGTCGTGAATCCCCTAGGGCTTGGGCGGCTTCTACACATAGGCTGCTCACTGTAGTACGGGTGAGGTCCTGTTGTAATAACGGAATAATGCGCTCATCTTTGCGGTACGCTAGGCCCAAAATTGCCTCAGCACGGGTTTCCTCATGGTGATCCCTGAGGCGTGCCTCAAGGGCCGCCAGGATTGCTGGTTCGGAAAGGGTGATCATGGAGCCTAGACCAAAGGTGGCCCAGCTACGGACCTGATCCTCAGGATCGGTGGATAGCCGGATCAAAATTTGGATGGCCTGGGGTGTTGTGTGCCCCAAAAGACTGCGTACGATGGTAAGCCGGACTTCGGCTGACGGGTGGTGTTGCATCGCAAACAAAGGTTCAATGGCTTGGCTATCTTTTAAATGGCCTAGGGCAAAACCCGCCGCCGCGAGTACCCCAAGATCCTGTTCTGTCGCCAAGAGTCGATGTAAAAGGGTAATGGATGTTGGGGGGGCTGTCCCCTTGGGGATCCCTAGTTGAGGCGGGTCTACATAGAAGTATTCAGGAGCGATCATGCGCTCTAGTAATAAAGCTTCTATGCCTAGCCGTCGTTTTTGAGGATCGGGATGTTGACAAAGCTGTTGGGCCACCGTTAAAACAAGTGTTCCACCGTAGTTGTGCAAGGTTTGGACTGCTTGCCAAGCGGTTTCTGCGTGGGTATCCCAAAGGGCTGTCGCAAGTAACTGCTCGATAGAAGAAGGATCAGCGGTGGATTCTGACATGGATCCCAGCGAATATTAAATACAGAATACACAAGCCTGTCCCGATGGATCGATACAGCTATTTCTTTTTGAGCGGTGATATTCTAAAGTGGACCTCTTCCCAGGGCAAGGCGGTACTAATGGTCCATGTGCTTGGTCTTTTAGGGAGTCTGCGCCCCCAGTCTGCGAGCCGCCAAGCGTTGGTTTTGGCTCTGGAACGGGCGCAAGCGCACGGAGCTACGGTACACTTTTTTGATCCGTTAGTCCATTCTTTACCTTTCTGTCATGGGGGCGATGACTACAGTGCCCATCCAGCGGTCGCCCTGCTCCAAGCCCAAGCTAAAGCTGCGGATGCTTTGATCTTGAGTACACCGGAATACCACGGCAGTATGAGTGGAGTACTAAAAAATACCCTGGATCTGTTGAGCTTTGAGGAACTAGACGGTAAAGTCTTTGCTGCCCTTAGCGTCCTCGGCGGTGGAGCCAATAGTAATGCGCTCAATGATCTGCGCTTAGTAGTCCGTTGGGTCCACGGTTGGATGATCCCGGAACAAGTCGCCATCGGTCAAGCCTGGAAACAATTTGATGCTGAAGGGAAGCTCACGGACCCTAATTTAACTACCCGCCTTGACAAACTTGCCGAGTCACTCGTGCTGGCAACCCGCAAATTGCGTGGGAGTTAAGCCTTAGCGGGACTCTTTGACCGCAGCAAGGGTAGGACGTACCATGTCTTTTTTGACCTGATCCGCTAGTTCTTGAAGTTGCATGATCGCTTCTGCGCCTTCGAGTTTCATCAATTCTTGGTCATCCCGGAGTTCGGTCCAAGAAATGCCACAGTCAGAAACTAAAAAGCGGATCAAGTGGCGGGGGGCTAGACTGACAATAAAAGAAGCACTGTCTTGTTCTTCGCCACAGGTGTAGCAAGAGGTCATGTAGCCCCTGCGCTCTAGCACGATAGCCAACGCTTGAAGGCTCGTTACTAGATCTAAAGTGAATTGATGGTACTGATCAGCCAGACGGTAGAACACGAGGTTATCCTTTCACTCATATATTCATACTAGGTGAACACTAAGGATAAATACTCAGTCCCACACTAATCTTAAGGTTTTTGTTTGACTTTTAGTTTTAGATCAGGTTTTTTTATTTGCTTTATAGTTTAACCAGTACTAAAAACATTCATTACTACCGATAGATATTTGCCTATTGACAAGACTAGCTGTAGTGTATGATCGTGCATACAAGTGATCCCAGGCGTTTCTAAAGCATGATTCTTCCCCGTAATTGTCCTTGTTGCCACCGTTCCCTCCGCGCCATTGCCACTCTAGAAGATAGTGTCCTGGTTTGTGCCTGGGACGGAACCTTCCACTGGGACCCCCGGTACCGTCGCCTACGGCATACCACCAGTCGCCAAGTGTGGAATGTAGATGGCACTGGGAATGTTTGCGCCCCCTATAGCTTGCCCGTCGAACCCCGTCTTCAGCGCAAGCCACCGCGCCCGGTGGAGTTGCCGAAATTACCTTAGACCCAAGGGGGGGCTAAACTGGAGCAATCCGGTGGGAAAAAGTAGTGGCCCAAGTGGTACTTGATCAAATTTTGGAATTAGCCCAACAACAGGGGGCCGAAGCGGAGGTTTTTTATCTAGAGCAAGATGAAACCCCCATTCAATTTGAGGCCAATCGCCTCAAATCCCTCCAGACCAAAGCCCAGCGCGGGATCGCCCTACGGGTAATTCATGAGGGACGCTTAGGTTTTGCGAGTTCAACGGATTTGGCGCGGCCCGAACTTTTGGTGGCAGCAGCCCTCCAAACCGCTAGCATTGGCGATCCGGCGGATTTAACTTTTGCCCATCAGCCGCCTCAGCTTAGCTCTGAACCCCCAGCTCCAACTTTGCCGACCACCGGGGATTTGGTGGCTAAAGGTAAAGAATTAATTAGCCGCCTGCGGGAATTTAATCCCGATCTTTTGATTGAAGCCGAATTTGATATCCGCCGTAATTTAAAGATCATTGCTACCACCGGAGGCATACACGTCGCCCAGCAATCCCAGGGCTTGGGGGCCAGTCTAGGCGCAAACTGGGTCCGGGGTGAGGATATGCTCAATGTCTATAGTTACCGCGTCGCCCGGGATGAGCCTTTAGATTATGAATCCCTGATCCACGAAGTCCAAAGTAAATTAGCCCAAGCCACGGCCACGGCCCACGTCACCAGCGGTACGATGCCTGTGATCTTTACGCCCCGTGCGGTCACGATGATCTTGGGCGGTTTGGTACGGTCGATCTTTGCCGGACAAGCCGTAGTCCAAAAATCTTCTCCCGTAGCGGATAAAGTCGGGGAATTGCTCTTTGATTCGCGCCTCAATATCTATGAAGATCCAATGGTCGGCCCTGCCCACACACAAGTAGATGATGAAGGCACCCCTACCCAGAAAAAATATTTTATCCAAGGGGGCCGGGTCCAAGGCTTTTATTGGGACCGCACCTGGGCCAAGCGCGGTGGGGTTGTACCCACAGGCAATGGTTTTCGGGGAGGGTTGAGTCGGCCCACTGCCCGCCCGGTCAATCTCTGTATGGATCCGGGGGAAGTGAGCTTGGCTGAAATGATCGCCAGCCTCAAAGAGGGGGTCATCGTGGATCAGGTTTTGGGGGCCGGACAGTCCAATCAATTGGCGGGAGAATTTTCGGTCAATTTGGACTTGGGCTATAAAGTTGAAAAAGGGGAAGTGGTGGGTCGCCTAAAAAATACGATGGTTGCGGGTAATTTTTTCACCGCCGGTCAAGCCATCGAAGCTATAGGCAGTCAGGCGGAGTGGGTTTTTGGATCAGCCAAAATGCCTGCCCTATTATTTAAATCCCTAGGGGTCGCAAGTCGCGCTTAGTAGAGGGGTCATGGCGGAATGGCTATACCAGTTTGAGCAGGGGTTAACGGGCTTGGTAACCACCCAACTGGTTCAACTCACCCCGCTTTCGGTGGCGGTGGTTTTTTTGGCGGGGCTATTGACCAGTTTTAGCCCCTGTACACTTTCGATGTTGCCGATCACGGTGGGTTATTTAGCCGGGGGTAAAGAGAACCGTACTACCCAAGAGAGCCTGATCCTGGCGGGTAATTTTATTTTAGGCTTAGCTTTGACCCTGACTGTCCTCGGTTTGATCGCCGGTTTGATCGGTACGATTTATGGGCAACTCCCCTTTGGCAGTGTTGTCTTTGTGATCATGGGCTTGATCGCCGTTTTCATGGGCTTAGTGCAATTAGAACTAATTACGTTTCGCTGGCCCCAGATCAAAGCCCTTGATGACGTTAAGCCCCCCGATCAACTCCGGGCTTTATTTGTGGGTGCGAGTTTTGGCCTAGTGGCTTCCCCCTGTTCCTCCCCCGTATTGATCGCCCTATTGGGTTTTGTGAGCGCGGCTCAAAATCCCCTTTTGGGGGCTGGGTTGCTCTTTGCCTATTCTCTCGGACATGGCTTGCCTTTAGTGGTGGCGGCGCTTTTTACCCAAGCGATCAAGGGTTTACTGACGTTGCGTCGTTGGGGGAGTGTCCTCAGTCAAACCAGTGGCGTGATCTTGCTGGGTGCAGGGGTCTGGATGATCCTTAGCCACTTAAACGTATGATCAGGGGATAGTTAGTTAGAAGAACCCTCTTAGGACTACCGATGATCCAGCGCATTGTTCCCGGTCCCAATCAAGAGTCGGTGTGGGACTATCCCCGCCCGCCCCGTTGCGAAGTCGCGACCAAACGGGTACGGATCATGCTGGGAGATTTGGTTTTGGCAGACTCCGCCCACGCGTACCGTATTTTAGAAACGAGCCATCCACCGGTCTACTACCTTCCTCCGGCGGATATTCAGATGCAGTATCTGCAACCCGCCCTGCTCCAAACTTTTTGTGAATGGAAAGGGGTAGCCCATTATTACGACCTTACGTTAGCTAACCGCAAAGTCGCCCAAATCGCCTGGTACTATCCCAATCCCACCGTTACCTTTGAAGCCATCACCGGATATGTGGCTTTTTACCCAAGTCGGGTCGATGCCTGTTATCTCGAGGACGAACGTGTCCAAGCCCAAGCGGGAGATTTCTACGGCGGTTGGATCACTTCTGATATCGTCGGCCCATTTAAAGGGGATCTGGGCAGTTGGGGCTGGTGAAAACTGCCCCCTGTAAGCAGTGCCAAAATCCAAAGCCTTCTCCATCGACTTCACTCATCCCAAAACTGTTCTGACAGATATTTATCTGCGCTATCACACAGGATTGTCACAACTACGCCCGTAGTCAAGGTCTGGGCAACGCGGAGGGCGGCAACTACATTGGCTCCCGCTGAGATCCCGACCAGTAAACCCTCTTCGCGGGCTAGGCGCTTAACCATTTTCTGCGCTGTTTCAGTGGCAATTTCCACATTCCCCTGGGGTACCGTGGGGTCATAGATCGGCGGAATAATGGCCGTCTCCATATGCTTCAAGCCCTCTAAACCATGAAAGGGCGAATCCGGCTGCATCGAAAGGATCTGGATCTCAGGATTGTATTCTTTGAGCCGTCTACCCACACCCATACAGGTTCCCGAAGTACCTAACCCCGTGACAAAATGACTGACCCGGCCCTGGGTCTGGGCATAGATTTCAACTCCAGTGGTCAGATAATGGGCTTTCCAATTGTGGGGATTACCGTACTGATCCGGGTAAAAATAACGTTCAGGATCGGCCGCATAAAGTTCCTTGGCTTTAATAATGGCTCCATCAGAACCCTGGGCTGGATCGGTGAGAACCAGATCAACTCCGTAGGCTTTTAGGATGCGTTTACGCTCTTCGGAGGCATTTTGCGGTAACGCTAAACGTACCCGATAGCCACGCACCGCACTAATCCAGGCGTAGGCAATCCCTGTATTCCCAGAGGTGGCATCTAGAATAATCTTGTCCGGGGTAAGTTGACCGGATCGCTCCCCTTGGAGGATCATATTCAGGGCCGGCCGGTCTTTTACCGAGCCGCCGGGGTTAAAATATTCCGCTTTGGCGAAAACCGCTACCCCTGGGGCCAAATCTGCGGTCACCCGATTGAGCCGAATCAACGGGGTATTGCCCACCAATTGCGTTGGATCATCGACAGCGGAGCGGGAAAGCGGGACTACGGGCGGCGAAAGGACCATAATCAGCACCGGGCAGTGATCTTATTGTACTTGATGTCTATCGGGATAGGGGAGTTGACCAGCTTTGGGCCACTTGCGTGGATAGATTTTGGATCACGGTTACTGCTTGGGGATTATTGCGGGGACGTTTTACTAGGGTTGCCAAAATATAGCGTTTGCCATTAGGCAGATTGATCAATCCGGCATCGCCTAGGGCAATACCAATCGTCCCGGTTTTGTGGGCGATCCGAGCGCTGGGTTCTACTTTGGCTAGCCCTGTGGGTAATAAAGAACGGTTACTGACCCGATAAAGTATGTCCAAGGCCCGGTCTCGGCTCCAAGCGGTGATCCCAATTCCTTGATCTAAATAGCTCAGGGTCAAGGCTAGATCCTGGGGACTCGTGGTGTTGCGCCCCTCAATATCCGGTAATTTTGCCCTTAAGGCGGTTTGCGTCAGTCCCCACCACTGAAAGCGCCGGTTCAATACTTCCATACCCCCCAGGCGGTCAATGATCATATGGGTAGCGGTATTATCACTTTCTGTGATCATCAAGTCAGCAACTTCCCATAATCTAAGTTGTGTTCCTAAGGGCTTATATTGTAAAAAACCAGATCCAGATACTTTATTGGTGGGGGTCAAGACCGCAGTTTCATCCCACTGTACGAGCCCTTGGTCGATAGCTTGCAACAGTGCTAAAAGAATCGGCAACTTGATGGTACTGGCGGCTGGAAAACTAAGTCCAGCTTGGTGTTGAGCATATTGACCTGTGGTTAAGTCTAGGGCAAAATAACCTGTTTGAAGTAGAGCCGTGGGGGTCAAGGTATTCAGTTGTCGTTCGAGTAAAGTATCTACATTGCCTAGGGTATAGGGTAAGGCCCGTGGTAACTGTTGAGGCGGCCCAAAGGGAGCGCGGGTAGTCATTAGGCTATGTGTTTGTAACCCTTGGAATATACTCCACAGGATCAGTCCTACTGCTACTAGGATCACAGCTAACCACCAGGGACGGCGTTGACGACTGCGCTGGGTACGGCCTTGGACCCTAGGCATACGGTTGGTTGGGCGTTGTGTATTCATTCGCTTTTGCATACAGCAACTCTAGAGATTCCTTTGCATCCCGTCAAGGACTGGATTTGGGCCAGCGTACAATTAAGTCATACCGACTGGGCCTTATATGTCTGTCACCCTACACGAACCCGTTTCCTTTACGCAAATCAAACCTGAGTCCCCTAGTCCCGAATCGATCCAAAGGGAGTTTTCACTCCTAGAACAGGCTTTTCAAGAGGCCGTAACGCCGCAAGATCAGCTCCAGGTTATAGCGCAATGGGAAGACCTCCGGCGCAGCCTCGATACTTGGTCGGCCCTAATTTGGTTGCGTTTTGACCAAGATACGCAAAACGAAAGCTACCAAAAAGCGCGGGATTACTGTGATGAACTGATCCCCAAGATCACCGACTGGACCGTACGGATCAAAAAACAATTGCTGATTAGTCCCCACCGTCCTCAGCTCGAGGCAGCTTTGGGAGCACAGGTTTTTGCGCTTTGGGAATCGGATATTTTGACGTTTGATCCGGTTATTGAGGCTGATCTGATCCAGGAATCTAAGCTCAAAGCCGAGTACACCGCTCTTTTGGCCGCCGCTGCGTTAAATTTTCGGGGTGAAACCCTCAATCTTTCGGGAATCCGACGCTTTTGTGAAGATGCGGACCGCGCCACCCGCCATGACGCCGAACAGGTGCGGTGGGAATTTTTTGCCGCCCATCAAGCTGATTTAGACCGCATTTATGGAGACCTAGTCCAGGTCCGTCAGGGAATGGCGCAGAAACTGGGCTACGAAAACTACATTCCCCTGGGCTACAAGCGCATGCGCCGGGTGGACTATACCCAACAGGATGTGGAGCGCTACCGGGACCAAGTCCGACAGGAAGTAGTACCTCTAGCCCAAAAGATCTTGGCTCGTCAAGCAGAGCGCCTAGGCGTAGATCGTTTGATGGCTTGGGATGAGGCGGTTTTTGATCTCAGGGGCAATCCTAAACCCCAAGGGGATCATGACTGGATGTTGATCCAAGCCCAGCGCATGTTTGACAGCATGGACCCGGAACTCAGCAGCTTTTTTCGGCTCTTGGTCGATAAGCAATTACTAGATCTTAAAAACCGACCTGGTAAAGCGGGCGGGGGATTTTGCACTAGTTTTCCAAGCTACGGCTTGCCCTTTGTCTTTGCTAACTTCAACGGGACCAAAGGCGATGTAGAGGTTTTTACCCACGAAATGGGCCATGCCTTCCAGGGCTGGCAAAGTCGCCACGGCTCTGTCTCTGAATATCTTTGGCCCACGTTAGAGTCCTGCGAGATCCATTCCATGAGTTTGGAATTTCTGACTTGGCCCTATATGGATTATTTCTTTGGTCCCGAAGAAGCCCAGCGCTTCCGGGAGATTCATTTAGCCGAGTCGTTACTCTTTTTACCCTACGGTGTGGCTGTAGATCACTTCCAGCACTTGGTCTATGCCAACCCCACGGCCAGTGCCCAAGAGCGTCATGACATGTGGCAAACGATGGAGGCCCTGTACTTACCCTGGCGTGACTACGGCGATCTAACCCACCCAGCGATGGGCGGACGCTGGCAGGCCCAAGGACATATTTATGGCGAGCCTTTTTACTACATCGACTACACCCTAGCGGGTTGTTGTGCCCTCCAATTTTGGGTGCGGGCCGAACAGGATTTCGCTGGGGCGCTCCAAGACTATGTCAAGCTATGCCGACTGGGGGGATCCGCTCCTTTTCAGGAGTTGGTACGCACCGCAGGTTTAGTTTCACCCTTTAGTCCGGGGGCTTTGGCCGATGTGGTGCAACAGGCCCAAAGAGTGCTCAAACTTTAAAGTTCAACCGGAGCATAGACCGAAACCCGGCGGATCTTATCGGCAATCTCTTGTTTGGCGGCGGCGGTGTTTGCTTCGGCATGGCGGACCCGGAGGCGGGCAAGCTTGGCTTTACGGTGCCGGCGGCGGGTGATCTCTTGGTCACGTTGACGCATGGGTGCAATTTTTTCAGGACGGTCTATTATTGTACTCCGCCTTGCCCCCCATAAGCAGGTGGCCTACAGGGGCAAGAGCGTGGCACACTGAGTTTAATGTCTGGATCAATCCTGTGAATATTGATGTTGTCGGTAAACGTGGGCTGTGGTTAGGGATTTCTGCGGGCGTGATCGGCCTAGGGATCATCGCGATGATCTATTCCGCCCTAACTATTGGTTCACCGTTACGGCTGGGCATTGATTTTACCGGCGGGACGCTCTGGCAGCTGCAATTTAAGGATCAAGCGCCTTCGGTGGCTGAAGTCCGGGCGGTATTGACAGAAAAAGACTTGGGGAGCAGTATCATCCAGACTTCCGGTGAAAAAGAAATGCTGATCCGCTCTAAGCCCCTCACCCAAGAGGAACGCTTAGATGTTCAGAAGCTAATGCAGACTAATTTAAAAACCTTTACGATTGAAAAAATTGAATCGGTTGGACCTACGTTAGGTCAAGAATTACTTTTAAATAGTGTGCTGGCCTTAATCGTGACCCTATTGGGGATCTATATTTATATGACCATCCGCTTTCAGTGGGATTATGCCTTTTTCGCTATTTTGGCCCTTATCCATGACGTTTTAGTGACTACGGGCTTTTTTGCCATTTTAGGTCTTGTTTTTGGCACTGAGATCGATTCTCTCTTTATTGTGGCGCTCCTAACCATTGCAGGATTTTCGGTCAATGATACGGTAATCGTTTTTGACCGGGTCCGGGAAAATGTCAAGTTTATTTCCCGTAAAAAAACCTTTGCTGAGATCGTCAATCAATCGGTTAATCAAACCTTTGGTCGTTCGATCAATACCTCTGTCACCGCCCTACTGACTTTGTTTGCCCTATTTTTCTTTGGTGGGCCCACGCTCCGCGATTTCTCATTGGCCCTGATCGTTGGCTTTGTCTCCGGGGCCTACTCTAGTATTTTTAATGCTTCGATTCTGTTGGTGATTTGGCGAGAATATCAACAGAATCAACGGTTGAAAGAAAAAGAAGCCTGATGCAAGTTACGTCGCTAAGCAGTACTGAGCATCTTCTTGGGATCAGTGGATAAGAATCGCCAACCCATCACGCCGCTGACGGATCGTTTGATCACTCGGTACCAATTCCAACAGATGATTGTAAGCAGCAATAGCCAATTGATACTGAGCAATAGCTTGATCTCCGTTCTTCTCTAGTAATGATCCTAATCGCTCACAGGTCTTACCTTGATTCCTGAGGATTACTAGATGGTCAGGAGCTAACTGTAATGCCCGATCAAAGGAATTAATCGCGGCTTGATAGCTTGCTAAGGCTTCACTGATTTGCTCTAGATCTGTCTGTAAGTCTCCTAAACTCCGTAGCACATTCCCTTTGTTGTAGTGGGCATCGACATCATCAGAATCTATCTGTATAAATTCATCAAAGATCTGAATTAAATGTTGATACAATCCTTTAGCTTTTTCAAATTCACTGAACTGCTTATAGATCTCGGCCCAAATTATCAATAATGATGTTTCTTTTGCGGTAAGTACAGCATTAAGTTGTGATTCAAGTTGTTGGTTAAATCGTCGTCCTTCTGTATAGTCTCCACTATTCAAAAGTCCTTGGAGTGCAGGGAGACCAAAGAGCTTTAGCGTGCTCAATGGATCAGCATTCTTTTGCTTAGCTTGGTTAAATCGCATCAAAAGATAATCCGTACGGCGTTTTGTATCGGTAGCTTTAGAAGTAGATAGACTTGTTAATTGAATCTCTTCTGCTGGAATAAAAGCTTGCGGTAGACTCTCTAAAAGCCGAAGCCGCAGAATAAACCACGAATTGAGATCTGGCATCTCCTCTTGGCTCAGGTGACTAAACCCTGGTGTAAACCACCAGATTTGCCGTAGTGGAAAATTCGCCCACAGTTCACGATTAAAGTTCAGCCCGCTTAATCCCTCTTGCTGATCTTCTGGTGTAAAGGCAGTATGAAATCCTACAATCGAGACTACGCCAGAAGTATAGTGCTCCAATTGTTCGCGCAAAAAATATAAGACTTGGGCAGCCTCAGTATGATCAGGTAGTTTAATTTGATAAAAAGGAATATTTTGATCCGAGAGCTGAGTTTTTAAATGAGCAATAACCGCTTGACGGTAGGAGTCTGCAAAATACTCAACCCGCGCTAAACCTCGTTCCGTACCCAGACACCACTTCACCAAACGTTGTTGGATATCTGCGGTTGATCCCGGCGTAGGGCTAGTTAGAACCACCGGGCACCTTCCCTGTAGCATCCGGTTCGATCCGCCCCTGATCGGCAAGGATATCTACTACCAACGGATGTACTCCAAACCAACCCCTACCGTTAAATTCTAAGACCGCCCGTGAACGCAGTAAGACATACAATACCGGACTAGGAATATCGGACTCAGGCTCTCGGTTATAAATCGCGATCAGTCGCTTAGCTTTCTCTGAATATTCAATTTTATCTTTATCATATTCGCTTGTTCCTAAACGGTTACGGTACTGTAAACGTAGATCATTAATAGCCTGGGTTACATCTGGCTCTGAAATACACTCTGCAGCAGAAGTCGCGGCAAAGATAATCATCGAAAAAAGATCGCGGATATTGCCCCCAGAAGCAATGATCAGTCTATCGAGTTGGTCAGATGCAAATAGATTTAATTGGACCCTAGTCTTGACAATAGCCCGTAGTGCCAGAAGACCATCTTCATTTAGTTGATGATCAGCGGTAAAAATTGGTGTGTCAGGAACCGCCACACAGTCAAATGGTAATTGCTTAGCACGTCCTGAATAGCCCAAGCCAATGGGTAAATTAAAAATAGCATGGACATTCAAATCAGCAAACACACTACCATTAGTAATAAAGAGTTCTTCGATCCGTTCAGGCGCGATCCGTTTATCAAAATCCTCCCAAATAAAGATCCATTCTTTGTTATTTACTTCACCGAGTAGTTGATTGCATTCGATTAGAATCTTGTTTGCTAAACTCACTAGTTCTGGAATACGGCTCAAGCGATACTCGACCACTTCACGCTTACGGGTCGTAGCGTATTTGATTTCACCGCGCAACTGCCCAAAGAAGCCGAATATCTTAGCGATTGGGTTTTCTCCAGTCATTCCTGCACCAGCAACCACACTCCCTGCTACATCCGTTGCTTCGGTAAACAAACGCTTTTCTACATCAAACCAACGCTGGAATTCTTCTAACTGTCTATTAAAAGATGGGCTATTTACACCAGGGATCTTGATGGTACGTTCAGTGATTTCCATAATCATCAAGATCAACACATCAAAAACCTTAAATCCTACTGGGTCAAGTTCTTTGGCACTTAGCCGGATCACTTCAAACTGCCCTTGGATCTGTTGAATTAGCCGACTCATTTCCGTAGACTTACCTACCCCGAGATGTCCCATCAGGAAAGTGCGATAGGGCACGGATTGGTATGCATTTGCTAGCAACCGTTGCATACGTGCAACAATATCCTTTCCCCGCGCCTGATTTAGCTCTGAACGATAAAATGCTTTTAACTCCTCCGGTTGCTCAAGTGGCTCGGTCGAAAGAGTTTTGTAGATCTCGATCAAGGTGGTAGCCGGTGTCAGTTGCCGTAACACGGTAAGCCTTACCAGAGTTTCCCTTTATTTTAAGCCCCTTATTGCTATTCCCCGATCCGACGGCAGACCCTAGCGATCCACTTCGCCCATGATGATATCTACTGACCCTAAAATCGCCATTAGATCCGCGATCTTGCAGCCTTGGAGACTTTGGGAAAGCGGCCCCAGATTGACAAACCCAGGGGGCCGGATCTTGAAGCGCCAGGGCATCTGGGTGCCATCACCGATCAGGTAGACCCCTAACTCACCCTTGGGGGCTTCAACCCGAACGTAGTGTTCTCCTTGGGGGATCTTGAAGTTAGGGGCGGATTTTTTGCCAATAAACTGATAGTCAAAGCTATTCCAAGAACTTTTAGGGCCTTCGCTAATGCGCTTGGCTTCTAAACTTTCGTAGGGGCCACCGGGCAGTTGATCTAAACATTGCAAAATGATTTTGGTGGATTCGCGCATTTCCTTCATGCGGATCACATAGCGGGCCATAACATCACCGGCGGTTTCGTAGGCAACTTCAAAATCCACTTCATCGTAGATCTCGTAACTATCTACACGCCGCAGATCCCAATTGATCCCCGATCCCCGGAGCATAGGACCCGATAAACCCCAATTAATGGCTTCTTCGCTGGAGATAATACCCAGACCCTCAACCCGTTTGCGAAAGATCGGATTATTGGTGATGATGCGTTCGTATTCATCAACTTTGGGCGGAAAATATTCACAAAAGTCACGGCATTTATCAACCCAACCGTAGGGTAGATCGGCTGCGACACCGCCAATGCGAAAATAGTTATGCATCATCCGCATGCCGGTCGCGGCCTCAAAAAGATCATAAATAAGTTCACGTTCCCGGAAAATATAAAAGAAGGGCGAGTTAGCCCCCAAATCGATCATAAAAGGGCCAAGCCAAAGCAAATGGGAGGCAATGCGTGAAAGTTCCATCATGATCACGCGGATATACCGAGCGCGACGCGGAACCGCCACATCCGCCAATTGCTCCGGGGCCATGCAGGTAATGGCCTCGGTGAACATGGTCGCGGCGTAATCCCAACGGGTAACGTAGGGCAAATACTGCACAATGGTGCGATTTTCAGCAATTTTTTCCATACCCCGGTGTAAATAACCCAAGACGGGTTCACAGTCCTCGACGTTTTCGCCGTTGAGGGTAACGATCAGCCGCAGGACCCCGTGCATCGAAGGATGATGCGGCCCCAAACTGAGGACCATACGGTCAGCACGGGTTTCAATAATGGACATGGCAGGGTTCCCAGCAGGCTACTAGCCCCATGGTAAAGCAACCTTGCCCTGGATGATCGCTGTGAAATCGGCCTTTTAAGGGGGGGTATAGTTGATCCAGCCCAGGGGATCAGATCATGAGCTTTGTCGGTTTACACGTTCATAGTGAATACTCGCTGTTAGATGGCGCGAGCCAGCTCCCGCAATTGGTGGAACAGGCCCGCCAACTGGGGATGCCAGGGATTGCCCTGACGGATCACGGGGTGATGTATGGAGCGGTAGAGCTGATCAAACTCTGTCTGAAGGCGGGGATCAAGCCCATCGTTGGGGTCGAAGGCTATATCGTCAATGCCGATCCTAAGGTGCAAGCCGGTAGAATCCACAAATACCATCAGGTGATCCTGGCCAAAAATTTTCAAGGCTATCAAAATTTAGTGAAATTAGTCACAATTTCTCACCTAGAAGGGGAAGTCGGTAAGGGAATCTTTCGGCGGCCCTGTATTTATAAGCCCCTTTTAGAACAGTATCGAGAAGGCTTAATTGTCACCTCAGCCTGTTTAGGGGGCGAGATTCCCCAAGCCCTGTTGCAGGGTCGCATGGATAAAGCCCGCGAAATTGCGGTCTGGTACCAAGAGCATTTTGGCGATGACTTTTATTTAGAAATTCAAGATCATGGCAGTCGAGAAGACCGGATCGTTAATGTTGCCTTGACCCGGCTCAGTAAAGAATTAGGCATTAAGATCATTGCGACCAATGATTCCCACTTTACCTGTGCAGAGGATGTCAGTGCCCACGATGCCTTACTGTGTATTCAAACAGGTAAATTAATTACCGAAGAAAAACGATTGCGCTACACAGGCACAGAATATCTTAAATCTGCGGATCAAATGGCGAAACTATATCGCGATCACCTCGATCAAGAAACCGTTAACACGGCGATTAAGACAACTTTAGAAGTGTGCGCTAAAATCGAACCCTACGATCAAAAACTCTTTGGCGAAGCGCGGATGCCCAACTATCCGGTGCCCCAGGGATATACTGCGGATAGTTTTCTAGAGCACTGCATTTATCAGGGGATAAAAGAACGCTTTTTCGAGCGCGGGATTATGGACGAAGACCAGGACCCTTACCGCAAGCGCTTACGCTTTGAGATTGAAACCATTGAAAAAATGGGCTTTTCCAATTATTTTCTAGTGGTTTGGGATTATATTCGTTTTGCCCGAGAGCGAAAAATTCCCGTCGGCCCTGGGCGTGGCTCCGCCGCAGGATCTTTAGTTGCCTATGCCCTACGGATTACCAATATTGATCCGGTGAAATATGATCTGCTTTTTGAACGATTTTTAAATCCTGAACGTAAATCAATGCCCGATATAGATACGGATTTTTGCATCGAACGCCGTGAAGAACTGATTGAGTATGTGACCCAGAAATACGGTACCAGTCACGTCGCCCAGATCATTACGTTTAATCGTCTTACGTCTAAAGCGGTACTCAAGGATGTGGCGCGGGTAATGGATATTCCCTACGGGGATGCGGATAAGATGGCTAAAATGATCCCGGTATCACGGGGTAAACCCGCCAAACTCAAAGTGATGATTGGCGATGACACGCCCGCACCAGAATTTAAACAAGCCTACCTGAATGATCCCAAAGTAACCGCTTGGCTAGATATGGCCCTGCGTCTAGAAAATGTCAACAAAAACTATGGGGTCCATGCGGCTGGCGTGGTGATCTCACGGGATTGTCTTGATCAAATTGTTCCCCTGCAACGGAATAAAGAAGGTCAAGTGATCACCCAGTACTACATGGAAGATATTGCGGATCTAGGTCTATTGAAAATGGACTTTTTGGGTCTTAGAAACCTGACTTTGATCGAGCAAGCCATTGATTGGATTGCTAAAACCAATAGCCAACGCATTGATATTGATACCATTCCCATTGATGATCCCGAAACCTATAAACTGTTGAGTGCCGGGGAACTGGCGGGGATCTTTCAATTGGAATCCTCTGGGATGAAGCAGATTGTTAAAGACCTGAAGCCTTCCTGTATTGATGACGTGTGCGCCATTTTAGCCCTCTATCGCCCTGGGCCTTTAGATTCCGGTATGATCCCGATTTTCATTTCCCGTAAACATGATCCCCGCCAAATTCAATATGCCTGTCCTGAACTCCAACCGATCCTAAAAGATACCTACGGCACGATCCTTTATCAAGAACAGATCATGCGCATTGCCCAAGATCTAGGGGGCTATTCCCTAGGGCAAGCGGATCTATTGCGTCGCGCCATGGGTAAAAAGAAACTCTCAGAAATGGAAAAACATCGCGAGACTTTTATTGACGGTGCCGCTAAAAATGGTGTTGCCCAAGAAGTTGCCCGTGATCTGTTTGAACAAATGGTGGTTTTTGCCGAATATTGCTTTAATAAATCCCACTCCATGGCCTACGGCTATATTACTTACCAGACGGCCTATCTTAAGGCCCACTATCCGGTGGAGTATCTAGCGGCGTTATTGAGTTCGATCAAAGGTGATCAAGATAAAGTCCAGCGTTATTTAGCCGATTGTTCAACCCTCAATATTCCCATTCAACCGCCGGATATTAATCGTTCGGAAAATGATTTTACCCCCGTTAAGGGCGCCATCCTATTTGGTTTGGGAGCAGTTAAAAACGTCGGCGAAGGGGTCATCGAAGAGATCCTTAAAGTCCGCCGGGAAGCGGGATCGTTTAACGACCTATCTGATCTATGTAGTCGCCTCAGTGGGGTAAATAAACGGGCCCTAGAAGCATTAATTAAGTGCGGGGCCCTCGATCAGCTCCACAGTAATCGTAAACAGTTGTTGCAGGATCTCGATGGGGTGATCGATTGGGCTTCCCAACGGGCCAAAGACCAAGCCGTAGGTCAAGGCAGCCTCTTTGATATGCTGGCCGTCAGCAGTGCTGCTCCCCAGCTCAGTGTTTTGGTCGAAGATTTTCCGCCCCAAGAAAAACTTAAGTACGAAAAAGAACTATTGGGTTTTTATATTTCCGATCATCCCCTTAATGCGCTGAAGGAACCTTCCCAGTATCTGGCCCCCGTGCTGCTGGCCCAGTTAGGCGAGGTTGCAGAAGAACAAAGTATCAGCATGATCGTACTGGTTTTAGAAATGAAGCAAACGGTCACTAAAAAAGGGGACCGGATGGCAATCTTAACCGTAGAAGACTGGACAGGATCGGCGGAGGTGGTGGTGTTCCCTAAAGTCTTTGAACGGGTGCAGCATCATTTAGCCCTAGACCGTAGATTGGTGCTGTGGGGCCGCGTAGACCGCCGGGATGACCGGACGCAACTGATCCTCATGGATGCTGAACCCGTTGAAGAAGTCCATATTGTCGTGGTTGATCTGCCCTTAGATCAGGCCCAGGATATTCAGATCCAACAACGCCTGAAGTTAGCCCTCAATACCGCCGAAGACCAGGGTAAAGCTCCGGTAGTGGCCCGGATTAATCATCTTCATCGTCAATGCCTGGTGCGTTTTGGCCCGCAATTTCGGGTCAAAGACCCCCAAGCTACGGTGCAAAGTCTCCGTTCCCAAGGCTTTCATGCTGAGATCAAAGCCCTTGTGTCTTAGATCGGCACAATCGGGATCACTGACTTCAGGAGCTTACGGAGCCTGAGCAGGGTAATGAGTTCTTTTAATTGGGGGCTAGGTTCGCTAGGGGGTGCTGTTTGGAGGTATTCGCGTTCTAGGACTAGTTCCCCTGGGGTGAGCACCCGATTATCTACCGGAGAACGTGCATAACTGAAGCGTTCCAAACGGGCTACTTCTTCGGTCACTTCGGGATCAGCCCGTACGGCAACGGTTAGGGAGCCAAGCACAAGCCCCAGGCAGAAAAGTCGCTCCAAATGCATGACTGATCCTTTGGTGATGATCCTATTATTAGGGACTGCGGGGCTGGTGTTAACCTAACCTTAATGGCTTGGGCGTAGCCTGAATTTTGGCACCCCGTGAGAATGATCATGCCCAATCGTCGCAGTCTTTTAAAAGCTTCCGTTGCCGCTCCTATGTTACTCACTTTGGCCCCCAGTGCTCAAGCACAGCTTGAAGGAGATGTGGGGGTAGCCTCCGGTGACCCCCGCCCCTACAGCGTGGTTATTTGGACCAGGGTGCCTGAGTTTGCCCAAAGCGGTACCAGTGTTGTGGTTTCCTACAAAGTCTCCCGCAATGCCGATCTATCGCAGCCTGTAGCCACCGGAACCTTTACCACCAGTGCTACCCGTGACTGGACCGTCAAGCTCCGGGTGTCTGGACTAGAACCCTTTACCCGCTATTACTATGGCTTTACCACCACTACGGGCTACACCAGTGTGACGGGTAGGACTAAAACGATCCCTAATTATGGTCAGCGTATTGAAGAAGTCCGCTTCGCCTATGTTTCCTGTCAAGACTTTACCGCCGGGTACTATACGGTTTATGCCAACATGGCCACCCAAGATGACATAGATTTTTGTGTCCATCTGGGCGATAACATTTATGAAACCGGAAGTGCTGCCTTCCAAGGTGCGGTCCGCGAAGATACCATTGGCGATGGCGAAGCTAAGGTCTTAGATGAGTACCGCCAAAAATATAAACTCTATCTAACTGATCCCAATATGCGGGAAGTCCGCCGCCTGTTTCCTTGGTTCATCATGTGGGATGACCACGAAGTGTTTAATGACTATGCAGGCACGACCGTAGACACCGTAGCCCCAGGTCGGCGTCAAGATGGGTACCAGGCATTTATGGAATACATGCCTATGGCGCCCCAGAGCACCACGGACCCCAATGAACTGCGGATGTACCGCAAAGTACCCTTTGGGTTATTGATGGATCTCATTTTGACCGATGAACGTCAGTACCGTGATCCCTTAATCTGTGACACCAGCTTTTTTACCACGGGTTGCGAAGGTTTGGATGATCCTAACCGGACGATGTTGGGCACTACCCAAGCGGCTTGGTTAAAAGATGCGCTGCAATCCAGCCCTACGCGGCGGTGGAAAATGTTGATGAGTGAGGTTATGTGGCAGCGCTTTACCATCTTGGGCTTTGGATCGGGAGCCGGTAAGGATCTGCCCCAAAAGATCTTTAAAAACCCCCTAGCGGTGGATCCGGGTGTTTATATTAACTTGGATGCCTGGGATGGTTACCCCGAAGAGCGCAAAGGGATCTTGCAATTCATCAAAGACGAAGGGATCAAAAACGTAGTGGTCTGCACGGGAGATATTCACAATTGCTACGCCGGAGAACTGCGCCCCGACTTTTTAGATGAGACCAGCGACTCCGTGGCTGTGGAGGTCGTCGGTGGCTCGGTAACTTCCTCTGGAATTGCCGAACTCACAGGGGGATTGGACCTGACAGAATTGGGTCAAACCTTGATCTTGGGTGCTAATCCCAGCATGAAGTACTTGGATCTTACGTACCATGTCTTTACTAAGATGATTGTGCGTGAAGAAGCCGTAACCGTTTCCTATGAGGCGGTTGGCACCGTGACTGCGCAGACCGCCCAAGCCTTCCAACTGGCTAAGTTTCAGGTCTTTAATGGGGTTTCTAAATTAGCTGCCATCACTCCCTAAAGACCGACTCAGTACATAGGCCCGTGTCTTAAAGCCCAGGTTGCGATAAAGCACCTGGGCTATTTCACTTTCGATTAAAACTTGGAGTTGGATCTCGGTTAGACCTTGGGCCTTAGCCCACCGAAAGGCCGTATGCAACAGATAGGTCGCTAACCCCAGACGGCGGTGATCGGGGTGAATATACACTAAAAAAATATACGCTGTCCGTGCCCCGTTGGTTTGATCCACACCAGGTCCGCACCAAAGACAGCCCACTGTCTCGCTCGCATGGGTGAGAAACCATACCGGTGAGCGGTCCGGTTGATAAAAAAGGGTTACGGTTTGGGCCAGATGAGCTAAGTCCTGATCCGGGCTTAATTCTCTATAGGCAGCTTGGAAAAACTTGAGTAATAGCCCCCCCTGCCAACTCCGTGAACAGGTGATCGTGTACGGGGGAAGTAGGGCTAAAGATACTTCAGACACGAGGCAATAAGCGATCAACCCTACTCACTGGGGCGGGCTGCTTCAGTTCTTCTGGCAAAAAAGGCCGTGATGAAACGATCACCAACGCCAATAAAAACAAGACCATGACCCCAAAAAAGAGCAGATTTCCTTTCATAGGACCGCTAACTCTTCCTCTGAAAGGTGCGCCTTAAAACGACGATCAAATTTGACTTTGTAGGGGAAATTGGCACTGATGGGTTTACCATGCCACTCCAATAAAATTTGTTCGATCTCGCCTTCCATGCCCTCAATGTTATGGGCTTCATTGCGGTGTTCTGGATGGGTGTATACCAGTACAGGAACTTTGACTTTGACTTGATCCCCAACCTTCATCTGTGGTGCTCCTGAGTAATCTTTTACTTCAGTGTATTACGCAAAACAAAACCGGGGCACAGGGCCCCGGCTTTACTGCTCAATCAAGGAATTTAGAACTCGAATGTTGCCTTGAGTAAACCGATGGTCACCGTGGGCTGGCCTTCGATGGCACCAGCATTGGTGATGAAGTACAGCTCAGGTGTGATGCTGATCCCCTTGGCAACGCCTAGGCGATAGTAAGCACCGTAGTTGTACTCGGCGACGCGGGGCAAATCGCCACCTTTTTCCCCAGGAACACTTTGCAGTACATCTGAGTTAAAGGTTCCAGAGTAGGTGTTGTTGCTGGTGATAAAAGCAGGTTGAACCACTGCTAGACCAATCGCATCCCCCTTGCGTCCGAAGGGATCTTTAAAGGTCACCCCAGCCATCCATTCGTTGTAGGAAAGATCACCGCCGTAATCGACATTGTCGCCAATGTTGAGATCACTGAGGGAGACGTTACCGTAGGACACCCGACCAAATAGACTGATACTCGGGCTGATATCCCAATCTAAGTGGGCGTTGAACGTGTCGTGTTGGACGTTGTTGATGACACCAGAGTTGAAGGGATAGCGGGTGCTCCCGCCGACGCTAGCATCACAAAAGAGACGGTTTTGGGTACTAGGAGACTCTTCAGCAGATCCAAGACCAGAATTGGCGGCATTACAAACCGTGCGGTAGTAGCCCACCCCTAGGTTGACCTCTTTAAAAGGTCTGAACCCTAGTTCCACAGCAAGCTGACCGGGTCCACCGAGCCCACCGCTGCCATCACGGGAGGAACGACCACCAGCGGTGGCACCGTAGTAAGCGCGCAGATCAACTTGAGGGCTGATCTTCCAGGTCAAGGCTGCCCCAGGCACAGAGGTGCTGAGCAAGGAGATAGCAGTGTTGCGGCGAAACACCCGCAGGGCGAAGTTTTTACCTTCGTTAGCGGTGTTGGTGTTGGTGCCTAGGTAATCGATGTTTTCAACGCGGGGACCAAAGGTCAGTCGGACTGCGTTATCAAACATCGGAAACTCGTAAAACACCTTGTCAAAAGTTACGGGTTGGTTGCCGTTGGTGGTTTCGCCACCTTGAGAACCAAGAATATCGATCCGGCCTACGCGACTAAAGTTAGGGTTACCATCGGCCCCAGGCGTAACGATAGGGTTGGTTCCGTAAAAAGAACCATCCCCAGTACGACCCGTGAGGCGGATCCGCAGTTGATCGCCTTTGGTACCTAGGTTGCGCGCACGGATATTGAACCGGGTCCGTCCACCAAAGGTAACGTTCTGCGAACTACCGCTGATCACATCGGCTTCTTTATCTTGCCCAGAGACCAATTCAGCATTGTTGACTTTGATACCATCGCCGCCAGAATCAGCACCAGCGACCAAGAAGATCACTTCAGCGTCAAGCTTGGCGGTGGTTGAAAACAAGTTGTCTTCAAGTTCTTGAGCACGGGCTTCAAGGCCTTCGATCCGTGCCTTGAGCGTGGCTAGCTCAGCCTTAAATTCTTCCATAAGACGCTGGAGGGAAGCCAGATCGTCCTTGGTCACAAAATTACCGGTTGAACCGGCAATGAGTTCGTTGATTTTTTCGAGGCAGGCATTAAGGCCAGCGGCGAACTCATAACGAGTCAGTGCCTTATTTCCTAGGTAAACCTTAGAAGGATAACCTTCTAAACAACCATAGCGCTCGACTACGGACTTAAGCGCTTGAAAGGCCCAGCTATTGGGATCAACGTCAGTTAATTCGGAAACAGAACTAACCTGAGCTACCTCAGTAGTACTGCCATCCATCATTTGCTTTACTGATGTATCAGGCAGGGCAAAAACGGGCAAACTTCCTAGGGCCATAACCGCAGTGGCGGTTACCACCAGACTCCGGTACTCAGCAAGCAGATTTACGGACTTGGCTTTCATTACGCGCACACTCCTCAGCATTAACCACAGATCATGACTGGCTACCAGCAGTACACTAACATGTTTGTACTACTAGCAACCCTATCTTAAGCTATGGTTCTCTCTAGGCCAAGCCTTATAAAAAAAAATCTTAGGGAAAGTTGCATGATAATAGGATGAAAGGTCAACGGAGCTACCATGTCAAGCAACGATAAAGACGATTTTGTTTTTCCCTACCGTAGGTTCCATGGCGATGCTTCGCTGCCCAATATGATCTTTGATGCCAATCTCCAAGAATTTTCCCAACGGGTGACCATGGTGTGCGCCCTTGAAAATGGCGGTAAAATGTCCCCCGAGGATGCCTATGCTGAGATCAAGCGTCTTTGGAAACAGCTCAAAGCTTCTAAACAGAATATCCTAGGCACCGACCCCTAGGCCAAATCCCTCTTACAATAGATACTATGCAGGTCAATCGCTCTACAGATTATGCCCTCCGCGCCATGACCTACCTCGCTGCACAACCGGCGGGTCAAGTAGCTATGGTTCATGACATTGCCCTCGCCCAAGGCGTACCCCCTAAATTTTTAGCCCGGATCCTGCAACTTTTGCACAAAGCCCAGTTGGTCAACTCCCACCGTGGAATCCGCGGTGGCTTTAGCCTTGCCTGTCCTAGTGAACAAATTACTGTTTTGCAGGTTTTAGAAGCCGTTGAAGGCCCGCTGGTTATTAGCCTTTGTATTGCTACGCCGCAGATTTGTGACCAGGCGGAACGCTGTCCTTCCTTGAGTGTCTGGGACCGGGCCCAAAACGCCTTTACCCGTGTACTTGCCAGTACAACCCTGGCGGATCTGGCTACCGAACAGCGCAGGTTAGATCATATGAATATTCAGATCAAAGGTTTAGCCCTGACCTAATCGCCTGACCTAATCGTAGGTTTAGACACATTTTTCTTGACCCATAGCCCCTAAGTTCAGGAAATGAATGATTCGCGCGCCAGTTCTAACCGCTTAGGGCAAGTACTCGACCGTATTGAACGGCTGGGTAATCGCCTTCCGGACCCCTTAACCCTCTTTGTGGTCTTGGCGGCCTTGGTACCGCTAGTCAGTTGGGTGATTTCTTTGACGGGCTGGACGATGATCAATCCCACCACCCAGCAGCCCATCACGGTGGTCAATCTTTTAGCTCCAGCCCAACTCCAGCGCGTTTTTTCAGAAGCTGTGGCCAATTTCACGGCTTTTCCGCCCTTGGGAACCGTATTGGTCGCTGTGATTGGGATTGGTGTGGCGGAGCGCAGTGGTTTGATCGCGACCCTTTTAAAGTTATTGGTTACCGCAGTACCCCCTACTTTGATCACAGCGACTATCGTTTTTGCCGGGGTAATGAGTTCCTTGGCGGCGGATGCGGGCTACGTCGTGTTGATCCCCTTAGGGGCCGTACTCTTTGCGGGGGTGGGCCGTAATCCCATTGCTGGGTTATGCGCAGCCTTTGCTGGCGTCGCCGGAGGATTTTCGGCCAACTTACTCCTTACTTCTTTAGATCCTTTATTGGCGGGCTTAACCCAGGCCGCCGCCCAACTCTATGACCCCCAGTACCTCGTTGCGCCGACGGCCAATTATTATTTTATGGCGGCTTCAGTCTTTGTTTTAACCCCTGTGGGGTGGTGGATCAGCGAAAAGATCGTCGAACCCCGTTTAGGCCCCTGGCAAGCCCCGGAGGGTTTAGAAACCCGTTTGACCGAGACTACGGTTCGAGAAAAGCAGGCGGCGGGGTGGGCTGGCGTTATCTTTGTGCTAACTCTGGGCGTCTTTGCCGGGATCAGCTTTTTGCCAGGGGCTTTACTCAATGGTGAAAATGGCAATCTTCAGCCTTTTTATCGGTCTTTAGTGCTGCTGCTCTCCGTGGCTTTTTTTCTGCCGGGATTAGCCTATGGCCTGCTCACCGGATCGATCCGCTCGGACCGAGATGTGGCCCAAATGGCTGGCGATACGATGGCAACTATGGGTAGCTATATTGTCTTAGCCTTTGCTGCGGCTCAATTCGTCGCTTACTTTAGTTGGTCCAATTTAGGGTTAATGCTGGCCCTTGCCGGGGCCGAAACGCTCCGAGCCGTTGGTTTGGGTGGTTTGCCCTTGATCTTGGGGATCGTCGTGATCTCGGCGGTAATTGATTTACTGATTGGCTCAGCTTCAGCTAAATGGGCCGTCATGGCTACGGTCTTTGTACCCCTCGGTATGAATTTGGGCTACAGCCCAGAACTGATCCAAGCCGCCTACCGGGTGGGGGATTCGGTGGTAAATATGATTACACCCCTCAATCCCTACTTTCCCATTGTGATTGCCTTCGCCCAAAAATATGACCCTAAGATCCGTATTGGCACCCTAATTAGTGCTATGTTGCCCTTCTCCAGTGCTTTTTTAATTAGTTGGACCTTGATGCTCCTGGTTTGGTTTGTGGGGGGCTTACCCTTGGGTCCAGATGCGCCGTTGTACTATGGCGCCGGGTGATCCCCTATCATGGCAGAACTGGATCATTGAGTATTGTGCGTTTTACCTGCACCACCCCGCTTTTTTATGTCAACGCTAGCCCCCACATGGGCAGTGCCTACCCGACTTTGGCCGCCGATGCCTTAGCCCGCTACTACCGTTTGCGGGGGGACGAAGTTTTGATGATCACCGGCTGTGATGAACATGGGGAGAAAATTGCCCTCACCGCCCAAGAACGGGGTCTAGAACCCCAAGCCCTGTGTGATCAGATTGTGGGTGAATTTAAGGCCCTATGGGAGCAGTTGGGCATTGAGCCGGACCGTTTTATTCGCACTACAGATCCGCGTCATACCCCCATTGTCCAAGAATTTTTAGCCCGTGTCTGGGCCAAGGGTGACATCTATAAGGCGGATTACGAAGGGCTATATTGCGTCGGTTGCGAAGAATTTAAAGACCCTAAGGACCTGATCGACGATCAGCTTTGTCCCTTGCACCGCAAACCCGTAGTCACCCGACGGGAGGAAAATTATTTTTTTGCGCTTTCTAACTATCAACAGGCTTTAGATACTTTTTTTGCCGCGAATCCTGGCTTTGTCCAGCCAGAATCTCGATTTAACGAAGTCAAAGGCTGGGTTAAAGAGGGACTCCGGGATTTTTCGATTTCACGGGCGGCGGTGCAGTGGGGCATTCCGCTCCCGCAGGACCCGACCCAAACGGTCTATGTCTGGTTTGATGCCCTGTTGGGTTATGTAACCGCGCTACTAGAACCCACTGAGGCTCCCACCCTCGATCAGGCGCTGACCCGTTGGCCTGCTCAATTACATATTATTGGCAAGGATATCCTGCGCTTTCATGCGGTGTATTGGCCCGCCATGCTGATGTCTGCGGGCGTTGCGCTGCCAGACAAGATCTTTGGGCACGGGCATTTGACCAAAGATGGTCTCAAAATGGGTAAATCCCTAGGCAATGTCCTAGATCCTTTTGATCTGGTGGCACGCTACGGAACCGATGCGGTACGGTACTACTTTCTCAAGGGCATTGAGTTTGGGAAAGACGGCGATTTTGCCCTAGACCGCTTTGTACATACCTTAAATGCCGATCTCGCCAATGACTTGGGTAATTTACTCAACCGGACGTTAGCTTTAGTCCGCAAAAATAACCAGAGCCTGATCCCACCGGGAGAAGCGGATAATGCTTTGCGGACCGCCGCCGAGCACCAAGTCCCCTTAGCGCAGACCGCCTATGAATCCTTGGACTTCAATGGGGCGTGTGAAGCGGCTTTAAACATCGCCCGGGCGGGTAATCGCTACTTAGACGATCAAGCCCCCTGGAGCTTGTTTAAAAAAGGAGACCCTCAAAAAGCCTTGGCCGTCTTAGCCAATGTTTTAGAGGCAGTACGGATCAGTGCGGTCTTACTTAGCCCCATTACCCCTAGTTTGAGTCAGCGGATCTTAAGTCAGTTGGGCTGTGATCTTAATATGCCCCTTCGCTGGGAAGATACGGCTTGGGGAGGATTGGTGGTTGGACAACCCACGGGAGAACCCGCCCCTGTCTTTCTACGGCTAGATCCCACGGCTTAATACTTTTGCGCTATGCTTAATACAAGACTAAGTTAGTCTTCTTTCTGCTGACTTTTGAGGAACCACCCATGGCCTACAGCGATAAAGTGATTGATCATTACAATAACCCCCGCAATATTGGCTCTTTGGACAAAACCGATGCCCAAGTTGGTACGGGCATGGTCGGAGCACCGGAGTGTGGGGATGTGATGAAACTCCAGATCCGGGTCAACGAAGCCGGGGTGATCGAAGATGCCCGCTTTAAGACCTACGGTTGTGGTTCCGCCATTGCCTCTTCTTCTTTGGCAACGGAATATCTCAAGGGCTGCACCCTTGATGAAGCCCTCAAGATCCGTAATACCGACATTGTTAAAGAACTGAACCTGCCTCCGGTCAAGATTCACTGTTCGGTCTTAGCCGAAGATGCGATTAAGGCCGCCATTGCCGACTATCAAGCCAAGCAAAGCACCTAAGGAGTGGTCATGGTCGCTACCATCAAAAAAAAGGGCATTCAGATGACCGCTAATGCCCTCGAAGAAGTCCTACGCTTGCGCGAACGTCGTCCTGACGATCTTTTTTTGCGTGTCGGTGTTAAGGGCGGTGGCTGTTCCGGGCTTTCATACACCATGGACTTTGATCGGCCTGAAAATATCACAGTTCACGATGAAGTATATGACTACGACGCCGGATTTAAAGTGATCGTAGACAAAAAGAGTCTTCTTTTTCTCTATGGCTTGGTGCTCGATTACAGTGATGATCTGTTGGACGGGGGGTTTAAGTTCAACAACCCCAATGCCGAGCGTTCGTGTAGCTGCGGAACTTCTTTTTCCGCGTGATCTACTAATTAAAACAATCTGCCCTAAGGAAGATATCCCTGGGGTATTTTTTTGCTGAGCATTAATGTGCTGCTAAATACCATTTATGAACTAATGCAAATAAATCCTCATAATTTGATAAATTCCTGTAACAAACAGTAGCACACCCTAAACAAACCTCGCATAATAGAAGAGGGAATCGCAAATCAGGAGAGGACAGAATGCTCATACTGAATAAAACAGTAGTCAATTACTGTCAAATCAGACGGCAGGACTCAGATGAAACTGAAACAGGAATTAGATGGGGGGATCAAGTCTACGCCTGCTCTATGACATTTTGTCATGGTGAGGAACAACAGGCAATGTTTTATGCCAAAACCTGTGGTGCAACTAGTTTAATTGTCCAACATGGTCAACATTTAGAAGTTTGGTGTTTATCGGCTACCCATGTTTTAATTGACATGCATACCCCTACTAATCCATCGATTTCTGCACAAGATTTGCTGGCAGCACGGTCTCAGTTAGTACCGACCATGGCTTTGCGGTAACTGGAAATCTGTAATACCACGGGGATGCGGTGATCCACCCTGTGGTACAGTCATTGAGGCAAAATTTCTGAATCCCCATGGCCTACGCGCGCCGCCATTTCCGTTTTTATTCCTCAATTTTGAGCCGAGAATTAGACGTTTTACACTTTGGCACCTGGGGTTACCCCATGCTGTTGTTCCCCACCAGCGGCGGACGTTTTTATGACCTTGAGGATCAGGGGATTATTGCAGGATTAAGATCCCATCTAGAACAGGGCTACCTCCAGATCTTTTGCCTTGAGACTTTAGATCAGGAAACCCTAGATGCCCGGTCGTTGCCTATTCAACAGCGGCGAGACCGTTGGCTCGCTCTGGAGCGCCACTGGGTAGAAGAATTTATCCCCTATGCCATCCAACAGGCGCAAAATAATTTTTTGGTTGCGGCCGGATGCTCCCTAGGGGGCACCCATGCGCTTAATTTAGCGCTGCGTCATCCCCAATTGGTCCGCCGCTGTCTAGCGCTGGCAGGTCCCCATGATCTGGCGAATGCGGCTCCACTTTTTAGTGACTATTCCCATCAGGACCGCGACCGGGAACTGTATTTTATAAATCCTGTGGCGTATATGTCCAACATGAATCAAGGGCAGTGGCAACAATTGGGCGGCGATCAGCTAGATATTAAACTGCTCACAGCCCATCGGGATATTTGCCTCTGGGATAATCTACGCCTAGCTGAAATCTTTAACCGCAATGGTATTCGTCATCAACTAGAGGTGTGGGAAGGAGACCATGATTGGCCCGTATGGCGGGCGCAGCTTAAAACCTTTGCTTAAGGAATATCACCATGATCCATGATTTTTGGGTAGGAAGCCTGCACTTCAGTGAAACGTTTGGCGATGAAACGATCCATCGCTTAAACAATTTAGCGCCCGTTACGGCTAAAAATGGACAGCACTATAAGATCCGCGCCGAACACATGATGATCCATGAGGTGACGTTGGATTATCAGACTAAATATCATTTGATTTTAGACCGTTATAGCTATCTCTATCCCCAAGCCATAGGCGTTTTTATGGGCTATGCCTTTCGGGGGGTATATATGATCAACAACCCCTTTAGTTTTTACTATTACCTCCGCAATAAAGATGCGGCCTATATGGTCGCCCGTGAACTGGGCATTAGTATTCCCAAGACCTACATTCTGCCCCCCAAAGAGGTACCGGGATTTACACAAGATGATTTTAAATATCATCGGCATTTTGACTGGCGCGCCATGACCGAAGACTTAGGTTGGCCCATTGTGATCAAGCCCGCTGAGGGTCGTGAGGCCATTGGCTTTAATATTGCCCACACTATGCAAGAGTTACTGTATTACTATGATCAGTCTGGGTCTCAGGTCATGATGATCCAACAAAAAGTTCATACGCCCTATGAGTGGCAAGTCCGCGCACTATGTGTGGGGCGCAAGATCATTCCCATTAAGTATATCTTTCGGAAAAGGGATGCGAGTCAATACTTCTTTGAGCCGAATTTTCTCAATCCTGATCTAGGTCAACAGGTGATCGATACCTGCAAAGTGATCAACCGGGTATTGGGCTATGAGATGAATTCTGTCGAAATGTTTGTGGATTATGAGGGGAATCTTCAAGCCATCGACTTCAATAATCCTGTTCCCGATGGACGGCTTAATGCTCTGGGTGAAATCTTTTATAACGATTATCAAAAATCCCTGTGTGATCTGATCGTTGACATTGTTACCGAACAACGTAGTTTTGCTTTTTTACCCGCAGATATCAATAAATTTGCCCAGATTGCCCGTCGTAAAGACCTTGATCCTAAGGATAAATTTCAATCTGCCCTCGCCTTGGCTAATGAATACTACGAGCCTGCGGGGGGCTAGGGGCTTTACCATAGGATCTGGAATGGAGGATCACAATGAGTTCATTTTTTGATTTCACGGTAAATACCCTGGAGGGCACCCCTATGCCCCTCCAAACCTATGCCCACCACGTGATCTTAGTTGTCAATGTAGCCTCCTATTGTGGCTTTACCTCCCAATACCGGGGGTTGCAGCATCTCTACGATGAATATAAAGATGCGGGTTTAGTGGTCTTAGGGTTTCCGTGTAATGACTTTGGGGGCCAAGAACCCGGTACCGAAGAAGAGATCCAGACTTTTTGTACTACGCGCTATAGCGTTAATTTTCCCCTGTTTGCCAAAGTGCAGATCAAAGGCCCTAATCCCTCTGAGATCTACCGTTTTCTTGGAGCCAGTGAGGTCCAGTGGAATTTTCATAAATTCCTGCTGAACAAAAAAGGTGAAGTGATCAAATCCTTTGCTTCCTCCGTCAGTCCTGAAGCGCCCCAACTCCGTCAAGCCGTTGAGACCTTACTCAATCAGGAATGATCGGCGCTCGCGTTTTAAAGTACAAACCGTTCTAGGGCCACCCGGACCCCATCTTCTAAAACCGGAGGTGCGATCCAATCGGCTACGGCTTGTACAGGCAAGGGTGCAGTCCCCATGGCTACTCCAACTCCGGCATAGCTGAGCATCTCAAGATCATTAAAATGATCGCCTATGGCGAGGACTTCCTGGGCGCTCAGACCCAACAGCTCCTCGGCGACGTAGGCCAGTGCCTGACCCTTATGAACCAATGGATGCACCGCTTCAATAAAAAAATCCGTAGACCGGGTGAAATGGACGATCTGAGGGTCATAGCGATTTTTTAGCGTATGCAACAGATCCATATTGGCTGCTTCTCCTAGGGCCAGGATCTTAGTGGGCGGCTGTACTAAAAGTGCGCTTAGATCCGGCACGATGTTGAGGGCTACCCCGGTGTACTGGCTATATTCCGTACTGATTGGCTGGAGGGGGTGCTGAACATAGAGGGTATCGTCAAAATAGCCATGAATGGCGACATCTTGGCTACGTAGAAAGGCCACTAGATCCTGGGCTAAAACGGGGTCTACGGGCTGATGACGGTGTACTGCTCCGGTATGGGGGTCTTTAATTAAAGCACCCTGATAACTGGCTAAGGGTAGGGTCGATGCCAACAGTTGGTGGTAGCGTAGCGCCGATTGATACATCCGTCCCGTGATCACGACGACAGGAATATCCTTCGCCTGCACTTGGGCTATGGCCTCTAAAACAGCCTTTGAGGGTTGACCCGTATGGGGGACTACTGTTCCATCTAAGTCTAAGGCCACTAAACGAATCGCCATCCTGCCCACTCCAAAGATCTCCTCTAGAGTATCTGCCAAAGGATAGGAAAAACTTAAGGATCTGGAGCAATAGTCGTTCTAGTGTCCACAATAGAAGAATATAGCTGCCCCTCAGGATCGCCCATGATCAACGAGACTCAAGTACGGATGATGGATTCGGTATCGCGATTAGGTTACCGTGTTACCGTCGGCGATGTGGCAGCGGAAGTCGGGCTGTCGGTAGACCGGGTCCGGCGCGAACTCAATTTTTTAGCAAGTCAAACCGGCGGATCCCTTCAGGTTGCACCCTCGGGGGAGATCGCCTATCAATTTACCCCCCAGTGGCGCTCTATTTGGGACCAGAAGCTCCAAAATGCCAAATGGCAGGCATTTATGGCCCAAGCAAAAAAGACGGCTCTATACCTAGGCCGGATATCTTTTGGGGTGATGCTTGTTTTATCTTTAGTTTTAATTGCCGTCGCCCTTTTTGCCCTAAGTACTGCCATGAATAAGGACGACGACGATGGTCCGAACGTCAATTTCGGTGGTTTTTATTGGCTTTGGTATGGCTTTGATCCCTATATATTTTTTTATTACGGTGCTGATCAAGAGCAAGAACGCCGTCGGCGTTACGAAGCGGGGGAACCGGTCGGTTTTTTAGAAGGGGTATTCTCCTTTTTGTTTGGGGATGGGGACCCTAACCAAAACCTTGAAAATGAACGCTGGCAATTGGTGGGCCGCACGATCCGCGCCAAAGGCGGGGTGGTAACCGCTGAGGAACTCGCACCCTATTTAGATGCCCCCTACGATGAGCAGGAAAATTACCTTTTGCCCGTCTTGGTCAAGTTTGATGGTCAACCCCAAGTCAGCGATGAGGGGGGCCTGGTGTATCAATTTCCCCAATTGCAAGTTACGGCCCAAGATCAAACCAGCGTTGCACCCCAGCCACCCTACTTGGCGGAAAAGCCCTGGGAATTTTCTAAAGCGCCCCAGGGCACCTTGGCCATGGCCGCAGGTTTGGGGGTACTTAATTTTATCGGAGCGGGTTTTCTGGCTACCGTCATTGCGGATCTTTCCCTAGAGGCTACTTCCCTGGCCTGGATCCCTTGGATCAGCCCCATTTTATTGATCTATGGAACACTTTTTTTATTGGTCCCGGCGGTGCGCTATGCCTTATTGGGCGGTCGTAATGCCAAGGTCCAAGCCCGCAATCAAACCCGTGCCCAACGCACAAAAATCCTAAGTCAGGCCAGTAGTGGGCTGAGGGCTAAATTAGCCTTTGCCCGCCAATTTATGCAACAACAGATCTTGGATCGCAATCAAACGATCTACGACAGTGGTCAATCAGTCCTAGATCAAAAGGATCTGGAGGGTGAAGACTTTGACCGCAAACTGAATGCTTGATGGGGCGAATACCTTTACAAAAATTAGTGTTTCTGTGCTGATCCCTTAGCTTGGATCAAGCTGCTATTCTGGATTTCAGGCACTGGAGCAACGCGGTGGAATATTTTTGGTTCAAAGCCTTTCATATCATTGGCTTTGTGGTCTGGTTTGCAGGGTTATTTTATCTACCGCGTCTTTTTGTGTACCATGCTGAGGCTAGAGAGCAGCCGGAGCAAACCCGTCAGGTACTCCATAGCCAGTTCCAGATCATGGAAAAGCGGCTTTACACCATTATTACCACACCGGGCATGATCGTGACCCTAGCCATGGGTATAGGCATGGTGACGCTCAACCCGGCGCTGCTTCAAGAAAATTGGCTCCACATCAAGCTCACGGCCGTGGTGCTGCTGATCGGCTATCACCATTACTGTGGTCGGCTGATCAAGCAACTGGCCCAGGGCACCTGTACCTGGACGGGGCAAAATTTTCGGGTTTTTAATGAAATACCCACGGTCTTTTTTGTAGGGGTTGTACTTTTGGCGGTCTTTAAAGACCAACTCCCCCTTGATTGGGCTACGGGGGCAGTCGCCTTGATGATCTTACTTATGGCGGTAGCGATACAGCTCTATGCCAAAAAGCGCCGTCAAGATAAAGAAAAATTGCAAGCTAGCCAAGAGTAGGCAGACCGTTGGACGGCTACTTGGGCCTTGATTTTGGTACTTCCGGGGCACGGGCTATTGTCGTCGATCCCCAAGGAGCAGTCCTCTTTGAAGCCCACCAAGCCTTCATGCGACCCGATGATCCAGAGCTTTGGCAAAAAGTACTCTTTAATTTTTTAGACCAAGTACCCATCAAACCCCAAGCCCTAGCCATCGCGGGGACTTCCGGGACTGTTTTGCTGTGTGATCGCCAAGGGGATCCGGTGCATGCGCCCTTGATGTACAACGATGACCGTGCCCAAGCCTTAGTTCAAGACTTAGCCCGTTATGCTCCGGTGGGCCATGGGGTCCTCAGTGCCACGTCTAGTTTGGCTAAAGCCCTTTGGTTCCGCGATCAGCCCTGTTTTACCCAGGGGCGCTATTTACTCCATCAGGCCGATTGGTTAGCCGGGCTATTACACCGCACCTGGGGGGTGAGCGATCATCACAATGCCCTGAAATTAGGCTTTGATCCGCAGACGGGGACCTATCCTGCTTGGTTGACCCAGCAATGGCCCGATTTAGCTGCACTTTTGCCCCGCGTTTATGTCCCAGGAACTCCTGTAGGTCAGGTCCAAGGCCAAAGAACCCTAGTGTGCGCAGGAACCACCGATAGTACCGCCGCCTTGATCGCCAGTGGTGCAACCCAACCGGGGACAGGCGTAACTTCTTTGGGATCTACCCTGGTCCTCAAAATTTTGAGTCATCGCCGGATCGAAGCGGCTCCCTATGGCATCTATAGCCATCGTTTAGGGGATCTTTGGCTGGCGGGGGGCGCTTCTAATACAGGGGGCGCTGTCTTACGTAAATTTTTTACGGATCAAGAACTCATGACCTTGAGTACTCAGATTGATCCTGAGGTGCCCAGTTTGCTGGATTACTATCCTTTGCTCAAAGCCGGGGAACGCTTCCCCCTCAATGATCCCCACTATGCACCCCGTTTTGATCCCCCGGCTGAACCCGTAGCATTTTTGCAGGGCCTACTCGAAGGCATGGCTCGGATCGAAGCCCAGGGCTATGGGCTTTTGGCAAAACTCGGTGCTCCGCCCTTAACCCACGTGCGGACCTGTGGCGGTGGGGCCCCTAATCCGACTTGGACTCGGATCCGTGAACGTCATTTGGGTGTACCCGTGATCCGGGCCCTCCACCAAGAAGCTGCCTACGGTGCGGCCTGTTTAGCGCTCCGAGGCCATGCTAAGCTCCTGATACCATAAGAAGACGCATCGCCATGGGAACTTGTGGGTAAAGCGTGGCCCTGGTTTTTTAAAACGCTGGTTACCAATAGCGGTTTGGCCCTAGGAGGGCTGCTACTGGGGGTTGCGGCTCTAGAAGGGGGATTGCGGTCAATTCAGCCCTGGGTAGGGCCTGACCTAAGAGCTGCGCTTTTTGATCGCGCTGCCGATGAAGATCTTTTTACCCAAGTACCGGGCCTAGGGACTATGACCCGTCCCAATTTGGACCGGCTCCAGATCCGCATCAATGATACGGAGACAATCCAGGTCCGTACCGATAACGAGGGCTTCCGCAATCCCCCCCAGCAAAAGCCTACGGTCGCCTTTTTAGGAGATTCATTTGTTTGGGGCTTTGGCGTCGATGCGGCCCATACCTGGGTCCGCCGTTGGGCTGAGCGGTCGGGCATCCCCACCGGATCCTACGGTCAAAGTGGCTTTAGTTCCTGGCAGTACGCCGAGGTTTATCAACGCTATGTAGCCCCTAAAAAGCCCCGGTTAGTGGTTTGGGCCTTTTTTGCCAATGATCTAGACCCGGCCCCGGCCCCTACCCTCAATACTCCAGATGTTTCTTGGCGCGTTTGGCTCGATCAATATTCCCTGGTTTATCGTTTGGCAAAATTTATTATTCAAGGGGCTTTTCTCTCCGATCTCCAGCCTGTGGCCTACCGCCAGGCGGGTTTAGACTTAGTGCTTTTTCCCGTTACCCACCGATTTTTATTACCCCAAAGTCCCCAGTATCCCCAAGGGATCCAGCAATTAACAAGGGGCTTGGCCCAAGTCCAAGGTAGTTGCCAAGATCCAAACTGCCAACTGGTGGTAGTGCTGATCCCGACTAAGGAAATGGTCTATTTTGACCGTGTGCAAGGGGCTTTTACACCCGAAGAGCGGGGGTTGATCCGTCAAGCGGATCGTACCTATCAACAGATCCAAGCCCAATTGACCAAGCAAAGGATCCCTTACTTAGACTTGACCCCAGTTTTTCAACAACAGGCCCGAGACCCTAAGCAGCCCCAGCTTTACTTTCGTACCGATGGACACTGGAACCGGGCCGGGCATCATTTAGCGGCTGAGGCGCTAGGCGAATTTCTTGAAAATCAGGGCCTACCAAAGAAAAACCCCGCTGGGGCGGGGTCGTCTGGTTTTTGAGCTTTTGAACCGTGGCTTTGATGCGGTGCAATGCCTGGTCTTTGAGACGGGGCTTAGTCTTGCCCTTGCGTTTACCGGGTTTTTCGCGTCCCCCGACTTTCCATCCTGCACATTTCATGACAGACCTTTACGGGTGAATATACTCTTTCTATCATAGACACTGTTGCGGAATATACAGCTTGTTGTGATTAAGCAGATCGGCTAAAGTGATTGGCACCGCTTACGCGTCCCCTCCTGCTGCAGAAAAAACCATGACCAACAAATTTGTCGGCTTTAGGCTTCCGGTTGAACTCCTCGAAGCCATTGACAGTTACGCTCAAGCCCTCGGCAAAAACCGTACTGCCGTTGTTATTCAAGCGTTAGATCAGGTTTTTCGTACCCTGCCTGCGCCTCCTCCGTCCGGTACCCTCCAGGCTTTACAACAACGCATGGATCGGGTGGAACAAGAATTAGAATATTTAACCAATAAATTAACAAGTCTTGAGCCGAGGCTGCCGGACTAACTGATCGAGCAGATCGATCAAAAGTTTCAGTCCAGTGCAGAGGTTTTGCACCAGCACTGGATCGAGCGTCCCTTGATGGATCTGTGTTTCTACTTGGATACATAGCGCTACGCCTTCTTTGGCCCCAAGATTGCCCAAACTGCCCTTGAGGCTGTGGGCCACGGGTGCTAGAGGGGTGTTAGTTTGCAGTGCTTCTAGGCGTACAGATAATTCTTGAATCGATAAATTGATGAACTGGGCTACCATATCTGAGCCAAAATCCTGCTCTAGATCAGCAAGACGCTCGCGCACCCCCACCGTCAGATCTGGGGTAGTGGGTTCCATTAACCAGTGATTCAACGTCTGGGCGAGGTCTTCTTGGCGCACAGGTTTGGGTAAATAATCATTCATCCCTGCGGCCAAGCATTGCTCCCGGACCCCCTGCATGGCGTTGGCGGTCATGGCAATAATCGGGATCTTCCCTAGGGCATCGGCCCGTTGACGGATCTGGGCTGTGGCGGTAAATCCATCTAATACGGGCATTTGACAATCCATAAGTATTAAGGCATAAGAGGCTTGATCAAGGGCATCTACGGCTTCTTGACCATTGGCTGCCACATCCACCTGAAAGCCCAAACGCTCTAGTTGACAACGGGCAACTTTTTGATTGATCACGTTATCTTCAGCCAATAAAATGCGTACTTTGGTGTTTGAAGAAGCGCTCACCTGTTGTATTAAAGGCATAGACGTAGACACAAGCTTGAGTGCAGGGGCAAAGGTCAGGGTAAACCAAAACTTAGATCCGCGCTCAGGAGTACTCTCAACACCAATAGTCCCCCCCATCATTTCGACGAGTTGGCGCGAGATCACCAAACCTAGCCCGGTGCCACCATAGCGCCGGGTAGAAGCATTATCAACCTGTATGAAGGCCTGAAAAAGTTTAGCTTGGGCTTCGGCAGAAAGACCAATTCCGGTGTCAGTAACCTCAAAGCGTAGCTGTACCTGTTGATCCGTAGCCGCTAAAAGAGTTACGTCTAGCGTTATAGATCCACGATCGGTAAATTTCAGGGCGTTGCCGATCAAATTAGTCAAAATTTGCCTGAGTCGGGTCGCGTCCCCGTAAAGTTTAGTGGGAATATGCGGTGCAACGTTCCAATTGAGTTGTAGCCCTTTTTTTAAAGCGGAGGGTTGAAAAAAGGTGCCGATGTATTTGATTTCATTATGAAAATTAAAGTTAGTTTGATGGAGATCTAATTTACCGGCTTCGATCTTAGAGAGATCCAAAATATCGTTAATAATCGTGAGTAAGGCTTCCCCCGATTGGCGCATGGTTTCGGCATATTCTCTTTGTTCTGGTGAAAGGGAGGTATGCAGCAAAAGCTCTGCAATCCCGATTACTCCATTCATCGGAGTACGGATCTCGTGGCTCATATTGGCTAAAAAACTTGATTTCATCCGGGAGGATTCGAGGGCAAGTTCCCGGGTAGCAATTAACTCTCGTTCTAAGCGTTTGCGCTCGGTAATATCCCTCAGGATCAACAGGATTTCTTGATCCCCGCTTACGACAATGCGCCCCTCATACTCATAGGCAATCCCATTGATCCAGCAGGGAAATTCAAATATTTGCATCGTTCCCGTTTGGAGGGCCTGGATTTGATGTTTGCGGAGACTGTGGACGAGGTCTGGCGTAAAAATCTGGTCTAAGGTTCCATTGATAGTACATTGCACCGGACAACTTAAAACCCGGTTCTGGGGGGATGGCTTACAGTCTAAGATCTGTCCATCCGTGCCTAAGCGTAGGAGGGCATCGGGGATCGCCTGGATCAAAGCGCGGTTATTTTCTTCAAAAAGCTTACGTTCCCGCTCGGCTAGGCGGCGTTCGAGTTCACTACTGACCACCGCTGCGAGGTCTTGCAAATTGGCACAATCTTCGGCGCTAAAACTACGGGGTTGATGGTCGATCAGGCACAGCATTCCTAGATTGTGCCCCGACGGAGTCACCAAGGGCGCTCCGGCGTAAAAGCGGATCTTCGGTTCTCCAGTGACTAATGGGTTTTGGGCAAAACGCGGATCCAACCGCGCATCAGGTATTACCAGCACTCCAGAAGACAAGATCCCGTAGGCACAAAAGGCCCATTCCCTGGGAGTTTCGATTCCGTTTATGCCATAACAGGATTTAAACCATTGCCGGTCGGCATCGACTAAGCTCACCATGGCAATAGGAACTTTAAAAAGCCGTGCGGCTAAAGCGGTGATCCGATCAAAAGCGATTTCTGGGGGCGTATCCAGCAATTTATAGCGATAGAGTTCAGTAAGGCGTTCCTTCTCATTCAATGGCATAGGGGAACAGGTCATGAGTTTTACGAATGTGCTAATTATATG